>JAADCV010000101.1 GCA_013154235.1 Thermoproteota archaeon | reverse complement strand
GTTCTCCTCTCCCTCTCTCCCTGGTTGATGAACCTCTTCTCGAACTGGTCGGCGAACTCTAGGTACTTCTTGTCTCTCTCGGTTAGGCTCTCGGTGCCTACGATCATGACGAGCTCCCTTATGTGCTGGCCCTCGCTGTAGGCAGCTATGAGCTGGCTAAACACCTCCTTGTGATCCTCTCTAGTCTTGCCTGGGCCTATGCCGTCCTTCATCAGCCTGGATAGGCTTAGGAATACGTCTACGGGTGGATAGATGCCTTTCCTCCATAGCTCTCTCGATAGCACGATCTGGCCCTCGGTTATGTACCCCGTTAGGTCGGGGATGGGGTGGGTAATGTCGTCGTCGGGCATGGTTAGGATGGGCATGATGGTTACGCTACCCTTCTTCCCCTCTACCCTACCAGCCCTCTCGTATATCGTGGCTAGGTCTGTGTACATGTAGCCTGGGTACCCTCTCCTGCCAGGAACCTCTTCTCTAGCTGCTGAGATCTCTCGAAGGGCTTCGCAGTAGTTGGTCATGTCCGTTATTATGGCTAGGACGTGCATGTCGTGCTTCCATGCGAGGAACTCGGCAGCTGTTAGAGCGACTCTTGGAAGGGCTAGCTTCTCAACGGTTGGCGCTGCAGCGGTGGTTATGAAGGCTATGGTTCTATCGAGCGCGCCCATTCTCCTCAACTCGTTTAGGAAGTATGTAGCCTCCTCGTGAGTAACCCCAATAGCTCCGAAGACCACAGCGAACCTCTCCTCGGTTCCCCTAACCCTAGCCTGCCTAACGATCTGCATAGCCAACCTGTTGTGGGGTAGCCCCGAGCCGCTGAAGATCGGTAGCTTCTGCCCCCTGATCAGCGTTAGCAAACCGTCTATAACCGAGATACCGGTCTCTATAGGCTCGTTAGGCGGTAGCCTAAGGGCTGGGTTTAGCGGAGCTCCCTGGATATCCATGTAGTCCTCCGGCACGATCGGAGGTCCACCGTCTATGGGCCTACCCAACCCATCGAATATCCTCCCCAGCATGTCTAGGGATACTGGTATCCTAAGGGTCTCTCCACGGAACCTAACAATCGTCCTCCCCTGAGCGATAGCTGATGTTCCTCCGAAGACCTGCACTATAGTGACATCCCTACTCACATCTATTACCTGCCCAAGCCTAGTCTCCCCACCCTCGAGAGCTACCTCGACGATCTCGCCGTACCTAACGCCGGGTACGCTCCTCACGAATAGCAGCGATCCCCTAGCTCCTACGGTTCGGCTCGTCTCGACTATAGCTAGCCTAGACAAGGGCATCACCCAGAGGAACTCTTAAACAACTTCTGGAACTCCTCGTCTATCTCCCTAAGTATCGAGTCTAGGTTCTTCACTATCTCTTCCGTGGGCCTAGTCCTCAGCTTAACTATCCTTACCCTTATCGGTAGCGAGAATATCTTAGATACTGGAACTCCCTTGGATAGAGCCTCCCTAGCCCTCTCGTAGAACCTCATCACAGCCTTCATTATCGCGTGGCTCCTCTGCGGTGGAGAGTAGGTGTCGTACGGATCGAACGCGTCCTGGTAGAGGAAGCCCTCCCTAATCATCCTCGCGGCCTCTAGAGCTAGCTTATCCTCCTCGGGAAGCGCCTCGGGGCCAACGAGCCTAACTATGTCCTGTAGCTCAGCCTCTCGCTGGAGGAGGGCCATGGCTGTAGCCCTGAACCTGCTCCACTCGCCCTTAGTGAACTCGTCCCACCACCTAGCTACGAAGGGTATGTACTGGCTGTAGCTAATTAGCCAGTTGATTGCTGGGAAGTGCCTGCGCGTAGCCAAGTTATAGTCTAGGGCGAAGAGGCACTGCACGTACCTAAGAGTCGACTGTGTCACGGGCTCGCTGAAGTCTCCTCCTGGCGGCGAGACAGCTCCTATGATCGTTAGGCTCCCCCTCCTAGAGGGCTTGCCTAGGCACTCTACGTGCCCAGCCCTCTCGTAGAACTCGGCTAGCCTAGACGATAGGTATGCTGGGAACCCCTCCTCGCCAGGCATCTCCTCGAGCCTACCGCTGATCTCCCTCATCGCCTCGGCCCATCTGCTCGTAGAGTCCGCGACCATGATCACGTCGTAGCCCATGTCCCTGAAGTACTCGCCTATCGTAACACCTAGGAAGACGCTAGTCTCTCTAGCGGCTACGGGCATGTTGCTCGTGTTCGCTATGAACACGGATCTCTCCATCATGGGCCTATTCCTCCTCGGATCCATCAGCCTCCTGAAGGTGTACAGCGCGTCAGCCATCTCGTTACCCCTCTCGCCGCAGCCAACGTAGATAGCGATGTCGGCGTGGCTCCACTTAGTTACCTGCTGCAGCGTAACGGTCTTGCCCGTGCCGAAGCCACCTGGAATAGCTCCCTTGCCTCCCTTAGCCAGCGGGAACATGTAGTCTATGATCCTTATCCCCGTTACGAACAGCTCGCTAGGCTCTAGCTTCCTAGAGAAGGGTCTTGGCCTCCTAATAGGCCACACCTGATACATCTTGACCTCAGCCTTCTCCCCGCCTCCAGTATCCACTACAGCGATCGTCTCCTCGATGCTGTAGTCACCCTCTGGAGCAAGCCACTTGAGAACCCCCTTAATACCCGGCGGAACCATTATCCTGTGCTCAACAATGGGAGTCTCCCTAACTAGACCAAGAACGTCTCCAGGCTCGACCCTATCCCCAATCCTAACCTCCTTAGATGGGGTGAAGTGCCACCTCCTATCCCTTGGGAGTGCGTTTAGCCTAACTCCCCTCCTTATGAATATGTCTCTGAGGGCTTCGGCAATAGCCTTCTCGGGCCTCTGAAGCCCATCGTATATAGAGCCTATGAGCCCTGGACCTAGCTCTGCCGATAGCAGCTTTCCGGTGCCAACAACCTTCTCCCCTACGGTTAGCCCCGTGGTATCCTCGTAGACCTGTATGAACGCCTTATCCCCCTGAATACCTATGACCTCTCCTAGAAGCCCTTCCTCACCAACCTCGACAACCTCGTAGACCATGCACCCCTCTAGCCCTTCAGCAACCACGAGGGGGCCAGCTATACGGTATATTCTACCCGCTCGACCCACTCTCACCACCCGAAGGAAGCTGGACCTCTACACCTACGTACCTACGAATCAAGGGCTTGTACATCCTCTCGGGGCTAGTCAAGGACTCCTCACCAGGGCCTGGAAAAGGTGTTGCTATTGGGTAGAGGCGCTGGGTAGCTACGCCCCTAGGGTATATAGATGCTTGCACCAGTATTACGCCTACATCGCTCCTCGAGCTCAGCTCCTCGATAGCCCTCCTAGCCTCCTCCTCGCTCGACGCCTCCACGACCAGGTCTATGCCCATAGCCTCAGCGAACGGCGCTAGCTCTGGCCGGCAGACGAAGGCTACCCTAAGTCTAGGGGGCCTAGACACTCAGCATCCCCTCCTTGAGCGCGTAGGCTGCTAGCGAGAGCTTCGAGCCTATGTATAGAAGCCTGAGCACTGCTAGGAGGAGCTCTGGCCCCTCCCCAACGCTTAGCAGCGGGCTGATAGCGCTCTCGTTGATAGCCTCTAGCTCCTCAACGCTATCCCTAGCCTCCCTCCCCCTCTCGATAGCCTCGACGAGCTCCTCCCCAGCTCTCGACCTAGCTAGGTCGCTAGCTCTAGACGCATCTATCCCTAGAGCGTCCCTAACACCCCTGTGGATAGACTCGGGGCACTTGGATAGCGAGCAGAAGGAGTTGATGTGAGCGACCTCGGCTACGAGCATGTTTCGAACGCTCTCGATAACCGGTAGATCAGCGCCAACGCTCTCGAAGTAGCTAAGGAGGTCTCGGTATATGGAGAGCCTAGCGTACACGTATACATACAGCAGGTCGTCTAGGCTGCTGAGAGCCCTAGCTAGCTGATCAGTCTCCACGTACCTAGCTAGAGACGACTCGCTGAGGCACCTCTCGACGCTAGCGCTCTCCCTAGCTAGGCAGCTCCTTAGGGGGCCTAGCGGAACCAGCTTCTCTGGGATCTCGACCCCGCTGAATATCCTACCTAGGTTCTCTAGGTCTATCAGTGCCTCGAAGGCCTCTAGAACAGGTGCGTAGCTAGATGGCGCGCACTCGCGGATCTCCCTATACATCTCCGCCACAGCATCCCAAACCCTCTCCTCAACGAGCTTCAGGCCCCACCTCTCCTCGAGCCCCCTATCTATAACGGGCTCGAGAATCGTTCCAGCTACAGCGCTAGCGTACAGCTCATCAGCATCCCTATCCCTTAGTGCTCGTAGGGACTGCTCGAGGCTAGGAAGCTTAGCCTCTACAGCCCTTAGGTAGCTCTCGAACGGATCCCTATCTAGCAGGCTAGGCATCTGCTACCCTCCGAAGAGAGCTCTAGATATCTCCCCAGCCCTCCTCCTGAGAACCATGCTGAGCCTCGTCGAGTAGCTATTATCAACTCTAGTAGACCCATCCTCGCTCTCGATAATAACTCCCCCAACCATATCCTCCCTCCCAACCACCGCCGCAACCCTATCCCTAAGCCCCGTAGCCGTAACAACATCCTCAGCGATAGCGCTATCCCTCTTAGCTACGTAGAGCCGAAACCTATCTCCAACAACACCGCTCCCCAGAGCCTCCCAAAGCAGCTTCTCCACGCTCCTCCTGCGCTCGCCCTCACTTAAGCGCGAGAGCCTATCCATGACCTTGGCGCGCAGCTCCTCGAGAACCTCGTTCTTGACCCTAGCTATCAGCTGGGCAGCCCTTATCCTAGCCTCAGCTATCCTAGCCTCGTACCCAACCTCCTCGTAGAGCCTCCTCCTAGCCTCCTCGATCTCCCTCCTCTTCCTCTCCCTAGCCTCCTCCACTATCCTCCTAGCCCGCTCCTCAGCCTCCCTAACGATCCGCTCAGCCTCCTCCCTAGCCTTAGCTAGCACAGCCTCCCTAAGCCTATCCATCGAGCCTAGGGTAGCGGAGCTCATTTCACCCACGTGAACAGAGCCATTATGCCGAAGGCCATGCCTAGGATCGCGAACAGCTCGACGTACACAGCCATTATCAGCCCCATTCCCATGATCGCTCCGCGCGTCTTTATCAGCATAGCTATAGCGCTCTTACACACCTTCCCCTGCCATATAGCTGAGAACAACTCTATTAGCCCAACCACGAGCCCTAGCGCAACCATAGCGTAGGCTCCTCCGAGGCTCAGCGAGGATCCTAGGCTCAGCACGTGGGTGAAGGCCATGAACATGAATATGAATCCGTAGAACGTCTGCGTCATGGGCAGCGCAGCCAGCATCAGTATCCTACCCCTCTGCATAGGATCCTCAGCAGCCACCGGAACCCCTGCTGATCCAGCTATAGCCGTGCCTATTGCGGACCCAACAGCTCCTAACAACGCTAGTGGAGGACCCGCCATAGCTAAGGCAACGGTTGTGCTCAGGGACATACAAGGCACCGTGTGCTACCAACTGAAACGAGTATAAAAATCTGGTTCACCGTTTATAGACGCAAGCGCTTCAAGATCCCGCGGCCACCGGGCCCCTAAGGCAGCGATGAAGATGGTTTCACCCCCTCACGGCGCGCCGAGCTACGGCGCTCTCAGGGGTGCCTGGGGCGGTTCCGAGCTACTCTACCGCGTGCATCTAGGCTAAATCCTTGCATTCCGAATGGTTTGCGGGAGCGAGCTGTGTTCCAGTACGTCGTCCCCTCCTCGAAGGCTAGGAGGGTCTGCGAGGAGCTGCCGTGCCTCTGGTTCCCCGCGGCACTCGTTAGGATGCCGCAGTGCCGTGGCTCTGACGTGTTTCTAATCGACTGCTGCTTATCGACTGAGATAGGGAACCCGTTTCTGAGGCTGATACTGCTGAAGAGGATGCCCAAGAAGTTCGAGCTAAGCGCCTCGCCGCCCATGAGGGCCCCGGTGCTGCCTGCTAAGAGGTGCAGCGAGTCCGATATAGTGAGCGACCTGAACTTCGTTGGCTACAGCCTGAGCGCTGGGCAGACTGATAAGCTCGACGAGATAGTTGTCGCCTTCACCAAGCCCAAGGATCTGAAGATAAGGGTAACAACGTTTCCCCTGCTAGGCATTAGGAAGAGGACCTACGTTGTTCCAGCCCATAGGATACTCGAGGCTAGCCGGAGGATAGCTCTGCAGACGCTTGAGGGGGTCGTCAAGAAGCTCTGCGTCGGCACCCCGCGGATCCTACCGATGGAGGTTAGGAACGTGTACGTGCTTGGATCCATAGACCCCGCTAGGAGGGTTGTAGACCTATTTATCGGCAAGAAGGTTATGCCTAGCGTTAGCCACTACGCGGCGATCTCCTCGATACCGAAGCTCGAGGAGCTAGTTACCCAGGCTATTAAGGGTGATACGGGTGGAACTGGTTGAACTACAAGCAAGCTTAATACTTATAACAGCGAGGTATCCCCTGGGCGAGAGCGATGGCGTTGGGCACAGTCAAGCAGGTTATGACTAGGGATCTCGTAACCGTCCCACCCAACGCCAGCATAAGGGAGGCAGCTAGAGCTATGCACACTAGAAAGGTTGGTAGCGTCCTAGTGGTTGACGAGGGCGGGAAGCTAATCGGGATATTCACCGAGAGAGACCTAGTCAAGGTTGTAGCCGAGGGCAAGTCCCTAGAGGAACCCGTCTCAGAGGCAATGTCTAAAGACCTCATCGTCGCTAAGGAGGGAGACTCCATAACGGCGATAGCCCACAAGATGCTCGAGAGGTGGATTAGGCACATACCCGTGGTCGACGACGAGGGTAAGCCCATAGGCATAGTGAGCATAAGGGACGTTCTTAGGCACGTTGTAGCCTCTGGCTCCTTCCCCTAGCGCCCACCGAGCTCTAGACCCTTTAGCTTAGGGAGCTCTAGCGTTCCACTCAAACAAATAATTTTCTCCTAGCTTCTCTATATACGGGTGCCCACATGTCGAGAAGCATCGAGATAAGCGACGAGCTGTGGAGGAGGCTGCAAGCCCTACGAACGATAGTGGATAGGTTTGCGGGCCTAACATTCGATACGGACTCTAGCTACGTAGAGTTCCTCCTGAACCTAGCTATACACAAGGTCCTCAGCGACGTTCTATCCGATCCAGATGCTAGACTCGACGTGATAAAGGCCCTCTTCTCTAGGTATCCAGAGGCTGTCGCTGACGCCATAAACAGCATAATGTTCGAGGACGAGGAGCCGCAGACCGAGGTGAGGCGCGAGAGCGGGGCGCCTATGTACACCTAGCGTTCAGCAAGCCACGCCTTTCTAACCTAAAAAGGTTCTAGAGCGCTAGCCCCTATCGATCTTCGCGAAGCGCCCTCTCCCAACCCTCTTAGCCATCCCCTTCCTAACGAGCTGAGCTAGGCAATCCCATAGATAGGCGCAGGCCTCGCACCTACAGCTGGTCAACCTCTTGAGGGGGGTTCTCTCAGCAGCGCGAAAGCACGACTCCTCCTCGCTGAGCTCGTTGAGGAGGTAGGTGTAGAGGGGCTTAAGGGCTCTCAAGGCTATCGTGTAGGGTCTTAGCCCTAGGCCGAGATTTAAGTAGTTCGCCTAGGTACTACCGCACGTACTACCGCCCCTAACCCAGCACCGGTTCTCTATGCGCACAGCCTCTAGCTCCTCAGCGTAGTCCTCAGCGTTCCTAGCAAAGTCCCTAAGGGTCGCGACGCTGACTATCGGAACACCCTCGACGATAGGTATCGATGGCTGGGCTAGCGTCACTATAACGGGTAGAAGCTCCCTAACCCTCCTAAGCTCCGGCATCGATACAGCAACCCACTCGCAGACCCTAACCAGCTTGCGGGTCCTCTCAACGTGGCTCCTAGCAGCCTCCGCTAGCCTAGACATCGAGCTTAGGACCCTCTGCCACCTCTTGCACTCAACCACAAGCCCTATACCCCTAGAAGGGTCTAGCCCAAGCACATCGATCTGGAACCTAGATATAGACGTTCTCCTAACGTCTCGAAACACGCGATACCCCTCCTCGCTGAGAACCCTAGCGACAAACTCCTCAAAGTCGCTCCACTCAATGAACCTAGTGAGCCTAGACACGTCAACGCACCGAAGGGAGTTAAGTACCTCGAGCCCCCTAAGTGGATCCACAAGCACATACGCTTCCTCAGCGCGCTGAACAACGCCCTCTCCCTCTAGAACCTCGAGAACACGGAGGAGCCTAGCTCTAGACCCTACGGAAAGAGCCTTGACTATGCTATCCTCGAGCTTTCCATACCTATACAGATGCTCTATAGCATCGCCCAGCGTGAGCCCAAGCAAGTAGGTGCCCCTACAAAGACTCTCCCGAGAAGCGTTAAAGGCTAGGGAGCTCGAAGGGGCATAGCGACTGAAATTCTCCTTGGTTCAAGTCTTCGCTGGTGAGCGGTGTAGTGAAGCCGCGGAGCTTCTACGTTATGCTGGTGCTCAACGCTGCTATAGCCTACGCCTGCATCGCGATAGGGTTCGCCTACCCTAGCTACGTTCTATCGATACCCGAGCTCAGGCAGATCTATAGCCAAGCTCTCCAGCTCTCTCAAACAATACCGCCGGGCCCAGCTGGCTTCGGTAGGTACGCCTACATACAGCTCCAGAGCCTCGGGGGCTCGGCAGTGCTAGCTGCTGTCACGGTCTTCTCGTCGTGCATAGACGTCGCTGTGGACTCGCTGCTTAGGGGAGTGTACCTATCTCAGAACCTCTCGATGGATCCAGCTAGCGTAGCCTCTCTAGCTATAGGGCTTAGTATAGACGTGTTTAGCAGCGTGCTGACCCTAAGCGCGGCCTCAGCTATAGGGATAGAGCTGTGGAGAGCTCTCCTCACGCGAAGCAGAGTCTATAAGCATAGAATGCTGTTCCTGCTGGAGCTCGTAGCCGTAGGCCTAGCAATCCAATGCATCTATATCCCAGCCCTCAGCTCAGTCATGCCCTAGCCCTAACCCTCTTTGGGCAGAGCTGGGCGTAGGGGCAGTACTGGCACTCCCACGGATATCTAGGAGCTGGCTCGCCGCTGACAATGCTTCGAATAGCGTCGATAACCTCCTCGTCGCTCGCTGGATCCGTAACGGGGAATTCGACGAGCCTCTCGGGGGTCACGTAGAGAAGGAGACCCTTGCTAAACCCCGTTAGCCATAGGTATATCCTAAGCTGCTGAATGTGGTGCTGGTAAGGTATGCTAGCATCAGACCTACTAGTCTTTATCTCTAGAACCGTGTC
>JAADCV010000061.1 GCA_013154235.1 Thermoproteota archaeon | reverse complement strand
AGCTCTAGCTCTCTTCGCGAGAATCCTATTAATGGAATTGAAAGGAGCATTAGTTTGATGAGCTCCCAAGTCGATGCACATGCGGCGAAGAATTCGATAAATGGAGTCGAGAGTCTGATTAGCTGCAGCGTAAGTAGTGTGAACCTCGTGGTGAGTAGAGTTCTATGGATTGAATTGAGATAGTTGGAGGGGGTCTGTTAGTGTGGTTGATGTGTGTTTGGTGGGGGTCTTGGGTTGTGGTTCTGTGGGTGGGTTTTGTTCTATGCTAGTTGTTTGTTTCCGAGCCTTATGTCTATTCTTAGGTGTCCTCTGGTTGCGTTCTTTATTGTTTTTGCTATTGCTGTTAGTTGTGTGGTTGCGTAGTATGCGTAGCTTGCTTTGCGTAGTGTGTAGCTTGGTTTCATTTCTATGGTGTTTAGTGGTTTGTGTTGTAGGAGGTGTGCTTCGTTTCCTCTTTTTGATAGGAGTCTTTCGTAGGCTTTCTTGTCTGTTGTTGCGATGCTGTGTTTTGATAGGTATAGGGATACTTCGCATGGTGTGTAGGTGGCTGAGTAGTCTATTGCTTTGACGCTGCTCTTGATTTCTTCGGCTGCGTGTAGTGCTAGCTCTGCTTCTATTGTTTTTAGTCCTGTTGCGTGGGTTACCTTTGTGTAGAGCTCTAGGTCTATGCATATTGGGTAGACGATGTGTTTGGCTGCTTCGGGTGAGTCGTGTAGCTGGGTGTGGAGTCCTCCGTACACAACGTTGGTGTCTATGGCTACTGCTTGGCGGAGCCTCTTTACGGCGTCTACGAGTAGCGTGTTTCCTAGAGCTAGGGTAGCTATTCCCGAGAGCCTGAGTATAGTTGATGCTAGGCTCAGCTCATCGCTTGCTGCGCGGTTGAGGAGTGCGCTATCTATCTTCTGAAGTGCTTCCCTAGCTAGAGCCCCTATCTTGGATATCATTTCGGTGGGGCTGCAGTAGTTAGATACGTAGGTGCTTGCGTTGAATCCTCTGCATCCTATCGATATGCTCAGCGGTGGGCATCTAGGGGGTTGCGGAGGGGCTTTGCTTGGAGTTGCTAGAGGGTCTTCTATCAACTTGTTTATCTCTAGCTGGGTCTCCAGCACCCGTCTCCTCAGCACGGGGATATCTCCAGCTAGCTTAGGTATCAAGCTCGCGAACCTCTTGCCTAGCTCGCTAACCAGCTGCTCATCAACTCGGATCCTTGCTAGGCACTCGCCGTAGAGATACGCTGTCTCTAGAGGTCGGGGAGTGAATGGGTAGAAGGCTCCTCTCCACGGGCCCCAGCCGAAGGCTACGTAGAGAACGCATCTAGGTCTCGAGGCTAGTAGCGCTGAAGCTACCTCAAGCCTAGAGCCAGAGGAGATAGCTACGCAGCTACCCTCACTAACAATGTTACTCAGGTAGCTTAGCGAGGACTCGAGGCTATAGCCACGGGGGTCCACGAGGGGATCCCTAAACTCTGTAAAGGTATCTACCTTCACAAGCCCGCTGAGGCACCTAGCGATGTCGCTAACTATATCCCGCCACTCGGGTGTAGACACTAGAACAACTCTATCAATGTTCTCGAGGATCTCGAGCCCTCTAGCAACAGCTGTTATAGATGCTTCCACGGGGTAGCTAACGAAAACCACGAGATCCAAGAGTGGCACCAGCTACAGAGTGAGCGAGGTCGCAGCTAGATACGTTGTCCCCGGCTAGATGCCTACGGCTCTTTCCCTAGACGCTTAGCTATCTCTACGAGTGTTCTAGCCCTACCGCTGCATATATCCATGATTGCGTTGAATGCTGCTGCAGCAACTGGAGAGCCTCCCCTAGACCCTACAACAGCTATGTACGGGAGCCCGGAGCGCAGCAGCCTAGCCTTGGTTCTAGGAGCCTTGATGAAGCCAGGTGGAGTCGCTATCACTAGCCTAGGTCTAGCCAACCCCTTCTCGGCAGCGTCTAGAGCGACCTCTAGAAAAGATGGGGAGTTGCCGTTCACCAGCACCGTGCTCCCATCGATTAGCCCCCTAGCCACGAGCTCCCTGAGGCCGCTAGCAACCCTAGAGACTCGGCTGGTAGCGAACCTTATCGCTACGAGGAGGTCGAGGCCAGCTGACCGGCACCGATGCGCTATCCCGCTCCCAACCATCTCTACGTCTGCAACAACCCTCTTCACCGAGCTGCATACCGACTGTATCTCGTGTTCGAGCCCCTTCGAGAACCTTATGTATCGAGGGAGCGTTGGGTCCCCAGTTGCGTGAACGCATCTAGCTGCTACGTAGCTAAGCCTCCAGTCTAGCCCACGCATCGTCTTCTCGACGATTCTTAGGCATATCGATATGCTTCTAGCCTCGATGCCGCACATGGCACCTATATATGGGTACCCTATCCATATAAGCCTAGATGTAGCGCTGCAACCACAGCGTACTAGAGGTTAATACCTAGCCCTAGCTACCCGAGAATCGTGCCCGAGCCTTGCCCACCTACACCAACCTCTTCACGGAGAGCCTAGTCCCCCTACCGCGCGAGAGGCTCGCTAAGCTAGCCCAGCTATCGAAGGCTCTAGCGAGCCTAACCTCCCTCATGCCCCGCATCCTCGGGTCTAGCGCTAGCAGCCTCCTAGCGATAGCTGCTAGGAGAATGGGTAGGGAGCTCGCTCGCGAGAAGCACGAAACCCTCTCCCAGGCCCTTGCTGAGCTCTCGAGAGCTAGCGCGTGGAGAGTCGAGCTACTTAGCTACGGTGGGAGCGAGGCAACCCTGGTAGTTAGGGAGTGCCCGGTTAGGCAGGTGTGCTTCTTCGAGGGAATGAGTGTTGGGGGAGCTCTCTGCGCGACATGCAGAGGTCTTCTCGAGGGCTACATCCACAGTGCTCTCGGGGTAGCCACGGTTGTAGCAACGCTTGGCGCTGGGCCTAACGCGTGCGTTTGTAGGGTTAGGCCGAGGTTCGGTGGGGAGCAGCTTAGGGTTGGGGAGGTTCGTGGGGTTAGCGAGGGGTGGAAGCAGGGTCTCGAGAGCTACGTTGATAAAGTTGAGGGGTGCTTATCGAGGCTCATCGAGTTAACGTACCAGGTTCTGGAGAAGGGGGTTGGTAGGCAGGCTATAGTTGCGCTGAGCTTCAGCGCTAGGAGGTTCGGGGCTATGAGGAGCCTCCTCTACGAGAGGTGCAGCGACCTCGAGTGCGTGGCTAGAGCTCTTGCGAGGGAGGTTGAGCTCCCGGTTAGGGCTAGAGGGAGCTCGATCGAGATAGAGGGGTGTCCGATAAAGAGGCTCGGTCTAGAC
Organism: Thermoproteota archaeon; assembly: GCA_013154235.1. Lineage (GTDB taxonomy): Archaea > Thermoproteota > Thermoprotei_A > Sulfolobales > Ignisphaeraceae > JAADCV01. The sequence goes on along the minus strand of JAADCV010000061.1, from coordinate 5,965 downwards.
GGGGTCTGCAGGTCCCTCACGGCGTTTATCGAGGGGTTCGCTAGCGAGCTCCTTGGGAAGAGTGTTAGGGTCTCGTCCTTTAGGAGGGGAGATCCAGCGTGCGTCATAGACCTCGAGGTGGGTAGCTGATGAGGATCGCAGTTCTATCCCTAGCTTCGTGCGGTGGGTGCCAGCAGGCTCTTCTCCAAGCCGCTGGGGAGGCTGGGGTTGAGATAGCTGCGATGCCTATCCTAGGTAGGGAGTGGAGCGGCGAGAGCGTAGACGTGCTGTTCGTCGAGGGCTGCGTCACCAGCGAGCACCACCTAAGGCTCCTAGAGCAGGCTAGGGGTAGGTGTGGAAAGCTCGTAGCTCTAGGAACGTGCGCTTGCTTCGGAGGGCCCTCGGGGCTAGCTAGGCTCGGGGCGTCTAGCGAGGAGCTAGCGCGGGGAAGCAGCTCCGTAGAGCCACGCCCGCCAGCAGACCTTGTTGAGTTCGACGTGCTTGTCCCTAGGTGCCCTCCACCGCCAAGCATGCTCTCGCAGCTCCTATCCACGCTATCGAGGGGTGAGAGGCCGAGGAGCGTCTACGCTGAGTCAACCGTGTGCTCGCAGTGTCCACGCGCATTCAAGGGGATCAAGGGGTTTAGGCTCGAGCTATCGAGGGACCCTAGCGATGTTGAGGAGGGTGCGTGCCTCCTATCGCAGGGCGTTCTATGCCTAGGTCCCCTAACCCTAGGTGGGTGCGGAGCTCCGTGCCCAGCAGCTGGAGTGCCTTGCATTGGCTGCGGCGGGCTCAGTGCTAAGCTCATCGCTGTTAGGGGGCTGAGGCCAATCGATGCGCTAGCTAGCCTACTAGCAGCTATAGGGGGATCCGATAGGGATAGCGCTCTTAGGGAGCTCGAGGATAGCGTTCCCCCGCACTCAACCCACCTATTCACCTCGTGCTCGAGGATAGCTCTATCCAAGCCAGGCTCGAGGATCCTACCGCTCTTGAGGAGGCTCTGAGCAATGGTTTCCAGAATAGCTATCGAGGTTCCCTACGGAGATGCTGAGCTGGTGATAGACACCGGTGCTGAGCCTAGGGCTAGGATAGCGTGTAGGAGCAGCAGGTGGGTAACCGCGCTGCTATCTCTTGCCCCAGCTAGCGCCCTACCGATAGCAGCCTCCAGGATATGTGGGTCGTGCTCATCGAGCCACTACCTAGCATCGCTAAAGGCTGTAGCTAGGCTGAGGGGCTTGGAGAGCGGGGCTAGCGCTTACGAGGCTGCTATCGCTCTAGAGATTGCTGCTGGAGACGCTCTCCACCTAGCTAGAGCTAGGTACCTAGAGCCCCTCGGGCTATCGAGGGAGGTTGCTGCATCTCTAGAGGCTAAGAGCCTTAGGCTAGCTAGGGTCGCTAGAGACGCTATCCAGAGGTGCTTCGGGTCCCCCGTAGCCCCAGTACTTGGATGGATCGATAGGGTTCTCGCTAGAGAGCCTCTCGACGAGTGCTGCAAGCTCTTCGCGAGGAGCGCTACAGAGCTAATCAACGAGATCTCTAGGCTTGCGAGAGAGGTTGAGCGGGTCGTGAGGGAGGCGTGTAGCTACGCTCCGGGGGCTGAGGGTGTGGAGTATGTGGCTCTCGCTGGAGGCTCGCTATCGCTAGCAAGCGGTAGGCTAACCCTCCTAAGATCCGGGGCTCGCGTAGATCTAGGATCCGTAGAGGTTTTTGAGAGGGGCGGTGGGCTTGAGAAAGCTGCTAGGGTTGTGGGTAAGCCAGCTAGGGTCGGAGCTATAGCTAGGGAGGTTGCTAGAGGGAACCTAAGTCTAGAGGAGCTTAGCGAGGTTCTTGAGACCCCGCTCTACCAATTCGTTGCCTCAGCTAGAGAGCTTCGGTACATAGCTAGCGCTCTAGCTGAGGGTAGCGTAGGGTCGGTCGCGTGGGGAGAGCCGTGGGTTGAGGCCCCTAGCGGACCTATAGCCCATGAGTACAGCAGCCTCTCCACCCCTAGAGAGGCTAGGGTCGTCACGGGCTCGATGATTGCTATAGAGGCTGCGGAGATGGATGTGGTGAGTGCCCTCAGAGCTTCTAGAGCTAGCGACGAGTCTAGAGCTAGGGCTATAGCTCTAGCTGTGCTGAGCTCCTACCCCCTATGCATGCACTGCGCCTCCCTCTGAGGCTGGGACCATGGCTAGGATAAGGATAGATCCCGGTAGGTGCAGGAGGTGCGGAGCCTGCGCATCCACATGCATAGCCCCGCGAAGGGTTCTCGAGATCGGAGAGGATGGGGAGCCTCGGGTTGTTGACGAGAGTGCGTGCATCGAGTGCCTGAGATGCGCGTTGATTTGCCCATCCGAAGCTATAGATATAGAGGTGTCGCAGCTCTCGATGACAGCTCTATACGATGGGGATGCCGCTAGGTTTCTCGAGAGGCTGTTCTAGGTACTCTATTTATTATGCTGTCTATCGCTCTAGCGCTGAGGGGAGCACCGTGTCCTCCGCCCTAAGGACTGTTCTCAGCGACTTCACTAGGATAGAGGGTGTTAGCGGGGTCGCGCTCATATCTAAGGATGGGTTCCCCATAGAGTACATCATGCCTAGGGGAGACGTGGACCCCGAGGCCCTAGCAGCCATGGTTGTGACACTCATCGGTGCAGCCACAAGGATATCGGAGGAGCTTAGGTTCGGAGACCTAGACATCGTTACAGCTGAGTACCGCAACAACTACCTGCTTATGGAGGACGTGGGCCCAGCTTTCTTCGTGGTTATAGCGGATAGGAGAGCTGTTCTAGGGAGGATAAGGTTCGAGATGAAGAGGCAGCGCGATAGGATAAGGGCTGCCCTAGGCCCCTCAGCGTAACCAGAGGTGTGCTAGCTCTTGAGCGAGCTCCCTAGCGAACTTAGGGTAGCCTACGACTCTCTAAGCAGGTGCTACGGCGTTGAGGTTGCCGTGATCGCTCACGAGGGTCTTCTCTACGAGTATCGAGGCGATGCGTCTAGAGCTGAGGGGCTTGCAGCTATAGCGCCGAGCCTAGCAGAGGGTGACGGCGTTGCGTACCGCGGTGGCGAGAAGGCTGTTGCTGTAGCTAAGCGCGGCGAGTTCTCGATAGGGCTCGAGGGGGATCCAAGAGCTTTGTCTAGCTACCTACCCCAGCTAGCTAGAATCGTTAGAGGCGAAGAGATTAGGTGCGCGTGGTGCAGCGCTGAGCTAGATAGAGAAGTTATTAGCTGCCCAAGCTGCGGAGCCCCCATACCCCTAACCGTAGGGAGGTGCCCAAAGTGCGGAGCACATATAGAGGAGGTCGAGTGCCCAAGGTGCCGCAAGCCCATCACGCACCTAGGAACTAGGGCTAGGCGCAGCCACGGATCCCTAGCGAGCCTAGTCATAGGAATTGTGCTCAGCGGAGCGTGCACAACCATAGCAGCATGGCTATCAGCCCCCCTCCCACTGCTAGCAGCATCAGCCATATCCCCATTCATAGCGGGCCTCGTAGGCTACCTGAGGTAGGTAAACAATGTTCATCTCGAGCGGAAGACCCATAGAGATAGTCGATGCCTACAGAAAGAAGCTTAGAGACGTGATAGAGAGCTACATAGAGAAGAAGCTCACCGGAAGAATAAGCTACAGGAATAAGATAGAGATACACCTAGAGCTCGAAAACGGGAAGATCATAGCCTGCAGAGGATCCGACGAAAGAGGCAACATCATAGAAGGAAACGAGTGCATAGACCTAGCATCAAGAGCCCTAGAAACCGACGAAGGAGCAATAGAGGTGCAGGAGCTAACAAGAGAACAGGTATCAATAGACATATCAGAGAGCCCGCAGAGCCACGTAGATCCAGACGAAGCAGCTAGAAAACTGATAGAACACAAGAAAGAGAAAGCCCTAGAGGAAAGAACATCGAAACCACTAGAAGAGATAGCCCGAGAACTACCAGGATTCCGAATAGAGGCAGCAGACCCATTCGAAATGATAGACATAGTAACGAAAGCAAAACTGCTATACACAAAGAGATACCCAGAGGGAGCCGAAGGACTAAAAATAATCAAGGAAATAATAGAGCAGATACAGAACAGAAAGATAAAGGCAGAAATCATATACGTAAAGATGAGCAACAACACAACATGCAGACTAGCAATAAACCTAAAGAAGAAAGTAGTGAGCGTAGAATGCGAAGAGAAAATAGATAGAATAGCAAAAGAGAAACTCAAACACACGATCCACCAAGTAGCAGTCTTCTACATACCCCGCACCTAAACCACGCCCAAACCCCTCCACACCCAAACACATTAACGAATTCTGAAAAAGCAATACAAACCACACATACCAACTTAACCAAACGGTAACTAACCTCAATTCCATTTATTGGATTCCATCCCACGTACTCGAACTCGACTCGCGCACTTTCAATTCCATTAATGGGATTCGAGCTCTGCACTTGCACGAGCCGCATCGACATCGTGCTGGAACTTTCAATTCCATTAATGGGATTCTCTCTTCAGCTTCACAGAATCCAACACCTTCATCTGATATACCTTTCAATTCCATTAATGGGATTCCCGCCTTATCCAACACCTTGGATATTGTCGTGCCTAGCCTTTCAATTCCATTAATGGGATTCACGGGCTATACCAAGGAGATCAAGTGCATATTCAAGCCTTGGCTACCCCTTTCAATTCCATTAATGGGATTCTGTTGAGAACAACTACATCGCTAGCTTCCTAGCTAGCTTCTACTTTCAATTCCATTAATGGGATTCCGATAATATCGAGTGGCTGAAGAGGACGAAGGAGGAGCTGGAGCTTTCAATTCCATTAATGGGATTCCTTCGTTAAGATGGTTCAGAAGGTGCTGAGCGCACTTAAACAGCTTTCAATTCCATTAATGGGATTCCTACAACCGACGACGATGAGCGGGGTGAACAACGTGTTATACCAATACTTTCAATTCCATTAATGGGATTCGAGTGCTCCTTCTCGCTCCAGAGCTCTACGCCACCGTACTCTTTCAATTCCATTAATGGGATTCTAAATGAGTACGCCTGTAAACTACTACCCATTCGTTATACTTACTTTCAATTCCATTAATGGGATTCCCGTTGCCTGCATAGCTAACGAGAGCGTCACCACGAACTTTCAATTCCATTAATGGGATTCATCTTCGTTCTGTACCAGCCCGGGACATACACCGCTCTAGCCCTTTCAATTCCATTAATGGGATTCCCTCAACATGTATCTTGGGATGGGCATAGGCGAAGATCATTGCGCTTTCAATTCCATTAATGGGATTCCCGAAGTAGAGCTCACCAAAGACGTATTCTGGGCGATACTAACCCTTTCAATTCCATTAATGGGATTCCTGGGACACCAGTTCTCGTCTCCCAGAACCATTATGCTTTCAATTCCATTAATGGGATTCTCTTTCCCCTCTGGGCCGCTATCTCGAACAGATCCGCCTTTCAATTCCATTAATGGGATTCCCGTTAGCATAGACCTTCCGTACCAGCCGGCTATCTTTCAATTCCATTAATGGGATTCCTTAGCTTCATGAGATCCAGCGGACCGAAGATCTCGTTGCTTTCAATTCCATTAATGGGATTCCTTGCCAAGAAGGTTGATGCCGTTGCTAGCAAGATCCTCGATCTTTCAATTCCATTAATGGGATTCCGGGAGGCTAAGCGCATTCCCTGCGGATAGCCATTTCTTTGGGGATGCTTTCAATTCCATTAATGGGATTCTCGAACCGTGTGAGCGGTGAGATACGTGCATCTTCCTAGAGCTGCTTTCAATTCCATTAATGGGATTCGCGAGGAAAATAGAGTATTTAGCTGAGACGGTGTACAATGATCTTTCAATTCCATTAATGGGATTCCCGCGGCTACGTGCTACACTTCATGGGCGGCTGCGACAGGAGTCTTTCAATTCCATTAATGGGATTCTGCTTCATGGTGCTGCATTCCGAGATTCTTCATACTGTTGCTTATATATAAGTTGATTTGGCTCATC
>JAADCV010000016.1 GCA_013154235.1 Thermoproteota archaeon | reverse complement strand
CCACACTTCCTGCATCTCCATACCGGGATCTCAGTTGCGTAGTACCTAGTTCTAGATATGGGCCAGTCCATTGCTAGCGAGTTTATCCAGTCTATCAGCTTCTTCTTGTGCTCCGGCGGAAAGAACTTCATCTTCTCAGCTACCTGCAGCAGCTCGTCGCGGAACTCCAGCTGCTTGAGGAAGTACTCCTTCGTATGTATGATCTCGATCGGGGTTCCGCACCTCCAGCATGTTGGGACCCTGCGCTGAATAAGCTCCTTCTTGACGAGGAACCCTTCGCGCTCAAGGATCTCAGCGATCCTCTTCCTAGCCTCCTTAACTGGGAGCCCAGCTATGGGACCAGCTTCAGGCTTCATTACTCCGTTCTCGTCTATAACTATCCGCGGCTCTATCCCTAGCTCTCTCAGCACCCTAACATCGGTTTGGTCGCCGTAGCTGCAGAACATCATTATTCCAGTTCCGAACTCTGGCTCTACCGCTGGGTGCTCAACTATAGGAACCTCGAAGTTGTATATCGGAACAATAGCCTTCCTGCCAGCGAGACCCTTGTAACGCTCATCCTCTGGGTTATAAGCTAGTATCCTGCACGCTGCTAGGAGCTCGGGCCTCGTAGTAGCGATGATCACCTCGCCGCCTCCAACAAGCGGGAACCTTATGTAGTACAGGTACGCGGCCTCCTCCTTGTACTCGATCTCAGCCTCAGCTATCGCAGTACGGCACCTTGGGCACCAGACGACGGGTCTCTCGGCTTCGTATATCAATCCCTTCCTCCACATCTCTATGAACGTAGCCTGCGTCATTGATCGGTACCTAGGGCTATCGGTGCCTTCGTTCCAGTACTCGAAGCTCGTTCCGAGCCTCCTCCATATCTCGACGAACTGCTTCTCTACCTCGTCTAAATGCTTCTTGCATAGCTCTAGGAATTTCTCGCGTCCCTCCGGGGTCTTCGCTGCTTCATGAGGGTTTATGCCATACGTCTTCTCCACGTATACCTCTACGGGAAGGCCGTTCCTATCAGCGTAGAAAGGTATCAGAACGTTGTACCCCATCATTCTGAAGGCTCGCGCCACCATGTCTATCTGGATGTAGTGAGCTACTTGACCAACGTGGGGCTTTCCGGACATGTAGGGAGGTGGTGTGTCTATTACTAGCGTTGGTCTAGAGGGATCGAATCTGAACTTGTTTAGGTTTTCGCGCTCCCACGTCTCTATAAGCTCCTTTTCGCGGTCTATGCTCCACCTCTTCTCCTTTATCAAAGGCTGGAACTTTCGCTGCAAGATAAACACCTTGATCCTCTAGCTCTGGCTTTGTGTAGGGTAGCGCAAGACTATAAGCTGTGTTTATAGATTGTTCCGGGGGATGAATTAGCATCCCGGAGCTGAAGCGCCGCATAGAGTGATGAGGTCCCGCATCTATGACCCTCGAAAGGGTTAACGTGGTTATGACCTGCAGGCTAGGTATGGAGAGGGTTGTGGCTAGCTACGTCAAGGAGCTGGATCCGGAGGCAGAGGTCGTTCCGTGCCCATTCGGCTTAATGGGGATGGTTCTAGTAGTTGCGCGCGACCCTCAGAGGCTAGCTCTAGAAGTCAAGAAAAGAGTTCCAGAGGTGGAGAAGGTTTTTGTTGTTGATGCGGTTGCGCGCGCTGAGATAAGCGATATTGTGAGCAAGACCGTGCCTGTAGCACGGGCTAAGATTAGAGAGGATGAGAGTTTCGCTGTTAGGACCGTTAGGAGGGGTAGGCACTCCTTCACATCTATAGATGTTAACGTAGCGGTTGGAGCAGCCGTAAAGGATGCTACGGGAGCTCGGGTCGATCTCGAGAACCCTGACAAGGTTGTTGTGGTGCAGATACTCCACGACTACGCGTACATATCGATAGTTCCTGGAAGCGAGTTCTGGAAGAAGATGAGGCCAGGCAAGTTCCCTATGTACAGAATGTTCAGGCTCATGAATGTCGCTCACGAACCATACCTAGGCCCTTTCGATGCTTCCTACACTATGGGTAGAAGAGTTGGTAGGGAGGTGCAGACCTACGAGATCGGCGAGCTGATTGTTGCACCTATAGGTAAGGTGGATGCAGAGCCCCTATATCACTTCCTAAGAGGACTCTTCGAAGGCATCGAGTCTAGGTACGAGATTCAGAAGCGTAGCTACGGTAGAAAGGCTCATAGAGTCAAGGTGAGCCTGCAAGACATGTACCAGTTTGTGCGGAGCAGAATGGGGGAGCCGCTAATAGTGTTTGAGCCTGAGGGCGAGCCCATATCTAAGGTGTCTAGCGAGCTGGCGAAGCTTCTCGTGGACTGCGTTAAGAGGCGTAGGAGGATAAACGTGCTTGTTGGTGCTAGAGAAGGTGTTCCCACGGGAATCTTCAGGTTCGCTTCGCTAGTCCTCGATGTTGCTCCAGGAATAGTGATTTCTACGGACTACGCGCTTGCATCGGCGCTTATAGCTATGGCAACAGCTGTTCACGATGCTTTGCTCAAAGAGATAGGAGAGACTCAAGAAGATGAGCAATAGAGCGGGCAGAGGCGAGCTCATCTATAGTGTTAGCGAAGTCGATTTCGGTAACCAGCACCGGCTTAACTCTGCTAAGCGCGAACTGGGCTCGCAGAGCCTCATCCCCCCGCACTGTCATCTCTAGCTTGATCGCGCGCCTAAGGGCTTCAGAATTCCTGTAAATCGCTACGGAGCCCACAGCGCACATAACGAAGGCATCGACTATGTTAAGCATGCTGGGTATGGGAACCAGCGCGTCGTTAAATGACTCGACTACAAGGGTCTCGCTTTCGAGAGATATAGACTCAACGCATTTTAGGATTTTGGCCTCTATGCCCCGAGATCTTAAGAGAGATAGGAACTCGCTAAGATCGATCTCCTCAGCTTGAAGCTTGCGCGCGAGGCGCAGAATTCTCTCTCGCATCGCTGATGGCAGCTTAGAGACCGTGTTCCTTACTAGGTAGTGCCTAGGTTCGAGGCTATCCCCAGGTACGCGAGCCATGACGATCTGGCTCGCGCTATCCTCTAGCATGGCGACGTAGGAGCTCAGGGATCCTTGCTGGATAGCGGGTACAGCGCTGGGAGGCGCTAGTAGGAGGTCTACGGGATTGACTAGGTGTGCGCGATCCCTATCGATGCCTAGCTCCGTCATGTATGCGCGGAGATCCTCGCCAAGCAGTATCCCCGTCTCCTCGCTGTACCTTAGTGTAGCTCGCTGAAACCATGCTGAGTGCCCTGCTACGGGCTTAGCTACGGCTACAGCAAGCCCTTGCCTTTCAAGAGCTTTCGCCATAGCGATTGATAGCCAAGTCTTCCCAGAGTCATGAGGTACTAGCCCGCAGACACACCAAGTCCTAGGCATACCACCTATGCCCACTCGCCTCACCACAAAAACCCTTTACCTCCATACCCTCGTCTATGATTGGGGTGCGCACCCTCATGGGTCTAAGGATACGCCTTCTGGGTTCGTGGTGGGACTCACCCCGCGGAGACTTTCCAGTGCGCGCGATAGCTGCTAGGCTTCGCGAGCTACGTGATGCTGAGGTCATTCATGAGGGTGATGAGTATGTGGTTTCCGTATCCCTCTACGAGGACGAGATTAGCTACGGTAGAGCTGTGCTAGCAGTTCTCAAGAACGAGTCCTTCATGGTCCTGCTTCAGGGTTGCGAGGACTGGGAGGCTATCAAGGAGTTCGTACGGGAAAAGAGCGGGGATCTGAAATTCGGAAACTTGATTGAGGTTCTTAGAAGGGTTGCCTCATCGACTTCGAGCTCTGTAGAGCTCTCCTAGCAACTCTATCAACGAAAGCTGAAAGCCTTCTCAAAGCTCTCTTTTTCTCCATGGAGTCCAGTCTAGAGGAATCGATAGCTTGCTCTATAATCGACGCAGTTTCCTCAAGTCTCTTGATGTTCACTGGATAGGGGTACCCATCCTTACCTCCATGAGCGTAGGCGTAGAGCAGAGGGTCAAGCGCATGTGTAACGGGGTCCCTTAGCGATGGTCGGAAGCCGTATATGAGGTGCGCTACTAGTGCAAGAGCTGCTATAGTGTCTTTTCCCAAGCCGCGTACTAGAACAAGGTCTCTGAAAGACGATGGTGCTAGCTCGCGAATCTGATTAAATATTCTGCGGAGCCTCCCGTAGTCACGTATTGGGCGGTAGAATCTAAGCAGGTTCTTATCTATGTGCATCTCTCTAGAGCCGCGAATCCAGCTCTCAAGGCTTCTAGCTCTGCTCTTAGCTCTATTCAGCTCAGCTACGTACCTAACGATCCTCTCGGCTGCGGAGTCCTTTACTAGGTCTAGAATCGATCTTCTGATAGCGTAGGACTCCTCATCAACTAGATTCAGCGCGATCCAGGAGCGGTTGCAGGCGATCGCCGCATGTGGATCCCTCTCCACGCTGGGCTCGCTCTTACGGCCAGCGATATGGTATCTCCTAGCCATGCGCGTGTCCGTATTCATTCCTTGCTGGATAATGGTCCAGGAACCATCCTCGGCTACAGCTAGCGCGTGTATGTATAGCTCGTAGCCGTCCTGAAGCAACGCGCTATCGATCTTCGCACTGAGCCTACTAATCGTTGATAGAGACGGTGCATCGATGCAGCCTCTGCAGGACTCGCTAGCTTCTCTAGCTTCTATAGGAACCTTCAGCGAGTCCGAGCCTTTTCCTCCCAGGAAAGCTATTCCTAGCTCTCCAAGTGCTCTAGGGGGAGCAAACGACTTCAGCACATATATAGCTACGGTTGTAGCTCCACTGCTGTCCCAGTCCATGCCGATAACATTGCTGTAGGCCTGTAGCCACAGCGGGTCTGCAACGCGGTAAACAAGTTCTCTAGGGCCGAACTCCTCAACTATGACTCTAGCTATGGCTATGCCCAGCCTGCGCATGCGTGCCATTAGATACGGTGGAACTCTCCCATCATGAAGCGGTAGATCCGCAACACCAATATCGCTGGATCTCATAGTTCGCTTCCGAAGCAGAACTAGAGGGTCTCTAAGCGAAAAAGTTGCGGGTTACTCGACGCGTATTGCTCCTACGGGACAGTTGCTAGCAGCCTTCTCAACATCGGGTCTGAGCTCCTCAGGTATCTCTCCAACGCTCTCCTTATCGGAATCGTTCTTGAGGTAAGGCTCCTTTATCTTGGTCTTCCCCGTCGTGGGATCGAGCTCGAAGACCTTAGGGGCTATCGACCAGCAAACGCCGCACGAAATGCAAGTCTCCTTATTCACTACGACACGCGGCAAGCTCTCGCCTCGACACATATCTACGCCTGGTATAGGTATATAGCTGACCATGCTGTTAGAAGAGTCGGGTGATGAGGCTTTAGGACACCGATGGGTGGTGAGGATGCCCCTACCCACTGACGCAAGAATCCTGTGCAGGAAGGAGGTTCGGGGGGTAGCTATAGATGTTGTGATCAGCGACATAACTAGGCTGAGCGTCGATGCTATAGTTAATCCAGCTAACAGCCTCATGATTATGGGCGGCGGCGTAGCTGGAGCCATTAAGAGAGCTGGTGGTGCAGAGATCGAGGAGGAGGCGCGTAAGTACGCTCCAGTACCAGTAGGCAAAGCTATAGCTACGGGAGCGGGCAAGCTCAAGGCTAAGTACGTTATACACGCGCCAACAATGGAGCGCCCGGCCCAGAGGATTGGTGTGAACAATGTGTATGCCGCTACCTACGCAGCTATAGACAAAGCTGTGGAGCTAGGTGTTGAGAGCGTAGCGCTTCCCGGAATGGGAACCGGCGTTGGTGGCGTGCCATTCAACGATGCTGCTAAAGCAATGGTTCGAGCGATCCTCGACAGGCTAGCTAGGGGAGGCGGTAAGCTCAGAGAGATTCTGTTAGTTGCTATACACGAAGGCCTAGCTCGCGCGTTCTGCCAAGCACTCGAGAGCGAGACAAAGGAGTAGAGAGATGGGTAGCTTTCTAGAGATCGACCTCACTAAACGAGGTGAGAGCTGCGTAGATGAACCACTGGTAAAGTTCGCTATCGTTGTAACGGGCAGTGAACTGGATCGCTACAGCGAGATAGTGGTTAAAATACGAAGCGACTTGCTGAACCCAGAGATAGCCGCAGCCATCATGTCCAGGAGAGGCTTTTCGTGCGTGCTCGAGGAAGCGGATGAGAGTACCGTAGCTCTGCGGTGCAAGAAAGTTGATAACCCTAGCCAGTAGGAGAAGGTAGATGGAAACCCGCCGTAGCTCAGCGGCAGAGCGCCCGGCTGTAGTGGGGCGGGCCGTTCAGTCACCGGGTGGTCGGGGGTTCGAATCCCCCCGGCGGGACCAACTTTCTAACCAACTCTAGCTCTAGCTAACTTCGGGGATGACCATTGATAGATCTTGGAGCTGTGAGGCAAGAGCTTGAGGAGCTCAGGGCTAGAGCTAGAGAGCTTGAGGAGGAGATTGCTAGGCTTGATCGCGAAATAACTAGGCTAAAAATGGAGAGATCGCTACTGAAGGCGGAGCTGAATAGAGTTCTGCGTAGGGTTCGCGAGCTTGAGGAGATGCTCGATAGGGTTCCCGAGGATAGGTAGGTCAGTGGGGACGGGCTGTAATCACCTGATCATCTTGGCGTAGTCGTCATCATCCCCGAAGTTTCGTTTACCTCCCTAGTAATCTCTTTGAACCTACTCCCCATATGTTCTAGGGGCACTAGCTTTGAGTAGTGGATGGCGCTGGAGATGCGAGGATCTTGGCAAGCTCGTGGGGGTTGTTACATCGGGTGCTAGGTCTAGCGTGGTTCCCATAAGGGTCGTTAAGGAGGCTATACCCTTTGTGAAGGACGAGATGCTCGTACTAGTAGACGATATGCATGAGGATAGGCGTTTCCTCGGCGCGGTCAAGAGCTCGGTGAAGCTCGATATAGCGATTGATGCCGACCATCTGCCCACGAGCTTCAGCCCTGAAACAACGCTTCGGTGCTCTACGCCGCTTATGAAAACGTATGTTGAGATCTTTGGCGAAGTTACCAAAAGCGGATCGCTGGAGCTGAGCTTCGCGATACCTAGACCTGGAAGCCATGTATATCTAGTGGAGAACGGGCCCGCCCTAGCCAAGGTGCTTCGGCTGCCTCAGGGCCTTACGGTTGGTGAACACAAGTTCTCTAGGCTAGTGCTCCACCTCGATCCTAGAGCGCTGGATTATCACATAGCTGTTGTTGGAGCGACTGGAACGGGGAAGTCTAGGCTCGTCAAGGCGATTGTAGAGGAGGTTCTGCTTAAAACAGGCTACAGCGTCATAGTCTTCGACCATACTGGGGTGGACTATTCTGATCCTAGCCGATGGGGTAGAGTTAGGGCTGCTGGGATAGAGCCTAAGATAGTTGATGCATCTAGAATCATACTCGATCCGGTAACGGTTCACGAGCTAATGGTTGAGAAAGCTAGGGTACCACGAACTTTAGAGGATCATGTGTTCTTCTCTATCGTTAGGTATATACAGGATAGAGTTGCTCAGAGCGAGGGCACTAGAGCTAAGATAGATGGAAGCACGGCCTCCAGCCTTGCTCAAGAAATAGAGAGATGCATAGAGAAGTACTTCGAGATATCGAAGACAGGCGAGACCCTGTGGGACTTCGCTAGCTTTCTAGACGGGATGTATAGGTATCTAGACGATCTCAACGCTAGGGAGTCAACCAAGACGAAGCTAGCAGTGCTCCTATCCCTTGGTCTAGGTAGGAGCTTCTTCGAGCGCTACCTAGGATCAAGGAATGTAGATATTCGCGATCTTGTTGCTGAAGCGCTAGACGGAGCTAGTAGGCTTATAGTAATAGATATGTCAACTGAAGTGGAGTACGTAGCAAAGAGGTTCATTGTGGCGCAAGCACTTAGATGGCTTTGGAACAAGGTGCTTAGCGAGCGTAGGAGAGCAAACGTTGTAGTCGTTGTGGACGAGGCTCATAACTACGCGTGCCAGCGCTGCGATCCGTCCGTTCAAGAGATTGAGAAGACTGCTAGGGAGGGAAGGAAATGGGGTATAGGGCTCATTCTAGCTAGTCAGAGAATTAGGGATCTGAGCGCTGACGCTAGAGGCAACATCAATACCGTGTTTTTCTCTAGGCTCCAAACATACAGCGACTACCAAGAGCTTAGAGGGTGGATAGAGGGCGCTCAGTACATGGAGTACACGCTCCCGCTCTTAGCACCAAGAGAGTTCTTCGTGGCTGGGCTAGCTAACCCACTACGAAGACCTGTCCTCATTAAGGTGCGTAGCGTTGACTAGTGACAGCACGCTTATCGATAGAGAGCCTTTCGTAGATGAAGAGCTTGAGACTCTGGAGGAGCAGCCAAGCCCTGAGCTAACGCTAGTGCTATCTAAACTAGCAAGGAAGGCGGTTGAGAAGCTCGAGGAGCTCGTCGTTGCTCCGATATCCTCGAATAGGGACTCGATTAGGAGAGCGCTAGGCGTTAAGCGCCTAGATGTTGAGGGCCACGAATTCGCTTCCATACTAGCTATCGACAGCACGTGGAGCTCACCACCACTAGAGCTAGTGTGGGGGGCTCTCTCTGTCATAGTTGTGGGATACGTTGTTGCTACTCCTGGATCTGGGTTCCATGGAATTAGCTATGCTGCGCTATCGATGTTCGCGGAAGGGCCTAGCGGAAGATCTATAGAGCTTCGGTCTAAGATTCTCGAGTTCGCTACAGTGATTAGAACTGTTAGAAAATATAGCGGTGTTGTCGACGCGGTTCTTGTGGATGGCCCACTACTAATCGCACCTAGGTCACGCTACGTTTACACGCCGGCGGAGACTAGGGAGTTCGTTGAGGATTCTAGAAGGGTTAGCGGTCCTCGCTTAGCAGCGTATGTGTCTAGAGCTCTAATCGAGGCTGCTAAGGCTTGCAGAGCTCTTGGCATTCCTATGGTAGGTGTTGTTAAGCGGGTGGGCTCAAAGTTTCTAGCGCCAGTTCTCAGAGATGCTGGTCTAGAGGATGTTGCTAGAGCTGTAGAGTTCTCTAACGATAAGGCTCTTGCGAGCCTAGTCCTAGAGCCTGGCGAGTACATAGAGCTAGGGAGCATGCTGGATGTGCTAAGTAGCTATCTATCGTATCTAGGTAGAGAGAAGACGCTGCGCGCTCTCGAGGATGCGTGCAGCGGTTCATCGGGAGTATATGGGAAGGAGCTCTGCGAGGTGCTTAGGGATACCGCTGTCGTAATGTATAGAGCTCGTGGGGAAGCTGTTCATCCTCAAGCCACTAGGCTCGATATATACCCAGCGTCTAGCGCAGCAGAGGTTCTGAGGTACGCTATGATTGAGTCCTCGCACAACTCCGTGCCCGTACCGATAGACATAGTTGATAGGCTCGTTAGAATAGAGTCCGCATCCATAAAGAGGTTCCATGACATGCTGCTAGCAAGCGCTAGCAACTACGATACTCTAGCCCTTCTAGGCCTAACGAACCCTCAGAAGAGCTATCTATTTAAGAAAGCCTATCGACAAGCCTCGCGATTCGAGCCTCGATAACCTTAGTTGATGGCCTAGCAAATGGGTTCTTAGCAGTGAGCTCCGTAGCTATTGATTCGAGCTCGCTACGTAGCGTATCGCTGTTAGCGCATGCGCTAACCTCCTTTATCACCATCCCTAGCTGGTAAAGGTCGCTCTCCTTAACCACTATGCCCCACTCAATGTACTCTGGCGGTGCGTAGTCCATAGTTATGAACCTAGGCCTAGAGAAAGGCCTTGTCAGAGAGTCCGTGTCTATAAGGAAAGCGTGTCTACCGTCTACACCTACGTTCTCCGGTTTTAGATCCGTGTAAACAAGCTCCTTCGAGTGGATGCAGGATAGCGCGCGGCACAGATCTAGGATTATGCTAGCAACAGCTACATCGTCAGCTGCTCGTTTCTCAATGATATCTCTCAGCGTGTACGGAAGATACCGACGTATAGCGATAGAGATGCTGTTGTTCACGAACTCTGGAACCGCGATGTTTGGACATGAGGATATCTCCCTGCAGTAGCTCGATTCAAACACGCAATCACGCGCACCAACTCTAGCAACATACTTAGCTCCTCCGCGCTCGAGTAGCAGAATCTCGTACTTGCCGCTACCCTCTACCCTCCCTATAACCCTGTATCCCGAGGACTCTAAATAGCTGATTACCTTCCGTAGCATAGTTCGGGAATTCGGAGCCTAGGGTTGATAAGCTTTGCGTGATGAAGGAGGTGATCACCGACCGAATGAGGGATGAAGAGAGATCAACCGGCTGAGGCACCTCAGTCGGGCAAGTTATCATCATTTCTCAGGCCGGGAGTAATTCATCACCAGCATCCTCTGTAGCTATGTAGCGCTCTCTAGAGGTAATATACTTCGGGTGCAGCGATAGGCAGAGGCACGGCCTTGTGGATAGATGTGATAGGATACGTTGGTCTTGGACTGGTCTTCGCATCCTTCATAATAAAGAGATGGACGTGGCTCTACACACTCAACGCTATTGGAGCGACCCTACTCACTATCTATGCGTATCTCATAGGAAACCACGTGTTCACGATACTCGAGGGAGGGCTTGCAGCTTACCTAGTGGCTAGGATCTGCAGCGAGTACAGGGCTAGGTCTTCTCAATCTAAATCCAGTGCTTATAGGGCGTGAAGCGAAGGTTTTGAGCGAGGTAGGTAACTTGAGAGCTAGGATACGGGAATAGTCTTTACAGCGCTACGGCTAGTACTAGCTTCGCTTTTCGCGTACCTAACCTTTAGGGATGGAGTTAGCGGGGGAAACGCTATCTATACTATACTCTTTGCACTGCTAACGCTAGAATACGTGGTTGAGCTGCTATTCGATATTTTTAAAAAGTAGCTCAGCGAGGTTCGTACACATCATCCGGTAGCCTTCGCTCAGTACTGGTAGAGTTCATCACTCCGGTTCGTAGTGCTCCCATAGGTACCTAATAGTCTCTTCGTGTGACGGCACAGCATGGGATCCTAGCCTAGTCACCTTAAGCGATGCTACAGCTAGTGCATATACCAGGGCCCTCTTGAGCCTATAGCCTCTGCAGAGTCCCATCAGCAGCCCTGAGGCAAAGGCGTCGCCAGCGCCGGTAGTATCTACGACCCTCTCTACTGGTAAAGCGGGCATCTCTAGCTCGAACTCGTTGGCTAGAGCGTATATTCCTTTAGCGCCTCGTTTAACGACTACTAGGCTTGGGCCCAAGCTCTTTATCTTTCTAGCACCCTCCTTATAGTCCTCTACATGCGTTAGGTTGAAGCACTCCTCCTCGTTAACTAGAACGATATCAACGTTTTTAACAAGGTCAGCTAGCTTCTCGAGCCCTAGCTGTGAGAGCCTCCTTCCCGGATCCCACGAGACCTTCGCTCCATGGCTTCTAGCTAGCTTCGCGGCAGCTATGGAGGTGTCGACTCTTAGGCTAGCGATATGGACGTACTTAGCCCTCGAGATGAGTCCCTCGTCAACTTCGTTTGGATGGAGCTCCTCGGCCACTCCTTTGAAGCCGTATATAGCTATCTTACCTCGCGAATCTATGATCACTATAGAGAATCCCGTCGGGCCCATACCTATCCTTATGCCGGAGACATCTACGCCAGCGCGCATAAGCTCCTCGATAGCTGTTCTCCCGAAGCTGTCTAGTCCTATCTTAGCAACTACTCCAGATCTTCCGCCAAGCTTTCTAACGCCTATAGCTACGTTGGCTGCGCATCCACCAACGTTCCTAGCCTGGTGCTTGATCGCAGCCTCCTCGTCTGGTCCTGCAAACCTATCGACGACGAACCTTATGTCCATTAGGACGTGCCCTACGGTTACAACATCCAGATCCTTGTGCCCAGACAAGATCTCCTCCCGATAATATTATCTTGGGTGCGTTACTCTACTAATTTAACAGCCTCCTCTGCGGTTTTGCCCTCGTGCACTATAGCTATGATTGCTCTAAGCATCTCTTTAGGCTTAGGGTGCTGGAACACGTTCCTTCCTACAACAACTCCTCTACCGCCCGCAGCTATGACGTTCTCAACATCCTTTAGGAAGTCTATGGGTTTTTCTCTCCTAGGTCCTCCACTCATTAGCACAGGCACGCCGCACGCAGCCTCAACAACTTTCGCGAACGTCTCTCTGCTTCCGGTGTAGTAGATCTTTATTAGGTCAGCACCGCTCTCTGCAGCTGCTCGTGCAGCATACCTAACGATCTCTACGTCGTACCAGTTCTGCATGTGCGGACCTCTCGGATACGCTAGCTGGAGGCACGGCAGTCCATATATCTCGGCTGCTCTCCTAACAGCGAACCACATGTCTAGCATCGCGTCCTCCTCGGGGCTACCCCAGTACACTGTTGCAGCTACAGCATCAGCTCCTAGAGCTACGGCGTCCTCTACGTATCCGAACACGCTCTGCTTGAACTGCTCCTCCTTTGGTCTTAGGCTGGTCTTGCTCGTCACCTTCACTATGATAGCAGTTTTGCCAGCCCAAATATCGTAGGTTAGCTTAGCCATCCCGGGCAGCATCATTATGGCGTCTACGCCAGCTTCTACAACGGGCTTTATGATCTTTCTAGGGTCTATTCTATTCTCTGGAACATCGAAGTCCTTAGGCCCGTGCTCAACACCGTGGTCGAACGCGAAGATAACGGACTTGCCATCAGACTTCAGTATCCTGCTGAACCTAACCATCTTACCTACGTAGGAGAATGGTAGCGGAAGGGCCATTCTCGACACCCGAACAGATTCTCTGGAGGATCTATAAAACCGCTAGGTGAACAGCTTCAGAACAGGGCTAGTGATACACCTGCGGTAAGGGGAACCGTAAGCTCGTCGAGTATCGAAACCTTCGTTAGAGCTTCAGCTAGCGTTGACAGCGCTGACGTGATTACGCAGGTCGTTAGAGGCAGGCCATTGACGTAGATGCACAGCAGCGAGATAGCGAACATAGCTAGGGACCCAGCGATAGTCTTTCGAGTCCACGGGAGCCTCGGGCCTCCTACGAGCCTACCTACCACAGCTGCTGCAGCGTCTCCAAAGCTAGACACCATTACTGCTGCAGCAGCTTTAGCTGGAGGTAGAAGCGCTATGAGTGCGAGCGTTGAGCTCCAGAAGAGAACTGTTCCGAGAAACGTCCTCTTCTCGATCTCCTCTTTCCTGGCCATTATCTCGAACGTTTGCGTAGCTATAGGTATGCGCCTCTTTATCAAGCCCTTGAGATGAAGCTCGTTCAGCGAGTAAAGCGCTAAGAACAGCGCTGATATTGCGATACCCCACTCTCTGCCGAGCCATACGACAACTGGTATCGCGGCAAACCCGGGAATCATGTGAATGCTCTTACGCTTAAGCTCGTTTAGCGCATCCCTACACCCCACGGCCTCTCACCAGCTCTCTCAGCAGGTAGAGGCCGATGGATGCGTAGACGCATATCAGTATCGCCCCCACAATATAGAGGTGGTGGTATAGCGATAGAGTGTAGCTATGTATCTCGCTGCTATCAAGCGATCTGAAGATGGTTTCAAACGTTTTGTTTAGGGGCGGGCTAAGGCTCTTGAGGAGCAGGCGCCTAGCTGAAATGTAGTTCCGAACCTCCTCTACGTACATGGGTGCTCCTGCTAGCGCAGGGATGGTAACGTATATAGCTGGCCACGTGACGCCGATAGCAGCGTAGATATTGTATAGCTTTGCCAGAGCCCTTCTACCATAGACAAAGGCTAGTATCAGTGCCTCGGGATAGACCCACATGAGGTAGTTGGGGTTCACAACCTTGTTGACAAACGTTGTCACTACACCGATAGCGACGATTAGCGCTAGCATTCGACCCTCATCTCCGGGCCGAGGCTTTAGGAGAGCTATAGCTAGCGCTATCGCTAGCGCGTAGCCGAGAACCCACAGCTTGTCAACTATGGATACGACGGTGGGGTTGCGCATTGTTAGTAGTACCGGAACGTTCCATATGGAGAGGTACTGCGGGGGTCTACCCATGTGGAACTCTAGAACGTTCTCTATGAACGCCTTGGGTTCTAGAAGCGCGAAGGGCGCTATGAATGCTAGCGATACAGCGGTGAAGAGCGCTAGGTACCCTAAAGCCTCTCTTCTCCTACCGATGTACGTGGCTATAGGTATGTAGAATACCGCTGCTATAGGCTTTGTCAGCGTTGCTAGAGCTAGGAATAGAGCACTTAGCCTAGGCCTCCCCCACTTAGTTAGCGCGATTACCGAGAGAGCGAGGAAGAGAGCTAGAAGCGAATCGAACTGGTACGTACCTACCGTGATCAGCGTTGGCACCCCTAGCAGCAGCCAGTAGGCTAGCTCCCTCTTTCGATAGATTCTAGCGAGGATGATCGCTAGAACTATCGTTGGAATTACTACGGGGATCTTGAGCAGCAGCCTATAGGAGTAGGTTATCAGGATGTGCGCTATGTTAGACGATATGTAGGAGCAGACCTTGGAGAGGCTCGATAGCATATCATCTACGAAGCTGTCGGTCGCTACGAATATGAGTATGGGCAGAGGCGGGTACACCGCCCGGAACTGAGGGCCGTAGAGCTCGTAGGCCTCGTATATCTTCACTATCGATAGCTGCTTAGCGGCGAGAACCCAGTTCAGGAATATCTTGACGTCGTACCAGTTCCACCCTATTACCGCAACGAGCAGCAGTACCGCTATAGCTATAGCGAGCCTCCTGTCCAGCGCGCTCAACGCTTAGCACCTACTCCCCTAATCACCTTTGGAGGAAGTAGAAATAGGTGCTCTGCCTCTAGCAATTGAGGGTATTGGCACTGCGGCACGCCCCTTAGCCCAGCCCCCGCGTAGAACCCATGCAAGGGCGATCAGCCCCGCAACGTAGTTACTCGTGGCCATCGCTAGCCACACGCCTACAACACCTAGTCCAAGGCGCGGTAGCGCGTAAGCTAGAGGTATCCTCAAGCCCCATATTCTAGCGACGCCTATGGCTGCCGGTATCTTCGTTCTGCCCGACCCTCTAGCCACTGCTCCAGCTAGGGTTAGCATTGAGAAGAACGGTATCGATGGTGCGAAGATGTGTAGTAGTGTCGATCCAACCTTAACGACCTCGGGGTTGGGTATGAATGCTGTTATCGCTAGCTGCGGGAATAGCGATAGGAAAGCTGCTGCGCTTCCAGACACGAGAAGGATTAGCGCGAGAGCCCTTAGTGCAACCCTCTTCGCTCTACCCTCTAGAGATGCACCAAGGCACTGCCCTATCATCGTTGCGCTAGCTTGGCACACGCCATTGACGAACGCCGATATTAGGTTCAGCAGCCTCGTTGCAACCCCGTAGGAAGCGATGACTATGGTGCCGAAGTGCGAGACTATCGATGTTAGCACAACGAAGCCTAGCGAGTTTATGCTGGCTTGGATGGATACTGGTATACCTATAGATACAGCTCTTCGGAGCCACCACCTCTCTATCCTGAGATCGCCTAGCCTTATCCTAAATCCATAGGCTCCGCGAAACAGCCTGTAGAGCCCGATAACCGTTAGGGGGCTTCGAGATATTATCGTTGCTATCGCAGCGCCTACGACACCTAGCCTAGGTATAGGGCCTACACCGAAGATGAATACGGGGTCCAGAGCAATGTTTGTGAGAGCGCCCGCTATATTGAGCTTGGTAGGGGTTCGGGTATCTCCTATAGCGTTTGATATCGTCACGTACGCGAATCCTCCGAAGACTAGCAGTATGCCTATGCTCAGAGTCCTCATGTATGCTACGGCAAGAGGGTAAACATCGTGTGGAACACCCATCGCGGCGAGAATCCACGGAGCTACTGAGTAGCTAAGGGCGCTGAAGCACGCTGCTAGAATCGCGGTAAAGGCTATGAACTGGCCAGCGCTCCTCTCAGCGAGCTTGAACTCGCGGGCACCTATGTACTGAGAAACTATTGAGGTTCCAGCGGCGCTGAAGCCCATCCCGAATGAGTATATGAAGGCTAACACCGGGAACACTACCATGACTGCTGAAAACGCAGATGAGCTAAGCCTCCCTAGCCACATCGCATCTATTAGGGAGTAGGAGACATTGACTAGGCTCGAAACGATTAGGGGCCAAGCTAGCCACAGTAGCGTTTTCGTTATGGGGCCTTCTACTATCCTGTCTCGCAGCGCTGATATGCTCTGGGGCATAGGGGTGTGTCTGTAGACAGAGTTAAAAATCTGTTACTTGCCAGCTACGGAGGCCCCGCTAATCAGCGCTGAAGGAGCGTAGACGTTTCCTAGATTCTCCACGTCGCTGCCCAGAGCCACCAGCTTGTCCTTTAGAAGCTCGTAGATGTTGCCGGAGACCACGACGCCGGTAACAGGCTTTGAAACCCTCCCATTCTCTATGAGTAGACCTGCGCTTACTGTAAAGTTAAGGAACCCGCTAACGAAGTTGGAAAGCCACTCGCCGATAACGTTGATCACTAGAATCCCCCGCTTCACATCCTTAACCAGGTCATCGATAGTGCCGCTTCCAGGAATAACTAGCATGTTAGTAACTCCTGGAGCTGGCGGCGACGCTACACCGCTTCTAACTGCGTTGCCCGTAGGCTTCTTACCTTCAGCGTACGCGGTGTAGCTATCATAGAGATAGGTTGACAGCACTCCCTTGCTAAACACGGTCTTCCTAGACGTTGGAACACCCTCATCGTCGAAGGGCGCTGTACCCACGAGCCCCGGAGCAGAGCCGTCGTCAACTATGGTCAGCTTATCGCTTAGCACCTGCTGCCCGAGCTTATCCCTAAGCGGTGATCTACCGCGCTGCACATTCAGCGCGCTTACGGCAGGACTTATCAGTACGTTGAGAATGGATCCGAAGACCTTGGGCGCTAGAACTATGTCGTAGGACCCCGTCTCAATCGGGCTAGCTCCTGCGCACTGTCGAGCCCACTCGACATTTCTTGCAACAAGCTTATCCACATTCACATCGCTGAGCTTAGTCGCAGCCACAAAGTCGCTTACAGTGCCCTCTCCACGGTCTGTCGAAACCCTTACTGCGAACCACGCCTCGATACCGGTCTTCTTCATTTCTAGGGGCTTAGATGTGTAGCTACTGGCTATCACCTTGCCGCCGTGCCCACAGCCAACCAATCCCTCCACGAGCTGCGCCTTGGGGTCTAGGGATCTGGGGAGCTCGAAGAGCTTAGACGATATTTCTACAGCTACATCGGTGGGGGACTCCGCAATCGAGCTATCTACGATATCGGCAACCTGGCTATACCCAACTTCTCGAGCGAGCGAGACCCACTTCTCGTCCACCGGACATGCTCTGAGCGTGCTGATAGCCTTCTCAACGATTCTTCGCACATCTTCCTCTGCAGATATGTGGGCTCCAGCTATCGAGATCCTCTTACCCTTCACAACTCTAACTCCAACAGCTATATCGTAGCCCGACACGATGCTCTCTAGACCGCTTCTCGTTATGGAGACCGTGCAGCCGTCGCTCCACGCTACGTATGCCTCTACCTCATCTACACCTCTATCCCTAGCATACTTGATTACGAGCTCGGCTATCCTAACCGGGTCCATGGCTATGCACCTCCAACAACTATCTTGCGGACCCTCACGTGAGGGCCTCCGTCACCTACCCTAACCATCTGATCGCCCTTCCCGCAGCCTCCGAAGACGCTTGTTCTGATCACGCGATCGTTGCCAACGGCATCGACGTTTGCCAGGGTCTCTAGGATGCTTCCGCTAACGCTAACGCCTCTGATGAGCTCGGCAAGCTCCCCATTTCTAACGATGTACGATGGTCCGATGCTGAACGTGAACGTTCCTACAGAGGTATCTACCTGTCCTCCCAGCGCTCCCCTACCCACTAGGTAGAGACCGTTCTTCATGTCGCGCAGCATTTCGTCGAGCTTCCAGTCTCCTCCCTCTATGAAGTAGTTAGTCTGTCTCACTAGCGTGTCGTGACCAACATCCTGCGCTCTAGCATTTCCGCTAACGCCCATACCTAGCTCTGGAGCGACGAGAGAGCTCGTTAAGAAGCTCTTTAGTACTCCACGCTCTACAACCACGGTTCTCCCCTTAACGTTACCCTCATCGTCAAAGGGAACTGGGTAACCGCCCTCCACCACGCCCTGATCCACGACAGTCACTAGCTCGCTAGCAACGCTAGACCCTATCTTTCCAGCGAGTACGGAGGCTCCCGAGGCAACGAGGTCTCCCTCGCTAGCGTGGCCAAAGGCCTCGTGGATTAGGAGACCCACTAGATGTGTATCTATAATCGCTTGGTAAGTTCCTGGACTAGGGGTTCTAGCTCTAGCCGCCTTAGCAGCGAGCTCGCTGATATCCTTCGCGAAGGAGTTGAAGTCGAAGGACTTTAGGTGCTCAAAGCCTCCAACCCACGACCTAGAGTCGTGAACGCGCTCCGCAGTAGCGCCATGCCTAGCTACGGAGAGCTGCGATACGCCAACGAGGTGCACCTCGCTCTCAGCTCTAGCACCAAAGCTGCTAACCACGATCTTCCTCCTCTTCTCGTAGCCTAGCCTCGTGACTGAGGAGACTATTCCCTCAAGGTTCATTGCTGCAGCGTTAGCCTCCTTAACGAGGGATACCTTGGTCTCTGGGTCTACCTGCGCAAGGTCTTCTCTAGATGTGAAAGTGTAGCTACCTTTTGCAGGATTAGCTGATACTGAGCTGTATATCTTTCTGCTCTTCCTGACTCTAGCTATGGCTAGCGCTCTATCTATAGCGCGCTCTATAGCCTCCATTGATAGATCGTGTGTATAGGAGTAGCCTGGAACACCATCTAGAAGAACCTTAATGCCTAGCCCCTTGCTGCTGGTTATAGTGTATGTGCGTAGCAGCTTGTTGTCGAACACTATCGTCTCGTAGTAGGACTCCTCTAGCCTTACAATAGCGTGCTTAGCCCCCTTCGATAAAGCTATGTCTAGCACTCTCTCGGCTAAATCCATCGATAGCTCCACGGAGTTCACCGAGTGCTTCACGCGAATTAACTAAATAACCCTTGAGTCAAACATTATTTAACGCTGTAATATAGGGTCTCGTAGTATAGCTACGGCTAGCCCGTGGGAAGGGTGTTGGCTCCGTGATAGCTGTCCTACCGCTTTGCGGTGAGTGGGAAGCTGCTCTAAGCACCTTAGCCAGTGCGAGACCGTCCATGGTCATAGCGTTGAGTAGCGGAAGATGTAGGAACGCGAAGGAGAGGCTCGAGAAGCTGAGAAGCGAGCTTCGATGCGATGTGAGGTTGCTAGAGATAGACGAGGGTAGGCTCGAGGACTACATCCCTAGAATAGCTAGCGAGATCCAGAGGTACTGGGACGGAAGCATAACGCTGCTCATGCCAAGCATTGATGCGGAGCAGCTAGCAGCGCTGCTATCCATGGCGTTCCTGCCGAGGTACATACGCGAGGGATGCACGATACTAGCTAGAGAACTTAGCTTCAGTGTCTCTAAGCTCCTAGAGAGGCTAAGGCCTAAGCTCAGCGCTACCGAGAGAATGATTCTAGAGACCCTAGAATCGTTTGGCGGGTGCTCGCGTGCCAAGGACCTAGCTAACACTCTAGGGATATCCAGATCGAGTCTCTACAGGTCGATCTCTAAGCTCCTAGAGCTAGGATTCGTGAAGAGAGAGAATAGGGGGTACTACTGCCTAGAGCGCGGTAGATGAACCGTGGTTCGCGCACTAGGAGTTGATCCAGGTACTAGGAGCTTCGACCTAGCTCTAGTAGAAGGCTCTCGAGTGGTAGACGAGCGGAGCATCGACACAGCTATCGTAGCTAAGGATCCTATGGCTCTAGTTAAGGCTATCGAGGAGATGGGTAGCGATATAGTAGCAGCTCCATCCGGATACGGGGTTCCTCCAACGAGGATAGAGGACGTTAAGGATCCCCATAGGTTCGCTGTCGAGGTGCTGCTGCTTAGCACTGACGAGGATATAGAGGAGGGGATATCGAAGGGTGATGTAGGCGCCTACGTGTACAGGGGCTTAGCCCTAGTAGTAGAGGCAATGAAAGCTAGGGGGCTTCGAGCACTATTCATACCATCCGTAGTCCTTCTACCAACGGTTCCCAGCTGGAGGAAGCTGAACAAGATAGACATGGGCACAGCTGACAAGCTTGCGGTAGCAGTGCTCGGGGTATACGATCAGAGCAGGAGACTTGGAATTAGCTACAGCGAGACGAGCTTCATCCTGCTCGAGCTTGGCTATGGCTACAATGCCGCTATAGCGGTCGAGGGAGGCAAGGTGATAGATGGCGAGGGCGGAACGGTCTCAAGCATGGGGTTCCTAACGTCCGGGCCCCTAGATGCGGAGGTTGCTGTAGCTGGGAGGAGGTGGAGCCGCGTAGACGTGTTTCACGGAGGTGTTGTCGATCTATGCAGGTCTTCGTCTCTGGAGGAGGCTGTAGAGAAGCACCTATCTGGAGACGAGGCTTGCACTACAGCTGTGGAAGCATACCTCGAGGGTGTTGTTAAGAGCGTTGCAAGCGTGCTGACATCATTCTCTTCGAGACCTAGGGAGATACTGCTCTCTGGAAGGTACTCGCGTAGCGAAACCATTAGGAGCATCGTCGAGGAGAAGCTCAAGAGGTTCGGGATACCTATTAGAAGGATAGGTCTTCTCGAAGGGGCGAGGATATCGAAGGAGGCAGCGCAGGGGTACGCGATGATTGCCGAGGGGCTGAGCGGAGGATATTTCGAGAAGCTGATTAAGCATATGGAGATAGATAGAGCCTGTGGAACCACTCTATCGTGGCTGATTCACCCTAGGCTCAGAGAGGCTCGAGAGAGAGTGCTTAGGGCGTATCTAGAGAGCGTAGCTAGCCCACGCCTATGCAACGAGAAGATCTAGGTAGTAGCCATCTATTAGGGGATCGAACTCTTTTACCCCCGCTACCAGCTCGAGAATCCTCCTCGTTGACCTAACAATCCTATCCCTAATCCCATACTCCTCTAAAGGAACCAGCGCCCCATAGGACTCGCCGCTTCCGAAGATGTACACATTCAGGTCTTTTGATAGAGCTGATATCTTGCCCAGATCAACGTCGCGGGGTAGTAGAAACACTATAGCTATCGGGATGAGCCTCTCCGTAGACGTAACAAACTCGAAGGCTGCAGCAGCACCAGGAATGTGGGGCTCGACTCTCACCGTATAGTATATGCAGTTGAATCCCCATGCGCGAGCCTCCTCTACACTTAGCCAAATGATTGAGTCGTCGGCTAGTATAGGCTTTAGCTCTTCAAGCAGCTGCTCTGGCGATAGACCCACGCTCACGCCCATCGTATCCCCTACACCTCAGGAGCAGAGATTCCTAGAGATCCTTAAGAGGTGCTAGCAGGTCTAGGAACCTGCTAACTTCTTCTACCCTGCGCGACGAGGCTATATACCTAGTCCTATCTCATTGGTTCCTCGGGACAAGCAATGTTCATACTGGGAGTGAACTACTGGCCTAGGAGGAGCTCGCTAGAGATGCTTAGGAGAGGTAGCATCGATGAGATTGCAGAGGATCTTGCCAAAGTTAAGGAGCTTGGGTTCGATGCTGTAAGGATATTTATGCTTCTTCGGGATGTCGTTGATCCGGATCACGGTATTGTAGAGGATAGGGTGGAGCTATTCGAAAAGGTTCTTGAGAAGGCTAGAGAGCTAGGGCTGTCGGTATACCCAACGCTGATAACGGTTCACATGAGCGGTAGGAACTGGTTCAATCCTTTATCAAAGGGATCTGTGTATACTCTAGAGACGCTAGATGCGATGCAGATCTTCTTAGCTAGCATCGTGTCTAGGCTACGTAGCCACGAATCTGTTAAGGGGTGGGTGCTAACTAACGAGATTAGCCTAGTTGAGCAGCCGCCTAACCCTAGTGCTTATCGAGCGTTTACGAGAAGCCTAATACTGACTATCAAGGGCGTTGATCATGATAGGCCCGTGGGCTTAGGAGACATAACTTTCTTTGTTCCGGGAACCGATCCAGAGAGCATCGATACCATACCCGTGGACTTCATAGATATACACCTTTACTACTACGATAATGATGATGTTAGGCAGAGCCTAGCCTACTCCGCACTAGCATCGCTATACATGTCCACCGGGAAGCCAGTAATAGTTGAGGAGTTCGGGTGCAGCACCCATGTATTCGACGAGGAGAGCCATGCTAGGTTTGTAAACGCTGTGCTCCACAGCCTTCTAGCTAACAACGTCAGCGGTGCTTTCCTATGGTGCTTCGCAGACTACGTCCAGGAGGCTGAGCACCTATTCGAGCACCACCCATACGAGCTCGGGTTCGGAGTGCTTAGAAACGATGGAAGTGAGAAGCCCGTAGCTAGCGTTATCAAGCACTTTAGCTCGCTTATAAAGACCCTCGAGAAGGAGGGTCTGTGGGATGGCTACGAGCTGCGGGGTAGAGACGTAGCTATCGTACTAACAAGGCATGGATGGGGAGGCACGACCTTCTCTCCAAACGGAAAGCTTGCTGCTGTTGCATCAGCTCTAGAGAGCTACGTGCTTATGAAGGGAGCTAGCGCGCCAGTAACAATGCTTCCAGAGCATCTAGTAGGGTCGAGCAACCACGCCCTCTACGTACTGCCATCAATAGTTAGGGCCTGCGTCTCTACATGGAGATCCCTGCTAGCTAAAGCCTTCGAGGGTTCTTCGGTATATGCATCTGTGCTAAGAATAGAGAGAGGCGCGCACCAAGGACCTAGCCACGTATGGATGGAGCTCTTCGGAGCTAAACCAAAGCTGAAGGCCTGCCGCATAGGCAGAGCTATAGAGGGTGTTGTAACGCTAGAGTTCGTTCAGGACTTTGGAAGCATTGCTAAGGGCACCAGAATTAGGCTGCGAGTAGGTGATAGAATAGGAGAGAAGCTGTTTGCGTGGGAAATCGAGCCGGAGAAAGCTGAGGTGGTAGCCACTCTAGGTGATGGTACGCCAGCAGTTGTTGTTAACAGCTTGGGTAAGAGCTATGCGATCCTCTCAGCTGTACCCATAGAGGCTATCCTAGCCTCTCAGCATGTTGTAGATAGATCCTCTAGCGATGTTAAGGCGATCTACGACTTCTACAGCGCGCTCCTGGAGCTCGCTGGAGTAGAGAGAATCTTCGTGTCTAGCGATCCGAGGGTAGAGCTAGAGTACTTCCTAGGAAAGAAGGACTGTATAGCGATAGCAGTCAACCATAGCTACGACGATATAGAGACGCTGATCAAGTCTTCGTCGAAGGTCAAGAACGTTGAGAAGATAGGGGGTGATGCAGAGCTGCTAGGGGTAGAGGATAGTAGCGCTATAAGGCTTAGAATGCCCGGAAAATCTAGTGCGGTGCTCAAGATCAAGCTAGGCTAGCTACGCTGCGATGATGAGGCTTGCGTTGCCCAGAGGCCTAGCCTGTGACGATGCAGGGGATTGCTGAGCCCAGCAACGTCCCTCACAAATCCGAGAATATCATTCACACTGGTAAACACCTTTACATTCATTCTTTCGAGGGTTCTGACGTAGCTAACATCCCTAGAGTAGCAACTGTAGACAGAGCGATCCCAGCAAGAGATAGCGTTGCTCGTGCAGGTAGCAGCGCAGATCCCGCACCCTATGCATCTAGAGTAATCGATCCTTGCCCTAGAGCTATCGACAGCTATCGCTCCCGTAGGGCACGACGAGGCACATGCTCCGCAGCCGCTGCAGCGAGAGGAAATAACGATGCATGGGTATATCGTTACCACGGTATCTCCGTAGTCTGAGGGGAGGATAGCTAGCGGCAAGCGGTTCTTGAGCGCTTGGCTAGCTGCTATCGTTGGAAGCGTGTCAGCAACGCCTAGAACTATCTTAGCGACCGTGTTGGAGGTAGCTGGAGCAACAACGATAGCTACATACCTTCCGGAGGCAACCCTTCCAGCTACTTCTAGCCCGCTGCTGCTCCTCTCAAGCAGCACCTTGATTCCCATTGCCTGCAGATCGCTTAGAACGCCATACATTTTCGCAACTTCTTCGCCAGCTCTAGATAGACATACCTCAACATCGATTCCGGATCTTGCGAGCTCTGCAATACCTTTCGAGCACTCGTGCATGAAGCTACCGGAGCCAGTTAAGCACCATAGTACGCGCTTTCTCAACACTCACGCCCCTAGAGCTCGTTAAGCACTTCGCACCTACCTCAACGAGCTCAGCTCTCCTACCGAGCCTCTCTAGAATCCTCCTAGCTACCCATAGCTTAACGGCTTTCCTATACGTGACGCGCATCTCTAATCCCTTAGAGTACTTACCGATGTAGCTGCTGCTGAGATCCATTCCGAGGAGCACGATTCTCCTAGCTCCTAGTAGGTACGCTGCTAGGCAAGCGCGATCACCATCTGTGAAGCCACCTAGATTTATGAGGGGGTAGGGAGGGTTAGGCACCTGCGTTGTACCTACGATTTCTCTGCATGCACGGGATAGCTCTGGATAGAGCTCTAGAACCCTTTCGATGTTGTCGCCGTGTGCGTGAAGGAATAGAGTGCTTCCGCGGCGGCAAGCCTCTAGTATAGCATCGACGTCGCCATCCAGGTCGCTGGCGATAGCTTTCGGCGCCAGTCCTAGCTCAACGACAGCTCGAGTAGCACCGTCAGCAGCTACTATCGGTACCCGCGTAGAGAGGCAATCAGCTAAGCGGGGAAGCGAAGAGCTTAGGCTCGGCCCAGCTCCTACAACAACAGCTACCCTCCCTATGTGCTCGAGTCGCAGAGTCATGCGGCTCTGCAGCAGCAAGTTCCTAAGTACGTAGCTAGCTACGCTATCGCGGGCTGGATCTATGCCTAGAAGATCGGTAACAACGGGGTACAGCTCTAGCCACTCTATATACATAGGCGCTATAGAAATGAGCTCGGATCTCATCCACGAGTTCATACTCTCAACCTGGCTAGATGGCTACGCCTACGCTGCACCCGTAGGTATAAGAGTTGCGCGCTCAGGAGCGCTCAAGGCAAGGATATACAGGGGTGGAAGGCTGTGGAAGGCGTGCGCTACGTGTAGCGCATTCGTGCTAAATGCGTGCCTAGACCCTCGCCCTTTCATACTGTCTATCCTGGATAGGAGTAGGCTAGAGTTCGAGAACTCTGAGATGCTCGCGCTGCCAGCACTACGTGACTGCGAGGGCTATGTAGAGTGCATAAAGATAGGCTCTGTTGATCGTGGCCACTACCTAGACCTATACCTCCAGCCGATTCACGGCGTTGCAAGGCGGTTAAAGCCCTACACCCGGGCTCTAGGGCTAGGAATAGAGCTACTTATCGAGCTCACGAGAATCTGGGTGGGAGTGAGGAGTTGCGACGAGATTAAGGGGTTTCTAGAGGATGCTATCGATAGAATGGGTAGAGTGTGGGTAAGCGAATACGTTGAGGTTCTAAGGCGTGAGCTCGAGAGAGCGTGCAAACCCTCTTAGGTTGGCGCTATGTACTCACCTAGACATACGTGAGCTAGCCTCTCATCCGGTATGAATAGAGGCTTATCGCGGTCCCGTACCCCGCTTACGAACCTCGGAGTTGACTTCAGTACAACGTGGTACAGCGTGGCTGTGTAGCCCTCAGTTATCGGAACCACTAGGTGCACGACGTCAGAGAACATCGCTAGCTCGATGGGCTCGACCATGGGGGTATTCTTATCCATTCTAATCACGCTCTCAGTTAGCTTCACCGAGATGATTCCGTTAGCCTTGAGGAACAGCCACAGGTTGTAGAGCATCCTAACGGAGCTCTCCGCACCGTATATTCGTAGTAGTGGCAGTAATCCATGCAGGATAACTATGTCGGGCTTCGTCACCTCTATCGATGATATCAGGTTTCCGACTAGCTCGTACGATGAGTAAGACGTTGGATTGAAGCTCCTTTTCATAACCACTAGCTTATCCAGCTTAGTGGGGTCTAGACCGTAGAGGCTCGCAGTAAGCTTTAACGCTGTGAGCAGCGCATCGCCAGAAACCTCGAAGCTTACAACACCTATCCTGAAGTTGTTGCTGAGCACGAACTTAGCTACTACCCCTAGGACTGTAGACGGAATGTTTATTCCGACAGGGTAGAGTATCGATATCGATGCGCCTTTAGGTATGCGCCCCCACGCATCGTCCAGCAGCTTACAGCCAGAGCTTATCAGGTTATGCGGATCTAGCGGGGGAATCTCCTCCGGCGGGACGTATGGATAGAACCTCAGCCCCAGACCCTCGACAATGGTGAACGGTATCTCGGCTAGCGGTATAGCGCAGCCACGGAACTTTCTTATCTCCATGGTTCTAACGAGAAGCCCGTTCTCGAGCTTTGCCTTGAACAGCAGAACCCCGTCAGCTACGAACTCGAGCCCTCCGAGCTCTACCGACTCCTCTCCCCAGGGTAGATCGGCTATAGCTATCAGCAGGCTTCCGGTAGTGTTTATCAAGCTGTACAGGGTTCCGTGGAGAAGCGCTCTCGCTTGCGTATCCGACAACAGCTTTAGTAGCGGGGTTATGGAGTCTATAACGAATATCCTAAACCCCTCGGAGATGAAG
The DNA here is from genome assembly GCA_013154235.1 of Thermoproteota archaeon. Taxonomy (GTDB): domain Archaea; phylum Thermoproteota; class Thermoprotei_A; order Sulfolobales; family Ignisphaeraceae; genus JAADCV01. Next base: position 5,642 of record JAADCV010000016.1, on the reverse strand, counting down.
TTCGTCATCATCGCAACGATCTCATCTAGGCACTCCCTCCCAGCGATAGTAGGTAGGTGTATGTATCTAAAGTTCCCAGACGATATCAGGGGCTCGAAATCCATTCCGAGCCTCTTCATCTGCTCGAGGTACTTCTCCTTGGTCTCAGCAAAGCTTATGTATATAGCCTTGTGGCCCAGCACCTTGATATTCTCGTAAACCAGCTTTGATGCGAAGGTGGTCTTCCCAGCTCCCGGATGCCCTAGAACCACTATCAGCGAGCCGCCTGGTATCGACCCTATGAGCTTCTCGAGAACCGGTATCCCAACTATGAAGCCATCGCCGTACCTCTGCCTCTTAGGAAGTTTAGACATGGTTAGCGCACCCACCCCCTCTATAACTATAGACACTCAATTTTTATCGGATAAAGGTGTATTAGCTCGCTCCGACACTTTCGGCCCTCTCTGAGCGCCTCCTCCCCTTTCGAGACGAGCGGATAGCTCGATAGAGGTACACGATAGGATTCTTCACGCCGCACTCATCACCTGGGCATATACCGAGGGTCTTCATGGTGCTGCAGCTATACGGAAGGTACTTCTTTCGAGACCCGCGCAGCCCAGCTAGGTGCTCTATCTGGTATCTAGCGATCCTCTCGTTGAAGTCAGGTGCGTGCCTAAAGAGATCGAGGATGATGTCTAGGTCAACACCAGCGTTTATTAAGAACGTGGCTAGGGCGAACCTCTCGTGATGCGAGAGGTTCTCTCCTCCTAGTAGCGAGTTCACGAGCTTCCTAATGCACGGAGGGAAGAACTTGCTGGATAGCTCAGCTAGCTCGTCTACGGAGGACACGTTCTCTAGAGCTGGACCCTGAGCTATGTACCGCACGCTGGAGCTACTTCCCTGCTTAGGTGCGCTGGTGACATAGGATGCTACAGCGCTTCGCAGAGCATCGATAGCTTCCGCTATTACTTTCCAGCGGCTAGCGAACCCCTTTAGGATCTCCAAGGCTTCAGTGGAGCTAGCTAGCGCTAGCAGCTTTTCGTGAACAACGTTCTTGTACCTCTCGGCGACGAGCCTTACAACTCTACCCCTATCCCTTATGTAGACGTAGCCTCGGTGAACAGGGTACGAGACTAGCTTCCAGCTTGGCTCAGCTAAAAGGGTCTTTGCAGCCATTAGGTAGTGGCAGAGCTTCATTCGGTACCTATAGCATATCCTACCCACGAACCCCCTATCGTCGACGAAGGCATCCTCCTCCAGCATGCATCCTCGAGGCGATGCCTCGACGGGTGTTCCTAGAGCTCTCGAGACGTTGATTATCTCGGTGTCGCCAGCGCCGCTAAGCTCTAGCTCGACTAGCTTGGAGAGCCTTACGCTTAGGGCGTTAACGAATCTCTTTCCGGCTAGCACAGCCACTATCGTCGATACTGCTATTACTGGGCTCCTCGTAGCTGCAGCTATAACCTCCTCTTCGCTGTACTGCGGCCCCAAGATCTTAGTTAAGTCATCTAAGAGCCTACTCTTAGCGTCATCGCTCTCGCTAGCGAGGGATAGAAGCGCGGGAGCTCCCGAGCCCTCGACTATGCTAGCTAGATCCAGCAGGTCTCTCATCGTGGCTATGCGTATAAGCAGCCCTAGACTCAATCTCTAGCTACCCACGCGTGTGCTGTAGGCTTCGGAACCTTTTCGCTACTACGCCCCACCGCAACTAACGCTGTAACCCTATTTGCAACGCTAGCCCTATATCTCGAGTCCTGGGATAGTGTGTTGTAGCGGTGCCTCAAGTGTGACGAGGCAGCTAGAGGTACTGCTGCTACTACCGCGAGGCTGCATCGCGGGTATGGAGCTTAACCTGCTAGCGAGCGAGGGTCTTAGGGCTGTGATCCCATACGCTAGCTATGTAGATGACCACGTTGATTCAGAGCATGTCTGCGAGCTTGTCCACCGGGGCTACCTAGAGCTGTGCCCCTGGTACAGCGAAGTGGAGCCGTATGAGCATAGCGCTGAAGCATTGCTCCAGAACGGTATCAACGGTCACGCTGTATGCGCTGCGATTAGAGCTGCGTGCTCCGATGTTCTAATACTGGAGTTTCAAGGCATGATCCCTCCCGCTCTTCCTAGAGTCTGCAGGCTTCTAGGGATCCGAGCTCTGATTCTTCTTAGTAAGCAAGTTAGTGAGCCGCGCGAGACGAGGATATGTATTGGATCGGCGTGCGTAGAGGCGATAGTGCTTAGCTCTAGCACCATCGTTAACGTGCCTCTAGGAAATGCGGTAGATGGTGGAGAGGGCTCGCTGCACTTTAGAGAGCTTAGGGAAAGCGAAATTGATGAAGTTATTCGAAGAATCGTTAGGCTGCCTAGGAGCGGTCTAGAGGTCTTAATTCTCCGGGCTTCAGCGAGCTATGCGGCTAAGGTTGCTAGAGCTCTAGAGCGCAGAGGGTTCAAGCCGCGCTTCGTATGTGCAAGCACACTCGTTGACATGGTTCTAGGTAGGCTGGGGTCCCAGGTACAGCGAGGAAGGGTAGACGAGTTTGGCGCTCCGTGCATCCGGAGCAGTTTCGTTGAGGTAGAGAACGTGCTAGCGCTTCATCTAGGTATAGCGCTTTCATTGCTCTCATCTCCCTTAGCAGCGAGGGGAGGAGCAGAGATGATTAGTGATGAGTGGAGTAAGCTTCTAAGGGATCAAGGAATATCCTCTGCGGAGGAGGTAGTCCTTAGACTTCTAGCGGATGCTGTAAGAGGAAGAGGGATAGCGTTCGTTAACCCAGTTCCTTACAGAGTTCCCGCAATCGTTGAGATTCGAGCGCCCGCAGCCCTTCTTGATGGTGGTGCTGTAGTTAAATGGGGTGAGCTCGAGCCTATAGATGTGCCTAGAGATGGTGTTGCTAGGCTGGGAGTTCTCGCGCTGCTTAGTGGGGCTGGTGCTGGTTTCCTAGAGCTCTACCCTATGGGTTCTCACCCTAAGGTCTTTCGCGTAAGTGGAGCAGAATCGTTGAGGATCCTAGAGCTCGATGTTGATGGAGGAAGGGTGCTTCTATCTATTGCTGGCAGCGGAAAAAGGATTGGGTTTGAGCTCGCTGCAGAGTACCTAGGATCAGCGCTTTCATGGAGGAGATACGTTGCTAGAGACGGCGGGTCCGAGCTAGTTATACGGAGGTACTCGGGTGAACTAGCTAACGCTATAGATATCGAGGTTAGGAACGCTGTAGGCTTGAAGATCGCTGCGAAGATAGATGGGCTCACTCTACGTAAGCTGCTGTACTACACCCCATGGATAGTACGAGAAGGTAGAGCTCGTGACACCGTCGAGGTAGTGTTCCACGAGTACCTAGTTCTCAGGGGAAGTAAGGAAGTTGTAGCTATAGCGACGCGAGGTGTTCAGCAAGCTAGGGTTTCTCAATTGGAAAGCTGCACTGTGGTGGAGCTAAGCGTGCATAAGAACGCCAGTGCCTTCCGAATAGCTAAGTGCAGGGATCTGGCTAAGTGTATCGCCTTAGCAGCATCCTTCTCTAGACCACCGATAGGAACGTACGTAGATAGCGGTGATAGATACAGAGACACTTTCATTCCACTGCTAGCCCTCGAACCTTCCGCAGAGCTTTCGTCAGCTAAACCGTGCGCGTGCAGAGACGGAGCTGTTGTAAGGCTAGCGAGCCCTCTCAGGTCTGCCGAGGTATCTCTAAACGTACCTACGTGGGTTCGAGAGGTGTGTAAGGCGACTGTTTTCGAGAAGCCAGTGCATTGCATTGAGGTTAGCGAGGCGAGAAGAGCGAGCGTGTTTCTCGAGCGTGGAGGCGCCGAAACCCTTATCTTCAGGACCTAGAGGATTTGCTCTGCTCCCTAACAGCTATAACCCTAAGCATGTCGGCAATGTCTTCAGAGTAATCCATCGAGTTCTCTAGGGACTTTAGGAAGTCTCGCAGCATTATCACGAGCGCTGGATTGCCAATCTTTGGCCCGTACTTGAGCAGGTTCTTTCTGCCGCTATGCATAACCTCGTCTCCCTCCTCTTCGAGCTTCTCAACTCTTGTACACAGCTCATACACCTCGCTGTACCTACCCTCAACAAGCCTGTTGACAGCCTCCTGTATGGTTCTCACAGCCTCTAGATTAAGCTTGGACATCCTCTCTATATTATCTCTAAGCTCTTGAGGAACCTCTAGGTACGGGACTATGTCTAGGTATCGTAGTGCCTCCTTTATCCACTCCGACATCCTGTCGATCATTCGGAGCAGCCTAGCTATGTCGTCCTTAACCTGAGGCTCTATGTGGTCCTTGCTCAGCTCCTCGAGGATTTCTCTCCTTAGCTCGTCAGCTTCGGTATCCTTCTTGATGCTTGTCTCGAGATGCTTGTACGCGTTCTGTATATCCATGACGTTCAGCGCGTTGAGAGCTTTCATAAATCCCTCTACCATGTCGTAAACTTTGGAGAAGTACTCGGCGATCATCTTACGTAGGTCTGGTGGTAGGGGGCTCAACTATACCCGCCGTGTGCTTTTTATGCGGGCGAAGGTAAAAAGCGGTACCTAGTTAGCTGCAGTATCTCTATATAGGTACATTACTCTATACGATACCTACGTATTTTATGGTGTCTCTATAGAAATCGTTTGCATTGAATCAAGGCCTTCTTTTGATTAATTAGGAGAAACGTACTTTACTTAAAGTTATATAGGCTTCGATAGGTATAGTAGGGCTAACGAGGTGATACGAGTGAACATCTGGATACTGATTAGCGCGGGTGTAGCAGCCTTCCTAGCATGGAACAACGGGTCGAACAACGCTGCAAACATGGTTGGGGCGGCGATAGGCGCTGGCGCTATAAGCCCTAGGAGGGCTCTGACGATAGCTGCTGTCTTCACGCTTGTCGGCGGCGTGATGCTGGGGAGGTACGTCGCTGACACGGTGATGAGAAAGATAGTCTTTGTATCGTCTCTCCACAGCTTCCTAGCCACGTGCCTGGTTATGGTTAGCGTGCTTCTCTCAGCATCCCTATGGACCCTAGTGAGCAGCTTTCTCCGAGTGCCGATGAGCGTTCACGCGTGTATCATAGGGAGCTTGATAGGTGTAGGCCTAGCTATGGGTACTAGGTTCGTTAACTGGCTCCTTCTGGTTAAGATACTGGTGTTCTGGATATTCGTTCCTTTCATAGCTGCCGGTCTATCCGCTGCCATGTACAAGGGCGTTGAACGCGCCCTAGGCAGTGGAGCAGGGCTTAAGGCTCTCGTACTAGTCTCGTCGTTCGTATCGGTGTTCGTTCCACTGCTCCTATCGCTCGTAAAGACGTCGATCGCTAGCTACGTCGCTATATCCATAGCGGCTCTAGCTGGGCTAGCCTCAATGATCGCAGCGTTTCTGTACCTAAAGCGAGTCTGCGAGAGGCCCGGTGTGGATGCTGTAGAGGAGGCTATGAAGGTGCTTCTCGTCGAAGCCATAATCTCCATGTCGTTCTCTTTCGGTGCCTGCAGCGCAGCTAACGCGGGAGGACCTCTGGCAGCTATAGTGCTTAGTGGAGGGGTTGCTAAGTCCGTAGAGAGCGCTATACAGCTAAGCGTTGTGCTTGCCGCAGTATTCCTAGCGGTTGGTATTGTTTCTTGGGGTTCTTGTGTTGTTGAGACTGTTGGTAGGGGTATTACTTTGTTGTGTCCTTCTTCTGCTTTTGTTTC
>JAADCV010000069.1 GCA_013154235.1 Thermoproteota archaeon | reverse complement strand
GAAACAAAAGCAGAAGAAGGACACAACAAAGTAATACCCCTACCAACAGTCTCAACAACACAAGAACCCCAAGAAACAATACCAACCGCTAAGAAGCTGCCAGCTACCGCAACAGCAGCCATTATAGTTGCCTCAACACCGCTCACAGCACCCTTGCTATAGAGTATCGCAGCGAAAGGCCCTGCAGAGTTAGCGACATCGTTCGAGCCGAAGGAGAATGACATCGCTATAGCTGCCTCTATCAGCAGAATCTTCATAGCCTCCTCCGACACCCGCTGAAGATCCTCACCGTGCTTAGCAGCAGCCCTCCTCCATAGAACCGTGGCTATAGCTAGAGACCCCAGACCCGCAGCAGCCGCTAGCCCAACCGCTGAAGCAGCTACCCTAACAGACTTCAGAAGCGATAGGAGTATAGGAACGAACACAGCTACAAACGATGCTACCGGAACAAGGATTTGAAGCCCCCTACGGCTAGACACAGCGCGCTCGATAACCACGTGCATACCCAGCGCAAAGCCAGCTGCAGCGAAGGGGACGAAGAGCCACGATATGAATATCCTAGCGAGAACACCCCAGTTAACCACGTGAGCACCTATAGCGAGACCCGCCCCTATCAACCCTCCGAGAACACAGGCATGCACACTCATAGGCACCTTTATGAAGCTACTCACCAAAGTCCATATCGATGCCGCCACAAGAACACTGACCATAGCCGCGCAGACCTCGATAGGGCTATGAAGAGCAGCTATGTTTATGATCCCCCTCATAACGGTATTCGTAACATACTTCCCGAGCATCATCGCGCCAACAAACGTTGCGAGAGCCGAAATCGCTAGAGCCCTCCTAAGACTAATCACCTTAGCACCAACAGCAGTCCCTATCATGTTAGCAGCGTTGTTAGACCCATTGTTCCACGCTAAGAAAGCAGCGACAGCAGCACCAATAGCAATCCAGGCATCCACAGCTCACCACCTCGCTAAACTAAATAGGTCACTAAAACCTATATAACACTCAATAAAGAAAGTAGCACACTATCAGGTACATAACATGTAGTAGAATTACTTACGAAGCCACGGCACTCGAGGGAAACAACCTAATTGATTTAGCATATACTAGCATTCCACTACATGCTTTCTGCGGTCTTCGAACCTCTTCATCGCTAGCTCAACAAGCTCTTTAACACCGCTCTCAATGTCTACGTCTCCACCAACACTTTTAGGTACGTAGTTCACGTACACAACCTCCTTCCCTAGCTTAAGCGCTTCTCTCGTAGCTACATCTACCGCAGCCGCCTTTAGCTCGGTTAGCAACACATCAGCATCCTTAAGACCCTTCTGAAGGTCTTCTCTGAGCTTGGGTCTATTACTCAAATGCGGTGAGTAATACACTACCTTACATCCGTATGTCCTCTCTAGGTATGGCACAATTACTTCCTCTATGTCATGCTTCTTAGCAGTAGAAGCAAAGAATACTCTCTTGCCGCGTATGTTGCCCAGAGGCTCCGGTCTGAATACGACACGCGTTACCTTAACGCTAGGCTTGATTTCCTTCACGGCCTTCTCGAGCTTCTCCACCTTGTCTAAGTTATGCTCCTCAGCCATTGTGAGCACAACCAGGTCGCTTAGCCTAACCCTCAGCGGACCAAAGTACGTGGTTATGTGTTCTATAGGGGTATAGGCACTTACTACAAGCTCATTAGCGTCACTAACTATAGGTGGAATAGTTGTTCCACTACCCTCGATTATTATGAAGTCTACCTGCGAAAGCTCGTTAGCTTTCTTAACAGCTTCTATCTCTGTAGTGTAGAATGGTTTGCCGGCCATTCCACCTCCACATCTCCTAGCACCTATCGTGACAATCTTGCCTATCAGAGCCTCTTCCCAGTAGTCCGAAGCTGCGTGCTCACCTCTATCCGCGATAGATAGTAGGAACTGAGGTGTGAGCTCTAATTCGAACCCGAACACGACCCTTGGTTCTGGAGGGCCTCCACGGCCAGCCTTTATAACACAGGGCATCTTACCCAACTTCTTGATTGTAACTGCCGTGAACTCGCTTACTGCAGTCTTTCCTACTCTCTTGCCTAGTCCCATGACCTTTATCACGGGTTTCTTAGCGATATTCAGCATCGTTAGAGGGCCAAAGGCAAAATCAGAGCCCTCGTACCTCATTCCAGCTGCTAGTACCGCTGAGGCTATCCAGAACCTCTTCTCGTAGCTGAGTATAGGCTCGTCAGACAGATCCATAACTATCTCAACTCCGTACTCCTTAGCTATCTTAACAATATCGTCAGCATCTGCAGGATCCTTTAGGAAGTGCACTGGTATAGGAAGCGCTTTCTTAACATCTTCTGGACTACCTATCTTCTCAGTACCGCCAAGAAATATCGCTACAACTATGTCCCTATCCGTTAAGTTCCTCATAGCCCACTCTATCGCTCCTTGGAGAACAGATACGTAGTGCTCACCATCAATAAGAACAGCAGCTTTGGGTCTTGACACGGACCCACCCTACAGCTTTCAGCGCCTTGATGTAGTTAAGCCTAGTGTAAGTAAGTTATCAATTAACTAGTAAATACATTACAAGCGGCTTATTTCTCTCAACGCCAATACTCAAAACCGGTGAACGTGTTGAAGCTAGTGAGTCGCGAGGCTAAAAGAGCTATAGTTGTGATAATGGATGGTGTTGGCGACCGCCCTATAGAGGAGCTGGGATGGAAAACTCCTCTTCAAGTTGCTAGGAAACCGAATCTAGATAGGATCGCCGAAATCGGAGCAACAGGTCTCTATGACCCTATCGCTCCCGGTATAAGGCCTGGAACCGATACTGGGCACCTAGCTATCTTTGGGTACGATCCCTTTAGGTATTACCCTGGTAGAGGTCCTCTAGAAGCTATTGGTACTGGGATAAACGTTCTTCCCGGAGATGTAGCACTTAGAGCTAACCTAGCTACAGTTAGGGAGGAAGGTGGTAAGCTGATCGTTATAGATAGACGCGCTGGAAGAATAAGGGGTAAAGATGCTGAGGATCTTGTGAGGTACCTTGCTGAACACCTGAGGGAAATAGATGGCGTTAAGGTGATAATAGCTCACGGAACTGAACACAGAGTATCTATAGTTTTAAGAGGTGAGGGGCTATGTCCATACATATCTGATACCGACCCAGGTACCGCACGCGAAGGTAGCCCTGTTAAAGAAGCTGTGCCAACAAAAGATCTCGCATGCGCCCGCAGAACTGCTGATATAGTTAATAAGCTTGTTCGGGCTAGCTACGAGCTTCTAAAGGATCACCCGATCAATAAGCGGAGAGTCAAGCAAGGGCTTCTGCCAGCTAACATTCTGATTACTAGAGGTGCTGGAGCAGTTCCTAAAGATCTCAAGCCTTTTAAGGAGATGTATGGGGTTTCGGCATACTTAGTGTGTGAGGAGGACACGGTTCTAGGGATAGGCAAACTCCTAGGTATAGAAGGTGAGATACCCCCTGGAGCTACAGGTAACCTTGATACAGATATAAGCTCTATACTAAGAGCAACCCTCAATGCTATCGATAGAGGATACGACATCGTCTTCGTTCACGTAAAGGGCCCCGATATTGCTGGCCATGATGCTAACTGGAGAGGTAAGATAGAGATAATAGAGAGAATAGATTGGCTCGTAGGAGAGGTACTCAAAAACCTTAGTCTCGAGGAATTCATAGTATCGCTAACCTCAGACCACACAACACCGTGTTACGTCAGGGACCATACTGGTGATCCCGTACCAATAGCTATAGCTGGAATAGGGGTTAGAGTCGACGATGTTCGTAGATACGATGAAGTTAGCTGCGCGAGAGGCTGTATAGGTAGAGTAAGAGGGACAGACTTCCTATCTATTATTCTCGACTTAACAGGAAAGAGGAAGAAATGGGGAGCGTAACCACTATACTTAATTAAGTAAGTTACCCACCTCAACTTTATCATTTTGTAGCACTTCATAATCATCGGGGCTTCGCTTGGAGCTTCGCAAGGGCATTTCTAGAGGCGTAGCTATAGCTATAGGAATCATAATCGCAGCCATAGTGATAGGTCTCGGTGCATGGATGGCGCACCACGCTACGACTTCCTATTCCCCAACATCAACGTCTTCGCCAAGCGCCACCTTCTCCCCGACCACATCATCAAGTACATCTACCACCTTCTCGCTTAGTGGAACCCTAGTGTTCTACACTTCAATACCTAAGGACATAGCTGTGCAGCTAGTCAAGATGTTCGAGCAAAAGTATCCAAACGTTCACGTGATTCTAGTAAGATCAGGAACCGGGAAGCTAATAGCTAAACTACTTGCTGAGATAAAGGCTGGTAAAATAGAAGCTGATGTTGTTTGGGTAGCTGACCCAGCAAGTATGGATGTACTGAAGGATAAGGGCGTTCTACTCAAGTGGATGCCGCCTGAGGCAAAGTACATCCCGAAGGAGCTACGCGATCCCGACGGTTACTGGGTCGCTGGAAGGGTCATAATGCAGGTGATAGCCTACAACACAAAACTCATAAAGAACCCGCCCCAGAGATGGGTAGATCTCATAAACAAGAGCTTTGTCGAATCTCTACCTGATGGATGGAAGAACGGTAGATGGCTAGGTATGCCAAGCCCGCTATACTCTGGGGCGGTCGCTGTTACCGTTTACGCATTGACTCATAAGTACGGATGGAGCTACTTTGAGACACTCGCTAAGAATAACTGGGTAGTGTTTGAAAAGAGCAATGGAGTTGTTCTGAAGGGTGTGCTAACGGGAGAGTATCCGATAGGGATAACGCTAGACTATATGGTGAGGATGTATAAGAAGCAGGGAGCTCCCGTCGCGATGGTTCTACCCAAGGATGGACTCATACTCATTCCATCACCCATAGCGATAATAAAGACTACCAAGAATCTAGCTGCAGCTAAAGCATTCGTAGAGTTCATGCTCTCTAGGGAGGTTCAAGAATACCTATCGAAATGCGGGATAATGCCCGCAAGAACTGATGTATCTCCACCGCCAGGAACCCCTAGCCTCTCCGAACTAGAGAAATACATGATTAAGATCAACTGGGATGAAATGGCTAAGCAGCTTCAGCAGATCAAAGAGCAGTTTGAGAAGCTAATCATAGGCTAAGGTGTTGCGTGGGGGCGGTGAACCCCCATGATATTGAGGTACACTTTTTCTGAATATGCTCTATGGATTCTCACACTTGTAGTTCTTGCAGTTACTGTTGCATATCCTATAGCTATGCTTTTCTATAGCTCAATAGTTGAGGATCACACTATAACCTTTGCAGCCTTCCAGAGGATGATTAAAGACCCTTTCTTACCTAAGGTTACGCTTAATACATTACAGCTAGCAGTTGTTGTAACCTTTTTATCCATAGCTATAGGTGTCCCCCTAGCATGGTTAGTCGTTAGAACTGATTTACCAGCTAAGAATCTCATAAAGGTGCTAGCTACCCTTCCATTCATATTTCCTCCGTACCTTCTTGCAATGGGATGGATAAGTCTTGCTGATCCGTCGATAGGAATCATAAATAGAGTGTACAGAATACTTGGAGGTCATGGATTCATAGTCAACATATACAGCTTTTGGGGGCTCGTGACCGTAATGGCCTCTAGGTTCTACGTCTATGTTTTTCTCACAACAGCTTCGGCGCTCGAGCAAATGGATCCGAGCCTCGAAGAAGCTGCTAGAATGTGTGGAGCTCCACTATCTAGAGTTGCACGCGAGATAACAATACCGTTAATAACCCCAAGCATAGTTGCCGGCGCGCTTCTAGCGTTTGTTGCAACAGTAAGCAACTTTGGAATACCAGCTCTAATAGGTCTTCCAGCACACTACGCCGTGCTAACCACAGTTATCTACTCTGACATTAACATGTATGATCTTGAAGGAGCTGCCGCCTACTCAATGCTACTGCTAGCTATATCTCTTCCGCTACTTGTAGTAGAGAGATTCATTGCTAGAGGAAGAAGGTATACCACAGTTACTGGCAGAGCTACTAGACCTACGTTAATGAAGCTCGGCAGCTCTAGGTATCCAATACTCGCGCTGGTCATAGCGTTCTTGATGCCAGCAACTCTATTTCCACTATCAACACTTGTGATGATGGCTTTCCTAAAGGAGTGCTACCTGAATCCATTCGTCATAAGCAATTACAGTTTTAAGAACCTGTATGATGTACTCTTTGTCAACCCGGATACACAGACGGCTATACAGGATAGCCTTATCCTAGCAACGTCATCAGCTACTGCAATAGCGATGTTTGGAGCGCTAGTCGCATACATAGTGCTTAGGACCCGCATGGCAGGCAGAACCCTTATCAACGTATTAGCTTCTGCACCGTTCGCGCTACCTGGATCGGTACTAGCATTAGCGATGATCTTCGCCTTCATAAAAACCCCTCTATTCAATACGCTAGCTCTAGTCTTCGTAGCTTACTTCTCTAGATATCTTAGCTACGGTGTTAGAACTTGCGTAGGCTCGCTGCTGCAGATAGACCCCACTCTCGAGGAGGCTGCGCGAACAAGCGGAGCACCGTGGATAAGAACATTCTCAGATATAGTAATACCATTGATAAAGGCTGGAATTGTATCTAGCTGGATACTGGTCTTTATGCCGACCCTATCTGAGCTCACGGTATCAGTCATACTAGCGCCTCCGACAAGACCTACCATAGGTAAGGCTGTGTACAACCTAATGGAATCAGGACAGTTCGGCTGGGCCTATGCCCTCGGGTTCCTAGTGCTCTTAGTTGTCATAGCAGGTCAGATAGCGATAAACATTGTTTCGAGGAGACTCGGTGTTAAAACAGTTTAGAGGCTGGGATCATGGTGGAGGTCATAGTTAGAGATCTGCTTAAGAAATTCGGAAGCGTTGTAGCTGTGGATCGCGTATCATTTAATGTCAAGCACGGAGAGTTCCTAACGCTTTTGGGACCTTCAGGATGCGGGAAAACTACAACGTTGAGGTGCATTGCAGGACTCGAGATCCCAGATGATGGAGAAATCCGTATTGGTGAAAAAATAGTATCGGCTCCTAGGAAGGGAATCTTCGTTCCTCCAGAAAAAAGGAACATTGGCATGGTATTCCAGAACTATGCTGTTTGGCCACACATGACAGTGTTTGACAACATAGCGTACCCGCTTAAGATAAGGAGGCTGCCTAAGGACGAGATACGTAGAAGGGTGAAGAGGGTTTTAGAACTTGTTCATCTTGAAGGCCTAGAGAACCGTTATCCGCATCAGCTCTCGGGTGGTCAGCAGCAGAGGGTTGCCCTAGCTAGAGCCTTAGTCATGGAGCCAGAAGTCCTACTCTTAGACGAGCCCCTCAGCAACTTAGACGCTAAGCTTAGAGAGGAGATGAGGTTCGAAATCAAGGAGATCCAGCGGAGAGTCGGTATAACTGTTATATACGTTACTCATGATCAAGCCGAGGCTATGGCGATGTCGGACAAGATAGCCGTCATGAATAAAGGTAGAATCTTGCAGATAGGTACGCCCACAGAAATATACAGGAAGCCAGCAAACGCATTCGTAGCGGAGTTCATTGGGCTTGCTAACTTCCTTGAGTACAAGTCGCTTAGGTTTGAGAACAATAGAGTTAGTGTCGAGCTCAAAAACGGGGTCTTGCTATTGTGTAGCCCTCCCGTTAAAAGCAGTGACAAATATGTCGTTGTCGTTAGACCTAGTGATATAGAGATTTCAAAGGAGCCTTTACCTGGATCCATACCCGGAACTATAGTTAAGGCGACCTTTCTAGGAGGATCAGTAGACTATAGGGTCGACATTGGTGGACAGGTAATTAGAGTCGAGTCCAAGGGAGGCGAGCTCATGTCTCCTGGGTCTAGGGTGTATCTAGTTATTCGTTACTGCGTCCTGGCACCGCTCTAGCTCAGCTCCTTCTCTAGCGTATATGCGGTCGCGTGGGTAGGTCTTGCCTACGGCTATCCATGCTGCTATGCAGCCTATCCAAAGCGATACTATTCCTACTGCTGAGTAGAGGAGCGCTGTTCTCTCATCTAGGCCCCAGCTCATGAGTGCGTCCACTAGCGCTCCGTAGATTAGTGGTCCTATTGCCCATCCGCCGCTGTTTATGAAGTTGTAGAATGAGAATACGGTGCTTCTAACCTCGGGTTTCACCACGTCGCTGATGACGGAGCTTATGTTTGGGTATGCGAATGTTGTGAACATCATTCCCGCTGCTGCTAGGAGCATTGGTGGTAGTAGGCTTGAGGCTGATGTTGATCCGTATGGGTATGGGTAGGCGAGCATTGCTACCATGGCTGCGTACCCTATGCATATCCCTAGGATCGATATCTTGACCCTTCCCAGCACGTTGCCCTTTCTAACGAGCCTATCGCTTAGGAGCCCGCCAACTACGTGCCCCACTGCTATCGAGGCTGTTGCCACTATGAGTACGAGTGATGCTAGCGTTTTGGGTAGGCCCCACCTAGTCATTATGTAGTCTACGCTCCATAGCGCTAGCATTCCCCAGGGTATTGTCCACAGTATCTGCTGGGCTAGCATTATGGCTAGGGTTCTGCACCTTAGGCTCTGCAGAACCTTTCTGAAGCTGAATCTCCCGACCTCGATCCTCTCGGCGTGGCCTATCTCGATGCCTCTAGAGGCTGCGTATAGGGGTAGGGCGGCTAGGGCTATGGCTATGCCTATGGATAGGTAGGCTAGCCTCCAAGATACTAGCGCTCCTATAGCTAGCCCAAGTATCATTCCTAGGACGCTAGCAGCGTAGTAAGCAGCGTATCCAGCACCCCTTCTATGGCTAGGCATTACGTCTGCGACGAACGCGTAGACAATAGGGCTCACGCCCACGAGCCCGATACCGAATATCGTGAAGTAGGCTAGGAGCTGATCGTAGTTCCTAGCGGTGGATACAAGCGCTAGGGATCCAGCCATGGCTAGAGCTAGGCCTAGGATGAGCCCCCTCCTACCTATCTTGTCTGCTAGCACCGCCCAGATAACCATGAGCGCTAGGCCTACCGCTGTAGGAATCGTCTTGAGGAGGCTTCCGAGAACCCTCCACTCGCTCTCGCTCCCCGGGATAAGCCCCTCAGCCCTCATGCTCCTAATCGTTGGGGTTAGCAGGTAGTTGCCGGCGAAGTAGAGGAGCACTAGGATAACTAGGATCGCTAGAGCTAGGCGAGGCCTAGCCATGGAGGAGCCACCTCCTGAAGAACCCCACGACCCTCTCCCTGTAGGCGCTAGGATCGAGGAAGTAGGCCTTCACGTGCTCAGCGTCCGTAACCCAGAGCTCAGCCCTATCGTTAACCTTCCTAACCTCCTCGAAGAACCT
>JAADCV010000093.1 GCA_013154235.1 Thermoproteota archaeon | reverse complement strand
CTAGTGCCTAAGGGATCCGGTAAGGGAGGCAAAAAGAAGAAGAGGTAACGCGCTTTTTACTTACCTATGTAGGCGATTGCTTCAACCTCTAGATCGACGCCCTTAGGCAGATTCGATACCTCGACCACGACCCTAGCCGGAGGATCCTTAGTGAAGTACTGAGCATAGACCTTGTTGAACTCGCTGAACTTCGATATATCCCTGAGGTAGACCGTTACCTTCACGATGTTCTCTAGGGATCCGCCTGCAGCCTCAACTATAGCCTTTACGTTTTCTAGAACCCTACGCACCTTATCCTCAAAGCTACCCTCGACTAGCTTCCCGGTAGCTGGGTCTAGGGGTATCTGGCCAGCTATGAACAGCCATCCATCTACTAGAACTCCCTGGCTATAGGGGCCTACGGGCTTAGGAGCCTTGTCGGTGAATACGATTCTCTTGCTCATCTAGCTCACCGCGTACCTATGTTAAGTAGAGGGTATTGAGCTTGATGCACTTCGAATCGGCTTAATACCTATGCATAGTACGCTGCGTAGCTTGGGTGTGCTGCGCTTGCTTCGCGTAGCTGTTGTTGGTGTTGGTAGGTGGGGCCGCAACCACGTTAGGGTGGTTAAGGAGCTAGAGTCCGAGGGTCTAGCTGAGCTCGCTGCGGTATGCGACGTCGACATTTCTAGAGCTCGAGAGATAGCCTCTGCCTTTGGAGTCAAGCGAGTAGCCTCCTCGCTAAGCGAGCTCCTCTCATCGCCTATAGACGCAGCTATCGTTGCTACACCTATCGACAAGCTCTTTGAGGTAGGGCTCGAGCTAGTTAAGAGAGGGATCAACGTACTGATAGAGAAGCCCGTAGCTACGCGGAGCAGCGATGCCCAAGCCCTAGCTAGAGAAGCTGAGAAGCGCGGTGTTGTAGCAGCACCCGGATTCATCATGAGATTCAACCCAGCTGTCCAAGAGCTTAAAAGAGTAGCTTTGAGGCACAGGATTCACTACGCCGTGTTTAGGAGGCTCTCGAGAAGACCTCCGCAGGCTAGAAGGTTCCCCATACTCTTAGACCTATCGATACACGACATCGATCTATGCAGGTACGTGGTATCGCGTGCAGCGTGCAGCGTAGAGTCAGCATCCATAGTGGATGCCGGCATCGATAACGTTGTGCTCGCAGTAATGAGGTGCGGAGACAGCAGATGCGTAATACATACAGACGGG
Organism: Thermoproteota archaeon; assembly: GCA_013154235.1. GTDB lineage: Archaea > Thermoproteota > Thermoprotei_A > Sulfolobales > Ignisphaeraceae > JAADCV01. The sequence goes on along the minus strand of JAADCV010000093.1, from coordinate 31,321 downwards.
CTATCCCTAGCCAAAGTTAGAGAGATCGAGCTGATATGCGAAGACGCCTTCATAAGAGCTAACACCGATGAGAACACTATTAAGATAATCTACCCCGATAGATCGTACGAGGAACGCAGAATCGTAGGCGAGGAACCTCTCAAAGCTGAAGACAGAGCATTCCTGAGAGCCTGCCTAGGTCAAAAAGTTGAGATACCAACGCTTGAGGATGCTGCCGAAGCCCTACGCGTTATCGAGCAGATCGAGGGGAAACGATAACGATTCCTCTGCTATGGGCACTCAGCATTCTAAGCGTTAATCTCTGACTTGGTCTAAGTTGAGACTTAGTGGGTACAGAATAGCTTTTGAAGCGGCCCGATCCCGGCTTGAGCGGGCTGCGGAGCCTTTCGGACTCCACAGCCTCGCTCAACGCGGCCGGCTTAACTTCCGGGATCTGACGAGTCCGGGTGTTGCCCGGCCGCTATGGCCGGGTCGGGCCGCCGAACCACTTATGGGTTGGGTGGGGGTTTTAAGCGTTGTGAGTTACTTCCTCTGCTGCTGTATCGTTATGGAGAAGATCTTGTCTATGACGAGCGGCGAGCCGCAGCGTGGGCACGAGCCCACTATCTTTCCGACGAAGTCCCCCTCGCTGTAGTCTCTCTCTATCCTATAATCGTTGTTTATGCAGGATATGCTCGTTATGAACTTCACCGGGGGCTCTTGCTGCTGAGCTTTCTTCTTGCTCGTTATGTAGTTTATCACCATCTGTATCACTAGGATAACCATGAGCACTATGAATAGTACGAGGTATAGCCCGGATGCTCCATCCATTCTAGTACACCCCTACGCTGTTTCCAACGCCTATCACGATAACTGTGTCCCCCGGTTTTGTTCTAGACTTTATGATTTCCAGAACCCTCTGGTAAGCCTTCTCGCATGCTTCAGCGAGCTTCTTCGATAGCGGCTTTATCGCTTCCTCCGAGCTCATCTTTATGATGACTGCGTCTAGGGGGGCGCCGCACCTAACGGCTACTCTCTCAATCTCTATCTTCTCTGGACCGGGATCGCCTATGGCTGCTCCAGCTCCCTCAGCAACCTCTCCGGTCTCCTCGCCCTCTAGCTTAAGCGCTGCGTCAACAGTGATGATTCTGTCGACGCGGCACTGTAGCCTCTCGACTAGCTTTGCTAGAGCTCTACCCGGCTTACCTACCGTAGCTCCGGGCCCCTTGGCCTTTATCACGAAGACCCTGCGGCCCTCGATGTTCACCTCCGACACAACGGTATCCTCCTCGATCTCGTCCCTCTTGCTGAGCCCGATCAGCTTGTATGCTACTAGAGGTCCTACGCTATCGCCTATGGGTATGCCCTTGGTTATGGCATCTATAGCCTTGACGTAGGGGCTTAGCTCCTTAACTATCTGGGGCAGCACGAGGGCTAGCTGCATCAGCAGGAGCCAGTTCTCGTATTTTCTCCCTAGCAGGTAGTAGTGCCTAAGGATCTTGTACACCGTGTGCAGTGCCGAGACTATGGATAGTGATACAGCTATGTTGTTTATCGTGTGCTTGCTCATGTTCGGGAGCCTTGCAGCGACATCCTGCTTGAACTTGTGCTCAGCTGTGTCTATGATGTGAGCCATCCTCCTGATTATGTCTGTAGGCTCTATATCCACTGGATTTATAGCGAAGTAGTTGTCTAGGAACCTAGTCACGAACTCGTGCGGTCTATCGACGCCTAGCTTAGATAGGTAGGTCCTGACCTTGGCTATGCCCTCGTTCACCAGAGCTTCGAGCATCGCTAGCCTCGTAGCGGCCGACCGGCTGTAGCGGTAGAACTGAAGCCTCTGAGGTATGTCCGTTAGGAAGTATATGGTGAACAGGACGAAGAACAGTATGGATATTATCTGGTTTATCAGCGAGTTACTTCCTCCCAGCTGCAGCAGCGCTATCGTCGTTACGCACCACCCCGTAGCAACCTCTCCTATAAGGGGTTAAATCAGCATTGAGCGGTTGTTACGTATACTCGCCCCTTGTACAGCACGATAGTGTGCTCGAACTGCGCTACGACGCTCCTAGACCTCTCGATGAGCACAGGGTACTCGATTAGGAGCTTGCTTTTGCGCAGCTCCTTAAGGATGCTCTCTAGCTTAGGCCCATAGCTATCGACGTACCACCTGGTGGCGAAGGGTAGCGATTTGCGGGTGCTGTAAACCTCCTCGAGAAACCTCTTAGCGTCCTCACTTAGGCTGCGCACCTTCTTAGGGCTGTACCTAATCGCGTAGATGGTTATGTACGGCCCATCCTCCACGAGGCCTGACCCAGGTGTAGCGAAGGGCTCTAGGGCGTAGGCTCTGCCATCCCTAAACCTCGAGAAGCACCTTATGTCGCGGTAGTTAGGGATAACGTCTCCAGCGTGAATCGTGTACCTATCTAGGCTGTGGCCGCTCAGGTTGTAGACGGGTTTGAAGCCTCTTGACTTCAGCACGGTCTCTACCACGCGGCCGAACTCGTTGAACTTTGTTCCTGGCGAGACGGCTTGGAGCCCGCGCTCTAGCGCCTCCCTGCAAGCGTCTAGGAGGCTAGCTCTCGAGGGGTCTAGCGATACGGTGGCTGCGGTGTCCGCGATGTAGCCATCTACGTGGACACCGACATCGATCTTCACCACGGCTCCGGGGGGAACGCGAAGCTCGTCTCCGGGAACCGGGGTGTAGTGAGCAGCTACCTCATTAATGGATATGTTTACCGGGAACGCTAGGTCCCCTCCTAGCGACCTTATCATCGACTCTATGCTCTGGGCTATCTCCAGAACCCTAGCTCCCTCCCTAACTATCGAGGTACCGTACTTTAGCGCCCTACACGCTATCTCCCCAGCCTTCATGTAGGACTCGAACTCGTGCTCATCCAAGGAGGGTCTCCAGCAACGCTTATGACGTTCCGGGTGATAAATTAAGGTGCGGGTGGATACCATGGCCTTGATCAGGTGGCTAGGGCACGCAACGTTTCACATAGAGCTCGATGGGTGGTCTATACTCGTAGATCCCTGGATAACGAACCCAGCCTCGCCCTACAGGTCTGTCGACGAGTTCGTTAAGGACTACAGCAAGATCGACCTGATAATTGTTACCCACGACCATGGAGATCACGTGGGGGAGGCAGTCGAGCTACTGAAGAGGTACCCAAGTGCTAAGATAGCTGCTCTCTACGAGCTCGCTAACAACGTGGCTAAGGAGGCTGGGGCTACGGAGAGAGCTATACCAACGAATATAGGGGGCCCCGTGAGGCTAGGGGGCCTAACCCTCGTGTTTACCACAGCTGACCACTCCTCCACGGTTGCGCATCCCAGCGGTGTGGTGATCATAGGCAAGAACGCCTCGATATATCACGCTGGCGACACCGGGCTCTTCGCAGAGATGGCGTTCATCGGCGAGCTCTACAAGCCTACGGTAGCCCTACTACCCATAGGGGGCCACTTCACTATGGGGCCCGTGGAGGCTGCCAAGGCTGTCGAGCTGATAAAGCCGAGGTACGTCATACCCATGCACTACAACACCTTCGACGTCATCAAGGCTGATCCAGCAGAGTTCGAGAGGCTAGTTAAGGAGAGAGGCCTCGACACTAAGGTGATCGTGCTCAAGCCTGGAGAGAAGTGGGAGGTGCCTACCTAAGCGCGTTTTTAAACCCTTGCTCCCCTATCCCCTCCGAGGTGCTTAGCTATTGTTCGCGTTGGCGAGCCTCTATCTAGAGGAGAGCGCGAGCTTCTAGAGAAGATTCTCGAGATCCGCGAGGCTAGCCTAGAGGAGCTTGCTAAAGCATGTGGAAAGCCCGTGTCCACGGTCGCCTCGCTCGTAGAGCTTCTCCGGAGCAAGGGTCTCGTGGAGGTTAGGGAGAGGAGAAGGGTTGTTGTAGAGGCTTCAGAGGAAGGGAAGCGCTACGCTAGCGAGGGGTTCCCGGAGGAGAGGCTAGCTCGAGAGCTAGCTAGTAGGGGTGGAAGGGCTCCAGCTAGGGATCTAGCGGAGGTGCTTGGTAGAGATGCGTTTAGGATAGGTATATCGTGGGCTAGGAGAAGGGGATGGGTATCCATAGAGAGCGGGATCGCTGTACTGAAGGGCTTCGAGCCTCTGGATAGGCATCGGGAGATCCTTCAGAGGTTCTCCACGCCTAGGGAGGTGGATCCCGACGTACTTCAGGATCCCGTGGTGAGCGAGCTCGTTAAGAGGGGTCTGCTGAGCGTTAGGGAGCGTAAGGAGAAGGTTGTCAAGCTTAGGGACGATGCTGTCGATAGGGCTAGGCAGCTCCTGAGCGTTGGAGAGGCTGTGCCGCACCTAACGCACGAGCTTCTAGCTAGCGGGAGATGGAGAGCTGTGGTGCTCAAGCCCTACAATGTTGAGGCGCTGCCGCCTACGCGGTACCCGGGCAAGAAGCACTTCTTCATAGAGTTCGTTAAGAGGGTTCGCGAGGTTATGCTAGCCCTAGGCTTCGAGGAGATTAGGTACGACTACGTGATTCCCGAGCTGTGGAACTTCGACGCGCTCTTCCAGCCTCAGGATCATCCAGCTAGGGATGTTTACGACGTTTTCTACGTTCCTGGAAGCTGCGACCTGCAGCCGTTTAAGGAGGTTGCTGAGCGGGCGAAGCTGGTTCACGAGGGCGATTCTCGCTGCGGGAGCCGTGGATGGGGATACTCGTGGAGCTTGGAGAAGGCCTCTAAGCTCATGCTTAGGAGCCACGCTACTGCAGCCACTGTTAGGTTCATAGCCGAGAGAAAGGAGCCTCCTGCTAGAGGGTTCTGCATAGGGAGAGTGTTTAGGAGAGATAGAATGGATGCTACGCACCTTCCGGAGTTCACGAACTTCGACGGAGTTGTTATGGAGAGGGGCTTCAGCTTTAGGAAGCTGCTAGGGCTCTTAACACAGATCATGAGGAGCCTAGGGTTCCAGAGGGTTAGGTTTAGGCCAGCGTACTTCCCCTTCACCGAGCCTAGCGTCGAGGGTATGGTGCTGATAGAGGGCATGGGATGGGTAGAGGTGTTTGGCGCTGGCATGTTTAGGCCCGAGGTTCTCGAGATCGCTGGCGCTAAGGCTCCGGTAGGAGCCTGGGGAATGGGGCTAGAGAGGCTAGCTATGGCGCTCCTCTCCATCAACGATATAAGGAACCTGTACACGAGGGACGTGGATTTCTTGCGTAGGTTCCCGCTGCTGAGAGGGTGGTAGCTGATGCCGGTGCTCAGGTTTAGGGCTAGTAGGCTCCTCGAGGCTGTTGGAGACCCCTCAATGGACCTAGCTAAGCTCATGAGCGTCCTGCCTAAGCTCAAGTGCGAGGTATCGCTTCTCGAGGACGGGGAGACGCTAGAGCTTGAGATAGATAGGGATAGGCCAGACATGTTCTCGCTTCGCGGACTAGCTGAGGCGGTTAGGCTCTACCTAGGGCTCTCGAAGCCTAGGCGCTTCACCTCGAGCGGTGTTGGTATAGAGGTTCTCGTGGATCCACCTAGGAAGAGGCCCTTCATAGCTGCAGCAGCTCTAGAGGGAGCTGAGATAGGTAGTGAGGAGGATCTCGAGGAGCTGATCCAGTTCCAGGAGAAGCTCCACCTTAGCTACGGGCGCAGGAAGAGGGTTGCTATAGGGTTCCACGATCTCTACAAGCTTCCCAGCAGAAGGATAGAGTATAGGTACGTCAGCGTTAAGGAGAGGTTCGTCCCGCTTCACATGGATAGGGAGATGAGCATTGAGGAGGTGCTGCGCAGCACGGAGCAGGGTAGGGAGTACGGCTCGATAGCCCGGGACGGAGACATGCATCCAGCTCTCATAAGCGGCGGAAAGATAATTGCTATACCACCGGTCCTAAACTCGGACATAACTAGAGTTGAGCCGGGGACGAAGGGCTTATTCATAGACGTTACGGGCACCGATCTAAGGGCTGTTACCGAGATACTTGCGGTAATAGTCTACCCATTTCTCCTAGCTGGAGCGAGGCTTCTCAGCGCGAAGATAATCTACCCTAGCTCAACAATCGTGACCCCAGATACGAGCTGGAGGAGCGTCCGCATCGATAGAAGCCTGTTCGAGGAGTGGCTAGGGCTAGAGGTTCCTACCGAGGACGAGCTTCGTAAGCTTCTCGAGAGGATGGGGCTCGAGCTAGCTACGTACTCTGAGAGCGGCTTCGAGGTCAACGTGCCTCCGCACAGAATAGATGTTCTGCATCCAGTGGACGTGCTGGAGGACGTAGCTATGGCGATAGGGTACGACGAGATTGGCGCTGAAATGGTTGCAACGTACGAGGTATCTAGGCCTAGCGCGCTAACAAGGCTCTGGGAAGCGCTTAGGGATCTAGCTATAGGGCTTGGATACACGGAGGTTAACTCCCTAACCCTAACCTCCTCTAAGCTCCTAGAGGCTCTGGGAATCGAGGAATTCGCTAGGATAGAGAACCCTCTCCAGCAGGAGCTAGACGCTCTAAAACCCGTGCCTCTACCCTCACTGATGCAGGTTCTCGCTGAGAGCCAGCATAGGCAGCACCCAGTCAAGGTGTTCGAGATCAGCGAGTGCGTGACACGAGACGCTAGCAGCCCTACGGGCTACCGGAACAGGGTGCTGATGGGATTAGCGGTTCTGGACACGGTCGTGAAGTTCGAGGATATCCACGCTGACTGCTTCGCGATACTTAGGTCGCTAGGACTAGAGCCAGCTTCTAGAAGATGCTCGAGCGCGCCGCGATTCGCGATAGAGGGTAGGTGCGCTGAGATAGTTGTTGGAGAGCGCGCGGTGGGTATGGTATGCGAGATAGATCCGGGTATTCTCGAGGCGTTAGGTATAGAGTACCCGGTTGGATACATTGAGCTGGATGTGGAGAGGATACTCGAGGTAGGTGGGTTTGGACGCTGAGGAGAGGTTTAGGATAGCGACTAGGAACACGGTAGAGGTTGTGACAGAGGAGGAGCTTAGGAAGCTGCTGAGCGAGGTCGAGCACCCTAAGGCGTACCTAGGCTTCGAGCCTAGCGGGCTCTTCCACATAGGGTGGCTGGTCTGGGCCTACAAGGTTGCTGACCTAGTCGAGATAGGTGTTGACTTCACCCTGCTAGCAGCAACGTGGCACGCATGGATAAACGATAAGCTTGGCGGAGACCTAGAGCTAATTCATCGAGCTGCTGAGCACGTGGTTAGCGTTCTCGAGGCTCTAGGGATTCCGAGAACTAGGGTAAGGGTGGTTAAGGCTGAGGATCTCGTCTCCAGAGTAAGGTACTGGGAGAAGATACTTAGGATAGCTAAGAGCGTGTCTCTTAGCAGGGTGAAGAGGGCGCTAACCATAATGGGTAGGAGAGCTGACGAGGCTGAGCTAGACTTCTCGAAGCTGATATACCCCTTGATGCAGGTCGCTGACATATTCGAGCTAGGTGTCGACATAGCTCTCGGAGGAATGGATCAGAGAAAGGCGCATATGCTAGCTAGGGACGTTGCTGAGAAGCTGGGGTTCAAGAAGCCTGTAGCGATACACACGCCGCTGATACCCTCCCTCACCGGAGGCAGTAGAATGGATATGTCTAGAGCTAGCGACGAGGAGCTCGCGGAGGTGAAGATGAGCAAGTCCAAGCCAGAGACAGCGATATTCGTGGTGGATAGCGATGAGGAGATCCGCCGGAAGATTAGGAAGGCCTACTGCCCACCCAGGGAGGTGGAGGGCAACCCGATAATGGCTATAGCTAAGCACATCATATTCGCTAGAGGCCCTAGAAGGTTCGTGATAGAGAGGAAGCCTAAGTACGGTGGAACCATAGAGGTTGAGAGCTACGAGGAGCTCGAGAGGATCTACGTTGAGGGTAAGCTGCATCCGCTCGACCTCAAGAACGCTGTAGCCGAGGAACTCATCAAGATTGTTAAGCCAGTTAGGGAAAAGCTCCTTCAAGACCCGAGCTCTAGGCAAGTCCTAGAGCTTATAGCTCGGAAGGTAACGAGATGAATATCGGGGTGAATCCATGGCTAAGTACGTGATAAGGGCTAGAGTCGAGGTAGACGGGAGGGTCGAGCGCTCAGACATAATCGGCGCTATATTCGGGTACACTGAGGGTCTCTTCGGCGAGGAGTTCGATCTGAGGGAGCTGCAGGAGAAGGGTAGGATAGGGAGGATAAGCGTTGATATCAAGCACCAGAACAGCAAGACCGTTGGAGAGATATTCGTTCCATCAAACCTGGATAGGATAGAAACAGCGCTGCTAGCCGCAATGATAGAGGCTGTCGAGAGGGTTGGTCCCTACCCAGCTAGGATACAGGTTATAGATATCGTGGACGTTAGGGCGGAGAGGCTGAAGAAGATAGTTGAGAGAGCTAAGGAGATAGCGAAGAAGTTCTTCGTCGAGAGAGCCCCAGACCTAAAGGAGGTTCTGAACACCATAGCTGAGGAGGTTAGGATAGCGGAGCTAACATACTACGGCCCAGAGAGGCTCCCAGCTGGGCCAGACGTAGATAGAAGCGACACTATAATAATAGTGGAGGGGAGAGCCGACGTCCTCAACATGCTGAGGTACGGCTACAGGAACGTGATAGCTCTCGAGGGCGCAGCCATCGGAGGAAAGATACCTGAGACCATAGTTAGGCTAGCAGCTAAGAAGACAGCGATACTCTTCGTCGATGGAGATAGGATGGGCGAGGCTATAGCTAGGGAGGTGCTTAAGGTTGCAGACATAGACTACGTGGCTAGAGCCCCACCAGGCAAGGAGGTTGAGGAGCTCACCGGGAAGGAGATAGCCAAGGCTCTGAAGAACGCTGTGCCAGCTAGCCAGTTCCTAGCAATGCTAGAGAAGAAGGAGAGGGAGGAGAAAGCGAAGAGAGAGAAGGCTGCCGAGCAGAAGCCCGCACCACCTCCAGCTCCCCAGCCAAGCCCAGCTCCAGCGCAGCAGCAAGCACCTACAGTAGCAGCTGCTGTAGAGAAGCCCCTTGCTCAGGCTCCAGCTAAGCCCGCAGCTCCCGCGGCTCCAGCTATGGTAGAGGTTAAGGAGAGCTACGAGGTACCGCTCGAGGTTGTTGAGGAGGCTAAGAAGCTTCTAGGAACGCTAGAGGCTATCCTCTACGACAGGAGCTGGAAGCCCATCGAGAGGATCCCGGTTAGGGACCTCGTTGACAAGCTTCAGAAGGTGGAGTTCGGGAAGGTGTTTGCAGTGGTCTTCGATGGCATAATTACGCAGAGGCTTGTTGATGTTGCTAGCAGCCGCGGGGTAAAGATGCTGATAGGTGTTAGGGTGGGGAACCTAGCTCGGAAGCCCAAGGATGTGGTTACCCTAACGCTCCAAGAGCTATCCATACCGGTTTAAAACTACTTCTTTCCATAGTCAAAGAGCGTTCTCCTAGCCTTGCCCACAGTCTTGATCTGCTTCTCCGTTATCCCGAAGTACTCTAGGATTCTCAGGACTGCTGGAACTATCTGGTGGTCTATGTAGTAGTCGAGGTCTATGTCCTTGACGCTCACCGCTATGTAGGGCCTAGCTCTCTCCGAAACCTTTCCGCTGCCCTTAACTATCACGTACCCGATCTTGTCCCCAACCTCAACCTGGTACCCCATCTTCATGAGGTACTTAGCTGCAACCACGTGGGGTGCCTCAACCTCGTAGTCCTTAAGGGGCTTCGAGAGGGTCTTCCAGATAACGAACTTCTCTATAGGGGCTGTTCCCTTCTCGACCTCCTCTCGGATCCTCTGAAGCTCCTTTCTAACGAACTCGACAGCCTTCTTAGGATCCATGGTTTTGAGCACTATCTCCGCAACCTTCTCCTGCATCTCCTTAGCTATCTCCGCCCAATCGCCTCTAACCGCTTCGAACCCAACCACGTCTATGTATCCGCTCTCTGTTAGCCCCACGTACCTCTTCTTGGCTTCGGTGAAGAACACCCTCTTGTACACCTTATCGATCTTTATCTCGAGGCCTAGCTCCTTCTCCACCAGCTCGATGAATTTCCTAACCTTCTCCGGGTCGTACTTGACGAACAGCGAGTCGGTATCGCCGTAGATAACGGTTAGCCCTAGGCTTCTAGCGAGCTCGATAGCTCTCCTAATAGTTTCCCTACCCCACGCCGTTACAGCCTCAGCGCACTCCCTACAGTACCACCTAGCTCCAGTCCAACCCATGTAGCCGTAGGCAGCGTTAGCTAGAACCTTTAGAGCCTTCTGCCTCTCATCGAGAACCCGGTACTCCGGACTCCTCGGGTCTAGCCCCTTCATCTGCTCCTTGATCCTCTTCCTAGCGCTAACGAGGGTCTCTAGAACCTTCTTGAAGAATCCCGGCGGCTCCTTCCTGAACAGGTACCCAACCTCTGGAGCTTGGTAGCACCCAGCCTCTCCGCACTCGCTAGGATCCCTAACTATGGTGTCAGGACCTATGTTGTACTTCATCATTATGCTGGGGTACATCGCCGAGAAGTCTAGAACAGCAACGTTCTCGTGAACACCCTTCTTAGGCTCTAGAACTATGGCTCCGCGATACGGCTCGTAGGGTCTCTCGACCCTGTTGGGAACGAGCTCGTTGTAGCTGAAGGCAGCTCTAATTAGGTACCACTCAAGCCTAAACCCTACGCTAGCAGCCATAACCTGGTCTAGTGGGACCCCGGTTATTGCTGAGAGCTGGATGCCGAAGGGTAGAAGCTTCTCAGCTATCCTGTAGGTCGCTTCTACATCGTCTCTGGAGTAGGCTAGGAGCTTAGGCCTCAGCTTCTCGTCGTCCCAGTACCGGTAGATCTCGTACCACGGAATGTTGGTTCGCTCGCTCTTCTTCATCACTCCTAGGAACTCCGCGACCTCATCTAGGCTCTTCACCTTCACCTCCGGCATCTCCTCAGCGAAGTCGTATAGGTCGACGTTTAGCCTACCCGGAACCGAGATGTGGCCGTAGACGCTCTGCCTAGGCTCAGCACCTCTTCTCCTACCAACCTCTAGCCTTATCCCTAGGTACCTACACCTCTCGAGGAGGTAGGGCCAGTCGAAGCTATTCGAGTTGTACCCAACGATCACGTCTGGATCGAAGCTCTGGACGAACTCGACGAACCTCCTTATCGCTGGCCTATCATCGCGGCCCTCAGCTAGGAACTGCTCGATCCTTCCATCAGATGTTCGAACAGCTACGATTATAACAGGGTCCCTACTCGCCTTCGGGGCTCCTCGAGGGTTGTAGACCTCGATATCGAAGGCCATTACCCGCATGTCTGGCGGCGTTACTCTATCTAGCCTCTCGCCAACGCTAACTATGTCGTAGATCCTATCAACTACGTACATAGGGCTTGTTCCAGCGTCCTCAACCTCGAACACGTGCCACGAGCATGGATACACGGCGTTGTCTATGAGGTACCTCATAGCGAACCTTATGTCAGCCTCCAGAACGTCCTTAACGCCGGGTAGCTTCTTTACCAGCTCCCTATACTCCCTAACGCTCTCCGGAAGCACGGTAACGATCTTAGCTACGCGAGCTGGCTTCCCAAAGAACCTCTTCTCTAGGAGCTCGACAGATGTTATGGGCGATCTAGGGCGGGTGAGCTGCTTTATCGAGCTCAGAACAGCGTCCTCCTTACCATGGATCGAGGGGTCTAGAAGAGCGTAGAAGTAGGGTCTAAACCTCTTATCACGTAGCAGAACCCTCCTCCCGTCCTCTGTAATCCCCCATATCAGCACCACGGGCTCGTTTCCGTGAACCTCGTAGCTTGCGTCGAGAACGTAGATAGCTATCCTCTCCCTACCCATAGCTCCCCGAATCAGTTAGCTCCCCACGTTCTTAGACTTATCTACGCAGAGATCCTTTATCATCAGGTACGCGTCTTCCCCGTCTAGGTAGTAGGATCTCAGCCTCCTCGCTATCTTGAACCCTAGCTTTTCGTAGAGCTTGATAGCAGCAACATTGCTAACACGAACCTCGAGTCTAAACCTGCAGATGTTGAACACCTCTCTAAACACCCTCTCGATAGACTCCATAAGCGTTCTGCCTATACCTCTACGCCTATACCCTGGATCAACGCATATCGAGACTATGTGCCCGAAGCCATCTCTTCTCACGACGCCGCACACGTAGCCAACGACCCTACCTTCGCACTCAGCGATTAGGAAGAGCTCGGGGTAGAGGGTCATGAACATGTAGAGCAGCTGGGGTGGGTAGGGGTGCTTGAAGCACGCTCTCTCAAGCCTACACACCTCCGGTAGATCCTCGATCCTAGACCTACGCACCCTGAGCTGCATGCCGCTAGGCCCCTACGAGTATTAGGTAGGTCGAGACAGCCATAGCCGCACCTATAACCACGGCGTTAACTATGTCGAAAGCTCTAGACGCGAAGAGCTTCTCTAGCCTAGGCCTACCCTCGGCTAGCACCCTCAGCAGCTTAGACCCATCGGTTATTATCAGGGGTATCGCGTTGAATACGAATAGGCTGTAGTTTATTATGAAGGTGAAGAACGATGCTCTGACCAGCTGGACTAGCGCTGATAGCTGCGGCGGAATGAGAGCCACGCCGTTCTCGAATACTGCGTACCCAGGCCTAAGCTCTACGCCTATGCAGGGCCTGTTGCTACCCCTAAACCACGCTGATAGAACTATGCTCACGTTTCGGCACTCCCCGCTAGGGCTACATAGAGTTGCTAGCAGCTTTCCACCGTAGCCAGCTCTCTCGATAGCCTCCTTGAGCTGCTGGAAGCTGTGTATCGGCGAACCGTTGATGTACGCGATAATGTCTCCAGGCTGGAGCCCAGCTGAGCGTGCTGGGCATCCGCCTACGCATACGCTGCAGTCTATGCTCTGAATAACTATCGCTGGCTGAGCCCACGCTGCTAGAGCATGGCTAGACGCTACGAATATGGCTAGGGTCGCTAGAGCTATCACGGCGTTAGCGAAGGGGCCTGCGCTTAGGACTGCGGCGCGGGATCTCTTTGGCGAGGAGTTGAACTCCTGCTCATCTACCTCGACGAAAGCTAGGGGGATCAGCGCTACTACACCAACCCCCCAGCTCCTCACGCTAACACCCTCCCTAAGCGCAATGATCGCGTGCATGGTTTCGTGAGCTACAACGGCTATGCCTAGCCCTATCAGCACGTAGGGTATGATCGAGCTGTAGGTGAAGACTAGGGGCAGCGGGATCACGGTAGGCTGGGGCGCTGCGTGGCTAACACCCGTGGCTGCACCTATGAACTGGGCCACGGTCCTTATCATGAGGGGGAGCATCTGGGTGTAGAACAGCGCTATTCCAACTAGGGTCGCTCCAACCATAGCTACGGCTAGGGGCTTAGGTGTAGAGGCTCTCCTACGAGCCCTCCTCTCTCCCCCTAAATAGATGAGGAACCCAGCTATCGTGAACACGAGCCGCCGTCCAAACACCCTTATCTCCTCGCCCCTCGTAGCCATGGCTAGCATCGTCGTTATCAGCACGTAGAGCACTATAGCTAGCAGCACTCCATTCAACTCTAGGCACCTACCCCATAGCTATAGAGATCCCTATAGACTCGTGCCACCCGTGGGTAAATAGGGTCGTTGCAGTGGCTAGAGGTAGCGACACCCTAGGGTACTGGATAGGTAGGATGGCTGAGGGCTGCAGGCTGTGCATAGCTGGCCTCAAGGTCGTTGTATTCGTCTCGAGCGGGTGTAGCGCTAGCTGCTTCTACTGCCCCCTGAGCCCGCGTAGAAGATCGAGAGGGGCTCTCTACGCTGACGAGGAGCCCGTTGCTACACCGCTAGATATCGTTGACGAGATCAGTGCTGTTGGCGCTAGAGGCATCTCCATAACTGGCGGCGAGCCCCTCCAGTGCATCGATAAGGTTACGGAGATAGTGCGGTTCGTGAGGGATGCCTTCGGGAGCTACATCCATATCCACGCGTATACCTGCGGCCTCTACACATCTACCAGAGCCATAGACGCTCTTAGCGATGCATGGATAGACGAGCTGAGGTTTCATCCGGTGGACAGAGACGTGTGGAATCTCGTTAGCTACGCCGCTAGGGAGACCCCGATGAGTGTAGGCGTCGAGGTGCCAGCGCTCCCCATACCACCCCTACTCAAAGCTGTTGTTCTAGAGGCGTGGAGACGGGGTGCAGAGTTCGTGAACCTCAACGAGCTCGAGGTTACTGAGACAAACGTCGATAGGCTTCTAGCTAGGGGGCTGCAGCCCTCGGAGGATGGTAGGGTGGTTAGGGGTAGCGCTGAGGCTGCGCTAGAGGTTCTTAGGTGGGCGGAGGACGAGGGGCTCGATATAGCGATACGCGTATGTACCGCTAAGTTCAAGGATCGCGTGCAGCACGCGAGGAGACTGAGGAGAAAGGCTATGGCGCTAGCCCCACCTAGATACAGTGTGCTCGATGATGGGACGCTGGAGATCGATGGAGAGCGTCTCTTACCCACGCTTCGAGACCTAGCGCCTCTGGTGAGGAGGTATGGGAGGGCCCGAGTTGTATAGAAGGATAGAGGATTTGGTGCGGCAGCTCCTCCTAGCCATAGGAGAGGATCCAGAGAGGGAGGGGCTTAGGGAGACTCCGAGGAGGGTAGCTAGGATGCTTATCGAGGAGCTTCTCAGCGGCTACTTCGACGACCCTAGGAGGTACCTCAAGACCTTCAGCGTCGAGGACGAGGAGGTGGCTGCCCCCATAAGGATCGGGGACGTTGTGGTGGTTAACGACATTCCCGTTAGGTCTATGTGTGAGCACCACATGCTTCCAATAATCGGGCTCGCGCACATAGCTTACATACCAAACGGGAGGGTGCTCGGTCTAAGCAAGTTCGCTAGGATCGTGAACGCCTTCTCGAGAAGGCTCCAGATACAGGAGAGGCTTACTGAGCAGATAGCTGACTTCATATACAGCGAGATATCTCCGCAGGGAGTCATGGTGGTTATCGAGGCGTACCACATGTGCACCATCGTTAGGGGCGTTAGGGAGCCGATGAAGATGGTTACCGTGGCGACGAGAGGGAGGTTTAGCGAGGATCCAGCGCTTAGAAGCGACGTGCTAACGCTCGTCTTCTCTCCGAGGAGGGGGCTGGAGGCGATACTCTCGCTCTCGGGGCTTAGAGGAACCTCGAACAGCGGTCAGTAGAAGCGGCCTCGCTCACTGATCGCAGACGGAGTTGATTCATCATCCCATATTGCCTACCCTTCCGAACTCTGTAGAGAGGAGGTGCTCGCAGCTTTGAGGCTCTCCAAGCTGTTTAGGGTTGCTGACAGCGAGAAGAAGGTTATTGAGTGCCTAGCCTGCCCGAGAAGGTGCAGGATACCTGAGGGAAGCCACGGCTTCTGCGGGGTTAGGTGGAACTTCGGGGGTAGGCTCTACCTAGCTGTCTACGGACTTGCTATAGCGGTAGCTATCGACCCTATAGAGAAGAAGCCTCTCTACCACTACAACCCTGGATCAGCGGTGCTCTCGATAGCTACCACGGGATGCACGTGGGCCTGCAAGTACTGCCAGAACTGGGATATTTCGCAGCGAAGGATGGTAGCTGGATGGAGGCTTGATCCAGAGCTAGTCGTTAAGCTTGCCGAGGCCTACGGGGCGCACGGAGTGACCTACACCTACAACGAGCCCGTGGTGTTCATAGACTACGCCTACGATATAGGGATTCTCGCTAGGAAGCGCGGCCTATTCAACACGATGGTCACCAACGGGTACATGAGTGACGAGACCCTAGACCTAGTTAAGCAGTTCGTGAACGCAGCAACCGTTGACATCAAGGGCAACGGAGACGACGAGTTCCTGCAGAAGTTCTCGGCTGTTCCCCGAGGGCACTTCGAGTACGTTCTGCAGGCAATGGTGGAGATGAAGCGTAGCGGGATCTTTGTAGAGGTTACAGACCTAGTCGTCCCTAGGTATGGCGATGACCTAGAGAAGTGCAGGAAGCTGATGAGGTGGATCGTCGAGAACCTAGGTCCAGAGACCCCAGTGCACTTCCTAAGGTTCCACCCGGACTACAAGATGATTGATGTGCCTCCAACCCCGGTGGAGACTCTCGAGAAGCACGCTAGGGTAGCTAAGGAGGAGGGGATTCACTACGTGTACATAGGCAACGTTCCTGGGCACGAGCTTGAGAACACGTACTGCCCGAACTGCGGAGAGCTCGTGATTAGGAGGTTCGGGTTCGAGATACTGGAGTGGAGGCTAGACGAGCAGTTCAGGTGCCCGAAGTGCGGCTACAGGATCAATATCGGGGGGAAGCTCTATCCGACGTATAGGAGCGATAGGTTTGCGTACGTACCCCTAGAGCTATACACTGAGTTCGTGCACATTCCAGAGTCTAAGCTTAGGGAGCTAGCAGAGAGGTCGCAGCATTGAGGAGGGTTCTGAGAAGGTACCTAGACAGTCATTGCCACCTACACGAGTTCAGCGACGAGGAGATAGAGAGCTTCAGCGAGCTAGATATCAGCATCGTTGCTGTCAGCGACGACCTGCCATCGTCTAGGAGAACGCTCGAGCTAGCTAAGAGAATCGATTGGGTTATACCAGCCCTAGGGCTCCACCCCTGGGAGGTTACGGCTGAGAGCATAGATGATGCTAAGGAGGTTGCAGAGCTGATTAGGAGCAACAGCAGCGTAGTTAGGATAGTTGGCGAGGTGGGTCTCGACAAGAGGTTCCGCCCTAACACCATCGCCTTCCAGACGGAGGTGTTTAGGCTATTCATCGATGTTGCTAGGGAGCTGCAGCTGGGAATGACAGTTCACAGCGTCAATACGTGGAGGGATGTTCTAGACATGCTGTACCGAAACGATGTCCCGGTAGCCGTGTTCCACTGGTATACTGGGCCTCTCGAGCTGCTCGAGGAGATAAGGGATAGGGGCTACATGATATCCGTGAACCCAGCGATATCTATTCAGCAGAAGCATCGGAGGGTTGTGGAGGCAGCTCCCATAGACATGATGCTGCTCGAGAGCGACGCACCGTATAACTACAGGGGTATGAAGCTCCACCCATCGATGGTTCGCGACGTCGTGCACGCGATAGCTAGCGCAAAGGGGATGGATCCTAGCGAGGTTCTGGAGGTAATTCGGGAGAACTCGCTTAGGTTCCTAAGGAGGTGCGGGGTAGGCATTTGAATAGCTTGGCCCAGCTTAAGGTTTTGAATTCCCAGCACCCCTATCTCTAGGGGTAGGGGATTGTACGCCGCCCTAGAGAGGCTCAGGAACCTAGTTATGCAGATAGGCGGCTACGAGCTCCAGCCAGTTAAGTTAATGAGCTTGCCGAGCTTCGAGGCTGTCGCTAGCGACGAGACGAAGGTTAGGGTTCTTAGGCTGATCGCCAGCGGCATTGATACAGCTACAGAGCTATCGAAGCTGGTAGGCTCGTCGAAGACCGGTATATACCGCTACCTAAAGTCGCTGATGAAGAGCGGGTTCGTTATCAAGAAGGGTAGGAGGTACATCCCCTCAGCGAGGCTCTACCTCGTCTACACTGTCGAGGTTGAAGACGATGGGGTTCCGTGCATAAGGCTCGTTAGGGATAGGGGTGCTATACTAGACTCCAGAGACATGATATTCATAAAGGGCCCCGAGTGCGACTGCAGCACGTGTCCAGAGAGACCGAGGTGCCTCGAGGCTGTTAGAAGGATAGCAAAGCTTCTAGACGTGAAGCTTCGGAGCACCGAGCCCATGGCCGCATTCCGCGAGGTTGTCGAGTGCGTGGTT
The DNA here is from genome assembly GCA_013154235.1 of Thermoproteota archaeon. Lineage (GTDB taxonomy): Archaea > Thermoproteota > Thermoprotei_A > Sulfolobales > Ignisphaeraceae > JAADCV01. The sequence goes on along the minus strand of JAADCV010000093.1, from coordinate 13,733 downwards.
ACGAGAGACATACCGACGCTGCTAAGAAGAGCTTGCCTAGTTCTAGAGGTTCCGGAGCTGCTAGTGGGCAGCCAAGCTTAAGAACGGATCTAGCGCAGTGTAGCGCTGAGGACCCCGGTCCCGTGTGAAGAAACCCCGCGTCACGGGGATCGATGCACACGGGGCGGGTCACCCCCGGCTCTCTTAACTTGCTCTAGCTGGTGCACGCTATGGTGCTAAGGGTGCTCAGGTTCGTTGTAGGTCCTCTAGACACGAACTGCTACCTAGCTTACGACGAGGGTAGCCACGAGGGTATAGTGATCGACCCGGGTGGGGCGCCAGACGAGCTTTCTGAGCTCCTTAGCTGGGTGCATAGGCTAGGTATAGAGGTGGCTGCCATCATCGTTACCCATGGGCACTTCGACCACTTTCTCGGGGCTCCCTACCTATCTAGGAAGCTGGGTGTCGATGTATACATGAATAGGCGTGATGAGGAGGTCGCTAGAGTGTCCCTAGCGTGGGCACAGGCATTCGGTTACCGAGCTGAGGTGCCTAGCGCTGAGGATCTTAGCGACGGGATGGAGATTCACTTCGGTAGCTACCGCGCTGTAGCTATAGAGACCCCGGGGCACAGCCCTGGATCAACATGCATCTACATAGATGGTGAGAGCACTCTGTTTAGCGGGGACACGCTCTTCTGCGGAACCGTTGGCAGAACAGACCTACCCGGAGGGTCAGCAAAGGATCTCGCTAGAAGCATAGCAAGGCTCTACAGCGCGCTACCCCTCGACACCTACGTTTACCCAGGGCACGGGCCTAGCACCACGCTTAGAAGGGAGCTTAGGGCTAACCCCTTTGTAGAGGATGCTCTGAGGCTAGCTAGCCATGGCTCGAATGATTGATGTCTCTAGCAAGGGGGAGGTTCTCAGGGTTGCGCGAGCGAGGGGATGCATTAGGTTGCGTAGGGAGACCATAGATAGGATTAGGAGGGGTGAGGTTGAGAAGGGGGATGTGGCTACGGTGAGCAAGATCGTTGCGATAGAGGGTGCTAAGAGAGCGCATCAGCTCCTACCATTCTGCCACCCCATAAGGATAGACCATGTTGAGCCATCCATAGAGGTTCTAGACGATAGGGTTTGCGTGGAGGTTGTGGTCAAGGCTAGGGAGAGGACTGGTGTCGAGATGGAGGCTCTCACAGCTGTATCCCTAGCGCTGCTCAACGTCTGGGACATGGTGAAGAAGTACGAGAAGGACGAGCTTGGCCAGTACCCCCACACCGAGATAGTCAGCGTTAGAGTTCTAGAGAAGGTGAAGAAGGAGTGAGCCCCCTAGAGGAGGCAGCTAGGATCATAGCTAGGAGCAGGTTCCTCGTAGCGCTAACCGGAGCTGGGATCTCTGCAGATAGCGGCATACCAACGTTTAGGGGTAGAGACGGGCTGTGGTCTAGGTACAGGCCCGAGGATCTAGCTACGCCAGAGGCCTTCGCTAGGAACCCGAGGCTCGTGTGGGAGTGGTACAGGTGGAGAATGGAGATAGTGTTTAGAGCTAGGCCAAACCCTGGGCACCTAGCTCTAGCGGAGCTCGAGAGAATGGGGTTGCTCAAGTGCGTTATCACCCAGAACGTCGATGGGCTTCACCAGCTAGCGGGCTCTAGATGCGTTGTGGAGCTCCACGGAAGCATAAGGAGGGTTCGATGCGTATCGTGTAGCTATAGGGCTGAGCTAAGCGAGCCCCCTCGCGAGATACCTCCTAGGTGCCCGAGGTGCGGCTCGCTCCTAAGACCAGACGTTGTGTGGTTCGGGGAGCCCATACCTAGGGACGCTCTCGAGAAGGCATTCGACCTATGCGAGAGAGCTGATGCAATCCTAGTTATCGGAACGAGCGGCAAGGTTATGCCGGCGGCGATGCTACCGCAGATAGTTAGGTCGAGAGGCGGTGCTGTGGTAGAGATCAACATCGAAGAGTCCGATATAACACCCATAGCAACAGTCTTCGTTAGGGGACGAGCTTCAGAGGTGCTGCCTAAGCTTGTGGAGCTAGTTAGGGAGCTTGTTGGTCAGTAGTTCACAGCTTCATCACGTCCTCAGCGCAGCACGGGCTTCATCACCAGCTCTCTAGAACACTATGCCCCCTGCTCAGCCTCTCCATAACCTCCCTCGCGACATCGGGGAAGTCGGTTATCAGTATATCTATTCCTAGCCTCACAACGCTCTCCATATCCTGCTCATCGTTGACAGTCCATGCAGCTACGAGGAGATCCGCGCCGTGCATCATTTCCACGAGATCTCGATCTAGGTAGTGGTACTCGATCGATATCCCATCAGCGTCGACCTCGAGAGCTATCGAGGGGCTTGGGGGGTAGAACGAGACGTTTCCTAGGAACGCAGCTACCTCCGGATGCTCGCGCTTCAAGGTCTTTAGCTCTGGGTAGAACGCTGTTGATAGAGCTACAGCGCTCGGGTTGCAAACCCTATACACCTCCTCGACAGCCCTCACGCACACGCCCCTCTTCTTAACGTCTAGCCACAGAGCTACACCCTCGAGACCCTCTAGAAGCTCCCTTAGTGATACGGGCTTGTGCGGATCCCCCACGATGAGCCTCTCGACCTCTGCAACTATAGCTCTCGCTATAGGGTTCCTCAACGGGGGCTGCGCAACGCCGTGCATAGCAACGAGGCTCTTGCCAACGGTGTTCACGTCGAGCTCTATCATGTGGGGCGCGTAGGGAAGAACCCTTAGGAGCCTAGCCCTCGTATTCACTCGGTGGGCGCATATCAGCGGCCTGGATCTAGCTAGGAGCTCGGCTATGCGTTGTGGAGGCACGTCTGGAGCACCTGATGAAGCTTCTGGGGCGAGGGTAGGCTGTACGCTGGTGTCGCCTTCGTGAACATGCTTATGAGGCTAGCCTCTACGTAAGCTCCTAACAGTAGGAACCCTAGCGCTATGGGGATAGACACTAGGTATATCCTTACTTCCTGCCTAACCTCGCCCCACCTCCGTTTCACCAGTAGGTAGCAGAGCCTAGCGTTCTGGTACAGAGCTATCGCGTAGGCGAAGAACTCGAGGTAGGTATGGGGGGTTATGAGTAGGAGAAGGGCGTAGCTTACAGACACAAGGCCCTTGCTAACGCCTAGGGTGCAGCTAGTGACGACAGCAACGAGCTGAAGCACTCTAGCGGTCCAGTACATCGTCGATGCGAAGAACGCTATGCCTAGGAACGGTATGTATGCAGCTAGGGTAACCATAGCGTTGTTAGCGAATATGAGTATGGGTAGCGGAATACCCTCTAGCCCCTTGACGAGCCCCCGAAGCTGCTCGTACTTAGAGATGAGTGCATCTATCGATGACTGGGGCAGGGGGGTCATGGAGATCAGTATGTAGCTAGCGATGAACGCCCCCACGAGAGCTAGGTCAACAATGAGCCACACTATCATCCTCCTACCAACGATCCTAGCTAGCGAGCTCCTCCCCTCAGCGCGAGGAGCCTCCTCCACTACAGAGGCTGTCGCCACCGCTCCGTGCTCCCCCATCATATCCTCGCTGTAGCTATCTAAATAGATGCGTCTGCTTTTAATTGCTTGGACTTGTGAAGCGGATCTAGCCCGCTACGCGGCTCTGCACGGACCTAGCCTAGACCTACCCCTCTCCCTAACCTCTAGTATCACGTCCCTATCGATCTCCCTACCCTCTTCAGCAAACCTATAGAGATCCCTCTCTAGATCTAGCTCCGTGTACACACCGTACCTATGAAGAGTATCGTTAGCTTCCTCAAGGCTGCTGCAGCTAGATATGAGCTTAGCTAGAGTAGACTCCTTAACGATGCGGGGATCGAGGAAGTAGGCTACGCAGCTACTAATCCCAATCCTAACAACCCTAGACCCAGACCTTATCGAGATCTCGCCAACGCAGCCCTCTAGAGCCTTCAGAGGAACCCTGCTAGCCTCGGTATGAACGTGCTCAACAACCCTCTCTAGAAACTCCTTGTCCCTCGAGCTAAGGACGTAGCCACCGACAAAGCCCCCAGCCCTAGCAATCATCGATATCCGGTTCTCAACGTAGCTAGGATCGAGCTCTCCATCAGCCCCGGGAGAGACGACAGCCAGAAGGGATCTAGGGATGTAGCTAAGCATAGCAACGCCAACAGAGTCTGCTAGAGGGCTCCAGAGCTCTTCCTCGCATCCAGAGGCTAGAGAGTCCCCACCAACATCAACACCCACAACGAGGTCTATGCCCTCGGACTCCACGAAGCTCCTAAGCTCTCTAGCTAGCTCCCTAGGCCCTAGCCACAGGTCTAGCGCAAGAACCCTACCAACGATCTCAGCAGCTGCAGCTGCTTGCGGCTTAACAACTCTAGAGCCCCTTCTAGCCCGAGTAGCTGGGCTCACCCATGCTAGCCCTCGCGAAACCCTATCGATGTTCTCGAGCTCCTCGAACCTCACTGGCCCCGGGATAGGGTCTACGCTGAACCTCTCCCAGATGAAGCTCCCGACGATAGCTTCTCCACCGCATCTAGCGAAGGAGCTAGCTAGAACTGTTGCTGAAGCTACGTCTCCACCCCCGCCTATGCCAATGAAAAGAGCTCTCTTAGCACCCTCTACAGCTAGGCAAGGCGATAGCTTCTCGCTGTCAGCGTAGAACGCGTTCATCACTGCTCAGTCCGTGGTCTCCTCATCACGTAGGGGCTCTAAACCTAGGCGGAATGACGTCGTCTATCGAGTACACGGTCACGTTAGCTTTTCCAAACCAGCTACTTAGCTTCTCTAGGGCTCTAGCATCCCTATACTCCAGCTCTCCAAGCTTTAGATGGGCTGTGAACAGGCCTCCGACCACAGCCATCCTAAGCATGGCTCCAGCGCTGGTCATCACAACGAACAGCGAGTTCCTTGGGTACCTGGAGCACACCTCGCCTATGCTCAGCTTGCTTGGCTCAGCTTCGAACCTATCCAGTATCCTAGCCCTAGCCATCACCTTAGCGGCGAAGTCCTCTCTCAGGAGCTCCTCCCCTAGCTCTGGGTAGGGCTCTAGCCTAGTCCTGATGAACGACACTAGCCTATCCAGCATACCGTGCTTCATGTGTATGAAGGCTAGCTTCGCTAGCCTCGTAGAGATCCCTAGGGCTACTGGATTGAGCACAAGATCGTAGCAAGCCCTAGCTACCGGCCCACTCTCCTCGCACCTAGCCTCCAGAATAACTCCCTGAAGCCCTAGATCGTTGGTCGCCACGATCCTTCCAGAGCTATCGGCTCTCTCAACGCTAGCCCTAAGCTCTACAACCCTATCCCTAGCCTCGCCAGGTATCGTAGCGATGAGCTTGCCGTTCTCCAGCTTGAGAACCTTCAGAACCCTATCCATTCCGCTCCCTAGAAACGCCTCTAGAACCTGCGAGCACCTAGCGAAGGTGGCGATACTACCTCTCTCAACTAGCATCTAGCGCCACCTAGCGCTACTAGGCATCGGCAAAGCCTTATAAAATATTGTTTCGGTCTACGCCTAGCTAGCTCCAGCAGCTAGCGCAACGCATAGCGCTAGCGCTATAGATGCTGGGGTGAGTACAGCTATCGAGCTCGACGCTAGAGCTGTATCCAGATCGAACGCCTTAGCGAGGATAACGTTTGTGACCGCTGGAGCCATAACGCTCTGGAGCATCGAGCCAACGATGTATATCCTAGGAACGCTCGTCATCGCCGATAGCCCTAGGAGCATCGAGAGCATTACCAGCGGCGACACCCCGAACCTAAACGCGGCTACAAGGCCGATCCTCGAGAAGTCTATTGATCCCACGACAGCTAGCTCGCTCCCTATTATCGCGAACGACGATAGGTTGAGTACCGTGAGCACCGATGAGGGTGCTGGCGCTGCTAGAACGCTTGTAACAACCCTAGACACCCCCAGGTAGTTAGCTATGACGCCAGCTACGAACGCAGCTATGTGGGGGTACGACCTAGGCTTAGCTCCCCTACCCCTCCCAGCCCTCTTAGATAGGTACGCTATGTAGAGAGGTAGGAGGGAGTTGAACGCTATCGCGTAAGGAACTACGGGCGCTACCCCGCCGATCAGCGATATCGCTAGGGGGAATGCGAGGAACACGACGTTGGGGAGGGAGGAGAGCAGCGAAACAGTGATCCTAACCCTATCGCTGAACCTACGCGTAGCAGCGTAGGATAGCGCGTAGCAGATAAACATGTGTACAGCGGATAGAGCTACTAGAGCGAGGAGAACTGGGACGTTGGGGGCTCTAGCTACAGAGAGGAATATCGTTAGAGGTATAACGCCGTAGAACAGGAACCAGTTCCAGTACTCGAAAGCCCTTCTAGCTCCAAGGAAGCGGCTAGCTACGAACCCAGCTGCAGCAAAGGATAGCGCTACACCTATCTTGATAGCCCACTCCAACGCTGCAGCACCTCAGCGAAGGGCTCGTAACATCACCTGCTCAGCCTCGGCGAGCTCCTTCATCATCCGCAGAGCGTCGTGAGTAAGCCAGAAATAAAGCTGTTTGGATCTAGGTCGCGGGGATGAAGAAGCGTTCCAACGCTGATAGATGAGGAGCTTTCGCCCCTTCCGGACCCGCTATTCAAGCTCACTCTATTCCAGGTTCACGACAAGCTATTTATAGACCTGGATACATGTATCCTTGCTAGGTGCTGCCTTGGAGGAGCTTGTGAGAGAGCTAGAGTACGCTGCTAGAGGAGTGTCCATGGTTCGAGCTGGCTATATCATCGGGTTGGTGGGTGGAATCGCGCTAGCCATAGCAGCAATCATATGGGCGTCGAGCCTCGTCCAGAATCCTTATCAAAGTGTTTCAGCGAGGGGCGCCGCTGGGGGCCTCACGATAATAGCCGCAGCATCCGTAGCCGTGGCGGTAGCCTCGTCGCTGCTCCAGATACTCGGCTTTAGGAGGCTGTGCATAGTACTGAGCTACGGGTGCATAACGTGGAAGGTTCTAGCGGGAACGCTTGTCTTTGGGGTGGCTGCAGATGCGTCGCTCATAGCGTCGCTGCACTCCTCCTCGATCAAATCGCTTGCTAGCGCGGCGAGCGCAGCTAGCTTCTTCAGCTTGTCTAGCGCGGCGGTGGGGTTTGTAGCTAGCCTCTTTGTAGGCGGAACGCTGTACTCCATGGGCGACACGAGGAGCATTCCCTCGCTTAAGATAGGCGGTGCCTCCACCATACTCCTCGGCTTCCTAATCCTTCTCAACGCCTTCTTCCAAAGCATAGCAACCGAGGCGATAGAGGCTATAGTGTTTCTAGTAGCGTTCGTTACCACAGTCCGTGGCTTGGGAGCGTTTAGGCAGAGCCTACTCGAGTACGCAGCTAGGAAGCGCCTAGAGGGCTCTGGGTAGCTAGGTGCGTATGAACGGTTTTTCAAGCTCTAAGCGAATTGGTAGCGCCTAGGTGCAGCTCCTTGGTGAAGCCGGAGGGCGTTATATGGATAGTGACCGCTAGATGCGTCCTCAGCTGCGTTCACTGCTACGCAGCTACGTATCTCGGGGAGGAGGAGCTTGGTGTAGAGGAAGCTAAGGGGATTGTGAAGGGATTTGCTGAGCTCGGGGCTACCTATCTTCATTTAACGGGTGGGGATCCAGTAGCGGTTAGAGCTAGGGACTACCTAGAGCTAGCTAGGTTCGCTAAGGATCTAGGGCTAGAGGTAACGATGTTCACTAGCTGCGTTAGGATCCCCAAAGAGTTCCTCGAGGAGGGTCCTAGGGTTGTTGACGCGCTGTACACAAGCCTAGACGGCGATTCTAGAGAGCTCTACGAGGCTATAAGGGGCTCGGGATCGTGGAGCAGGTTCCTAGATGGGTATCGAAGGGCTAGGGAGAGGTTCAGCTACATCCATGTGAACGTAACGGTCTCTAGACTGAATGCGGTGAGGGTAGCTCAGGTGATTAGGTTCGCTATAGAGAAGCTCGAGCCTAGCTCCATATCGCTGATACCAGCTATGAACTGCGGTAGGGCTAGGCTCAGCGGTGTGCATGTAGATAGGGAGACCTTTGTGAAAGCTCTTAGGAGCGTTAGCGAGGTTGCGCAGGAGCTGGGAATCGTCGTTGACTGCTGGTGCACGCCCTTCGCTCATCTCGTCGGCAAGGGTCTTAGACCATCTACGTGTAGAGGTAGGTGGGTTGTAGACCTATCTCCTAGCGCAAAGCTTCTGCTCTGCGACGTTACTGGAGTTGCTGTTAGCGATGCGCGTGCCCAGGGTGTTGAGGAGGCTTGGAGGAGGTACGTGTCTAGCGATGTTGTTAGGAGAGCTCTCTCCATTCCTCAGGCATGCGCGTCCTGTAGGTACCTAGGTTCGTGCGGTGGTGGGTGCTTCGCTAGGAGCTTCCTAGATTACGGAGAGCTTGACCGAGGTGATCCCCTCTGCCCCTTCTCGGCTCAGCCATCCTCTAACCGATCATAGGTCACCTGCGGAGAGGTTTCATCACCGCCCTAGCCTAGATCTAAGGGCTGTTATGTCTAGCACTGCCTCAGCTATATCTATGCTGTAGGCCAGCACCCTCCTAACGCCCTCCATCAGCATCCTTAGCGTTGGGTCGGAGACCTCGAGCCTCTGCCTAACCTCCTTCTCCCTCCTCTTCAGCTCGTCAACCATCTTAGCTACCTCCATAGCTAGCTGCCGATTCATCTCGGCTAGCGACCTGCACGAGGTTCTGAAGACCTCTAGAGCCCTATTCAGTATCTCTAGGTACTCGCTAGGTATCGAGGGTGATGATCCCACCTCTAGCAGAGCCTTAGCCATTCCCGTTGCGTGGTCAGCGACCCTCTCAACGCTCTTAGCAGCCATAACCACGTGTATAGCTTCTGGGGGAGTTATCGGGCTCGAGGTGTCTAGCCCTAGCAAGGACTTCGTTATCTGCTTAACGACGAGTAGGTAGAGCTTATCCACGAGGTTGTCCCTCCTAACGATGTTCTCGAGAAGCTTCCTATCGTAGCTCCCCATAGCCCTGAGGAGGTCGTCGAGCATCGAGGCAGCTACTCTCATAAGCCTCTTCACGGCGCTCCACGTATCCATGAACTCGGTGTCTATCACGCTGTGGAGTGTTACAGAGGACCTATCCTCGTCTAGAACCTCGAGACCCATAACCGTGCTCTGTACCAGCGCGATGACCCTCTGCACGAAGCTCTCGTCAACGGTATCGAACTCTATCTTTATGGCTTTGTAGCCAGCTAGGTAGTACGATATGACCTCCCTCACAACGGTGTTCACATCACGATCCCTACCCACCTTAACCACAGCTAGATCCTCGCCACGCTCAACAGCTCTGCCCGGAGGTATGATTCTGAGCGAGCCGTCGGGAAGAACCTCCAGAACTAGCTCCGTACCTGGCTCCACTCCCGCTCTCCTAGCCCACTCCTTGGGTATGGACACGGTTAGCGTTGATCCCCCTACGAGCTGGACTCTCCTCCTGTACCTGAGCTCCATAGGCTACGAGCCCCCTATAGAGCTGTACCGAGACACTCTAGTGCTCTTCACTCCGATATATACTAACGTTGGTGCAGTTCAAAGAGGTTAGTGCTGTGAGTACCTATCACGGGGCTGCGAATGGTTAGAGCTAGGCAGGTAGCTGTACTCGCTAGGGAGCTAGGCTTCGACGAGAGCAAGCCAGCTGTAGAGATCCGCGGGCTCCGCGTGTGGATCGGGGGTAGCGAGATACTGAAGGGTGTTAGCGCAACGATTCCCCCTAGGGGCGTAACCGTTGTTCTAGGCCCTTCAGGAAGCGGTAAGAGCACGCTGCTCAGATGCATAAACAGGATGATAGATCTCGTTCCAGAGGCCCGCGTCGATGGTGTGGTGAGGGTGTTTGGGGTTGATGTGCGTAGCGTTGATCCCTACGAGCTTAGGAAGAGGGTCGGCATGGTTTTCCAGATCCCTAACCCCTTCCCCCACATGAGCATATACGAAAACGTTGCTATAGCAGCTAAGATCGCTGGGGTAGCTAGGGGTAGGAGGGAGCTAGACGAGGTTGTTAGGTGGGCTCTAGAGAGGGCTATGCTATGGGACGAGGTTAGGGATAGGCTTGGAGACCCGCCCTCTAGGCTAAGCGGTGGTCAGCAGCAGAGGCTGTGCCTAGCTAGGGCGCTAGCCATGAAGCCAAGGCTCCTCCTGCTAGACGAGCCAACAGCCAACATAGATCCCGAGAACTCCAAGAAGATAGAGGAGTCGATTAAGGCTCTCGTTAGGGAGGAGGGGGTCTCCGTAGTCTTCGTAACGCACTCACCTCACCAGGCTGCTAGGATAGCTGACTACCTAGTGGTTGTCTACAGGGGGCTGATAGTTGAGGAGGGTCCAGCTAGAGAAGTTATCGAGAGCCCGAGGCACGAGGTTACGAGAAGCTTGCTGAGCGGCGCTATGTAGGTAGGTGGACCTCGGCTCCGCACCTCCACCTAGCTACGGCTATGAACCCGGGGTAGGGTTCTCCGAAGAGCATCACCAACCTATACACAGTGTTGAGAAAGAGCGCAGCCAACCTATTGAGGTAGCTCCTTATCACGCCTATCGATAGGTTCTCGGGGCTTCTGTAGCTAGACGCGAACCTCACGAGCATTCTCAGAACCTCTAGGGTTGGGATCCCGGTTTCTTCAGAGACCCTCTCTATAGCGCTGCTGGGTAGCGCGAACGCGATCTCGGTCCCCCTCATGGTTGAGCAGAGCTCGATGAACTCCCTAACCTCCTCCTTAGATACCCGTGTGTTGTTCGTAACCTCAACGATTATGAATGGGTAGACTATGTAGCTACCGGCTAGAAGGTCGAGGGAGAGCCAGCCGAAGGGAGGTATGTACGCTACGACGAACGCGTGCGGGCCGGTGTCCGGCATCACGAAAGTTACGCCGCCTAGGCTCCCAGCAAAGGGCTTGCTAAGGTTAAGCAGCACGTATCCGTAGAGCATGAGCGCGGGTATGTCGTAGTACCACAGGAGCTCGGTTAGAACCCGCGACATGTCGTCGCAGTCCCCTCTCCGCGTTCTAACTGTCTGCTCTACGCTGTGGGGTATGGCTGAAGGGCTGTACTTGATGTATATCCAGTAGATGAATAGCGCTGCGCGATACGCTAGCCCACCGATGCTCAGATCCCAGAAGGGTATGCTTGAGTTACGCAGCCACGCGACGAAGGCTGAGGAGACGTTGAGTATCACTGGCTCGGGCTTACCAACGTACTCCCGAAGGATTTTGGTTGGCACGCTGTAGTTCTTGTACAGGTTTGGGATCTCTAGAAACGCCCTAACGAGGTGAATCATCCACGTCGTGTTAGGGTAGCACACCCTCACGAGAGCAACGACGTAGCTGAGCCCCGGCCTAGACACGTTGACTATCCAACCCTTCGAGACCCCGCTGCTCATCACCACGTAGGATCTCTGCTCGATGTTTCCTAGAGACACGTTTACCGGGACATCCACCTGCAGCTTCTTCACGACGGGGGACCCGTTGACGACTTTCACGATCTCGAAGAAGTAGTACGACCTGCAGACGATGGGGACTGCTATTCCCGAGGGGCTCTGGGCGGCAGCGGGGATCTGGATAGGGATAAGCATTGAGAGAGCGGCGGCGAGTAGAAATAGGGAGGCGGCGCGCACTATCTTCAGCGCTAGCACCCAAGTAGATGGTGCGGTGCTTGGCTAATACGTTCTAGGCTGTGAAGAGATTTGGGTCCGGCTGAGGGGTGATGAGCCATCCCGATTCGGAGCCTAGCGTTTTCAGCTCCGCGAGGACTAGACTAGTCTAGGGGTTAGCCACGGGCAAGAAGGTGGTTCTCGAGGTTATAGATGTGTATAGGTATGAGGGGTTTCCGGAGAAGAGGATTAGGCTGAGGCTTGCTGGAACGAACATAGTCTTCAATGTTGTTGCGGATAGCGTTGAGGAGGCTGTGGAGAAGGCGCTTAGGATGATCAAGCACCTAAGGCTTCAGAGACTGGTTCCAGACGACGTGGGTTAGATACATTCACAACAGCTTTTTATACATAGCCCTATCCTCGTGAAGAAGTCCACAGTTCACATCCCCTCTTCTTCCCGGCATTTCCTCCACCTAGAAACGCTTGTTGGTTACGTACAAGTCTATGGTTCGCTCCAGAGATGTGCACATATACGCTATAGGTGGTGCGAGCCTTTCGGCTCAGGAGTGTTGGGAGGCTGGGGCTAAGTGCTAGAGGAGTTCCGGGCTACGCACATCGTTTAGACCGGGCCCGCGGGCTCTCCTAAACGATTTTTAATCTGTCTATCTGTGTAGTGTTAGGGTGTTCCGGAGATGACTGCGATTGTGGCCACTCTGGGCTTCGATGAGAGGCACATAGTTAGGTCTATTCTAAGAATAGGTTTTGGTGGCGTGAAGCGCGTGATTCTGCTCGTCCCCACGGGCGGGATAGACGAGAGGACTCAGAGGGCTTTCGACGAGGTTAAGAAGCTGGCCTCGATGGCTGGAGTAAACGATGTTAGCCTGATGGAGGTGCCTATAGAGTCGTTCAACGATGCTGTTGCTGACATTAGGAGGGTTGTGTACGACTGCGTGCAGAAGTACGGTCGCGCGGTCGTGTCTCTAGGCGGGGGAATGAGGGCTCTAGTCGTCGAGACGCTGATAGCTGTCTTCACTCTGCCGCCCAACGAGAAGAAGAAGGTCGATATCGTGGTCGATCTCGAGACGGGTAAGGACGGGATAAAGTTCCCAGCGTGGATACCTCTGGAGCTGAGGCTAAGCGATGTCGAGTCTAGGGTTCTGGAGTACGTTGTGGAGAAGGGCTCTGCTAACCTAGGTGATGTAGCTACAGAGCTAGGGGTAGCTAGATCAACAGCTTGGAAAGCGCTCGAGAGGCTAGTCGATGCTGGGCTACTGTCGAAGAGGGAGTACACCTACGAGCCTACGGAGGTAGGTAGGTTCGTCTACGCGCTGATAACCAAGGGCATCCCTAGGGAGAGCGCAAGCTGATTAAGGACCCCTCCCCACACCACCAAGGTTGTGGGGCTTGAGCGAGGGGTCTAGGCACAGGATATGGAGATTCATCGAGCTAGGGATCGACCCTTACCTAACTGAATACCGTTTTCAGATTACGGCAACCTCCAGCTTCATCAAGGAGAAGTACTCGTATCTAGGAAAGGGGGAGGTTGCTGACGATAGGTACGCGCTAGCCGGTAGGCTTATGGCTATTCGCAGGCACGGTAAGATAGTGTTCGCTGTTCTCCACGACGGCTACGACACTATACAGCTCGTTCTGAAGCACGATGTTCTGGGCCCGGATAGGTGGAGGATCGTCGAGCTGCTGAACGTTGGGGACATAGTTGGTGTGTGGGGTAAGCCGACGCGAACCCTTAGGGGCGAGCTATCGCTTCTAGTCGAGGAGCTTAGGGTTCTCTCCATCGCTTGGAGGGAGTATCCCGAGAAGTGGCACGGTCTTGTTGATGCTGATAAGAGGTACAGGATGCGCTACCTCGACATGATGATGAACCCCGAGGTTAGGCGGGCTATAGTGGCTATGTACAGGATGGAGAAGGCGTTTAGGGACTACCTGGACTCGATGGGGTTCGTGGAGATACATACGCCGAAGCTCCAGCCTATCTACGGAGGGGCTCTAGCTAGGCCCTTCGTTACGAAGATGTATGCTCTAGACGATAGGGTTGTGTACCTCAGCATAGCTCCAGAGACCTACCTGAAGAGGGCGGTGGTCGCTAACCTCTTTAGGGTTTACGAGATAGCGGTGTGCTTCCGCAACGAGGATATCGATGCTCAGCACTACCCAGAGTTCGTCCAGATAGAGATCTACCAAGCGT
>JAADCV010000089.1 GCA_013154235.1 Thermoproteota archaeon | reverse complement strand
GGATCCTAGAGGTGTCTAGAGGCGATGGCTACGCAAGAGTCGTTCTAGGCTCTAGCGTACCGCTGGAGGCTGTAGAGAAGCAGCTGACAGCCCTAGGCGTCGAGGGCTACGAGGTTAGCGATGGGGTTGCGAGGCTTCGGTGGAGCGACGCGGAGGTGGTGATAGATGGCTCTAGGATTGAGTGCAGGTACTCGAGCGAGGAAGGCATCGAGAGGCTAATCGATGTGCTGAGGGCTGTGTACCGCTGGTGGCTATGCGTTGGTTGTAGGGCTTGCGAGGCTAACTGCCCGATGAATGCGTTCAGCGTTGTCGAGGTTGATGGGAGGCCTAGGCCCATGGTTACGGAGCCCGAGCTCTGCATAAAGTGCGGCATGTGCCTAAGGAACTGCCCCGTCGCAGAGGTGTTTGTTGAGCACGTTGTGGCGCCGCTCGTATTCGATGATCCGGAGGCGTGGAGGAGGCCTACGAGGGAGCACAACATAGAGGTTATGAAGAAGGCGAAGAAGCTTGTTCAGCAGCTAGGTGCTGCGCCAGCGAGGGGTAGCGAGGCGCCTAAGGGCTATGCTGATGCTAGCGGGTTCTTCTCGATGCTTGAGGAGGGCTAGCTACCTAACCCTAGCGTAGGTCTTTGCGAACTGCCTATGCATCTCTAGGGGTCTCTCCATAGCTAGAGGTATCTTCTCTAGCAAGTCGCTAGCAACGATATGATCACCCTTCTCGGCGTAGGCGATGCACCCAGCTAGCCCGTTGACGTAGCTAGCTACGCACGCAGCGTCGAACGCGCCTAGCCCTCTACCCATGAGTGCAGCTACTAGCCCGCTGAGAACGTCTCCCGTGCCACCCACAGCCATTGCTGGCGGGTGAACCTTGTTCATTCTGCACCTACCGCTAGGGTCGCACACTACGTCTACCCAGCCCTTGAGGAGGATTACGCAGCTAGCTTCCTCAGCAGCCTTAGCCACGACCTCAGCTCTCTCCACGGGGTCTTCGGGAAGGTCGTAGCCAAAGAGCTTCCTGAACTCTCCTGCGTGAGGAGTTAGAACTACCTTGCTCCACAGCTTGATGGGTCTAGCCCCAGCTATCGCCTTAAGCGCGTCAGCGTCTATAACCATGGGTTTCGACCTAGCTCTACACTCCTCGACTAGCCTTCTAGCGAAGTCCATGGTGTTGGGCTCCAAGCCCATTCCTGGGCCGAGCACAACCACGTCGCTTCTATCAACCCACTGGAGAGCCTCTATGAGGTGCTTAGGCTCTAGATAGTCGCTGTCTATGGGTATAGCTATGAGATCCGGGCTGTAGCTAGCAGCTGTATCAGCAACCCTCCTAGGGGCTAGGATGTAAGCAAGGTCAGCACCGCCCCTAAGGGCTGCGAGCGCAGCTAGCCTAGGAGCTCCGGTGAAGGTTCTTGAGCCTCCGACTACTAGCACTCTACCTGCCCAACCCTTGTGACACTTCATGGGTCTCCTAGGAACCCTAAGCTCAACGTCTCCAGGACCAACGTAGACCTCAGCCTCGAGGGGCACGCCTATGTCTGCGACAACCAGCTTTCCTACGTAGCTAGAGGCCTCGGGGGTGAGGAGCCCTCTCTTCGGCTTGTGTAGGGTCACAGTCATTGTCGCTTTGACGGCTACGCCAAGCACCTTACCCGTGTCCGGATCTAGGCCAGAGGGTAGGTCTATCGATATGCGGGGCCCGCTGAACGAGTTTATTAGCTCTATGAGCTCGGCGTAGAGCCCCTTAACCCTCCCCCGAACACCCGTTCCTAGCAGAGCATCTACAACAGCGTCATACCCCTCAAAACCCTTAGGAACGTCCTCAGCACTCCTAACCCTCTTTAGCGAAACCCTTAGATCCATCCTTGTTAGAGCGTCTAGCTGCTTAGCAGCGTCTGGATGCTCAACGCGGGGGGCAGCAAGATACACGTCGACTGCAGCACCGTAGTACGTGAGGTGCCTAGCAGCGCAAAAACCGTCGCCTGCCTTACCACCGGATCCAGCCACGATAGCTACTCTCCTACCCTTTGCCGAGCCCCCGAACACCTCCCTGACGATAGCCTCGGCAACAGACTTGCCAGCGCACTCCATAAGCTGAATCGTGTCTATCCCTAGAGCAACGCAGTTAGCGTCGATAACCCTAGCCTCTAGAAGGGATAGAGAATCTCCAAAGCCTAGCCTAACCAACGACTAGCACCGGGGTATAGCTAGCGCATCAGAGAGATAAGCTTAAGGAGATGCGCAGCTAGCGAATCCACTACTCTAGGTACATACGTAGCGCCGAGCGAACGCTGCGCGCACCACGCAATCCTAACGATGTGTAGCGCTAAAACGATCAGATTGCATCGAATAGCGCACCTCTCAGCACCGCTAAGCTCTTCAAAAGGCTTACTCGCGTAGCTCTAGATGACGCGCAGAGGCTCTTCGCTATAATCGACAAGCTTCTTGATTGGCTCGATGTCGATACTCAACGCTCTAAACGGGGCTCTGGATACGCAAGCCGAATACGCCCCTTCTCTACTCCTTCACCCTCCGTAGCTCCCAGGGCACTGACTACGCTAGAGGGCACGACCCTATGGAGTAACGTGGGCATCGAGCGATTCAGATCGCGATGCTCTCTATAGCGCTAGGTACGTTACTAAGGCTCGTCACGATCCTTGCGTACCTAGCGTATACCTCGAACCCTAGCCTGCTGTAGAAGCCCTCGACCTCTGCTAAAGCGTACAGCACTATGCGCTTACCTCTAGCTATGCATGCTAACGCCCTTACTAGGCTCGTCCCAATACCTCTCCCCTGAGCCGAAGGATCTACAGCAATCTCGTGGAGATGCACGGTCTCTACCCCATCGATAGCTACGTAGCTAACGTAGAGCAAGTACCCTAGAACCCTCTTCGACTCGTCTACTGCTAGGATAATCGATGGCTTCGCTACCTCTATCCACCTCTCGTAATCCTCAACGCTCGAGCCCGCAGTGAACCACTCGTAGACGGAGAACGCCTTGTTGTATATCGAAACTATGGACTCTACAAGCCTCCTTCGCTCAACACCTAGCTTCCTAGATGCCTCCTCAACGCTGCGAGCCTCAACAATACTGTAGCTCTTGAAATACCTATGCTCAGCGCAGAGCCTAGCAGGGTCTTCGACACCCATACACGCAGAGGAGCCTCGAGTTACTCCACCAACGAGGCTCTCGACGTAGAACCTCAGAGCTCTATACGCATCCCCAACAGATACGAAGACCCTTCCGCTATGCCCGAACCTTCTCGAGAACCAGCGGGCTCTAGCCAGCAGCTTATCCACGCACAGATCCCAGTAAGGAGCCTCATCATCGACCTCGAGCCCCACCTTAGAGGGCTGGAGCCACGCTAGCCCAACAAGCCTAGAGCCGCAGTAGCACATAGCTAAGCTAAAGTCCTCGTAGACGTCTAGCTCCCTAAACCACTCCCTAACTTCCTCAGCGCTAACGGGCCTGCTCCACGGATAGAGCCTTGGCATCAGGGACTCGTAGAACTCGAGCATATCCCTCATAGCTCCAGCGGGTAGATGAGGGTGCTGATGAATCGCCACTAGCGCTGCACACATGCAGAATCCACCTACCCACTCGCTACTCGAAGCATGCACACATCTTTTGAATCTATATGTAGTCTAACTATGCTTAGCGTTACGACATTCAGCAAGACGCTGTAAACGCATTGAGTTATCACGATGCTTATTCCCGGGTGTAAGAACATTGGCTAAAGTTATTGAAGGTGAAGTGCGAAAGGGATGCGATAAAACCCCTTAGAGCACCTAGACTTCTGAAAGAGAAAGAGTTCTTGGTAAAGATGGTAGATACATAGGAAGAGAGTTTTAGAGGACTGCGAAGGTGCTCTCGGCAACGTTTACCCAGATCTCGTTGAGGAGGCTAGATCTCTAGATGCCTCTAGGATGCTCGTAACTATCGCGTTCTTAACGTTGTTCTCTAGAGCTTTCAGCAGCATTCTAGAGGTTAGGCCTCTGGGTGTGGTAATGCTATTCCTAACGCTGTAAACACCTTTCTCGGCAACGCTTATAGCAGTACCCTCGAACACCCTCGCCACGACCCTCATAGCTAGCCTCTTCGGAACCCCTAGCCTTAGGGCTGCTAGAGCTACGGCATCCATGATTTCGGCTACGAGCGCTGGCGTGCATGAAGCTACTACAGTTAGAACGTCTAGCAGCTCCTCCTCGACCCAAACCACGTCTCCGAGAAGCCTAAAGACGCTGCTAACAGCGTCCCTTCCAAAACCGCTGCCTGCTAGAGCTGTGAACCCCTTGTTGAACTCCACGTTTATGTTGGGCATAGCCCTAAACACGCTGGTCCTCGAGCGCTCTCCAAGCAAGCTCCTTATCCTATCTATCCCCAGCTTAGCTACGGTAGACACGAGGATCTTGCCTTCTAGAGAGCTCGAAACCTCTCTAAGGACGCTTTCAGCAGCGCTAGGCTCGACAGCCACTATAACTAGGTCGCTGCTAGCTACAGCAAGCCTATTGTCTCTGTAAGCCTCTAGACCAAGCTCCCTAGCCTCCTCAACCGAGCTCTGCGAGCGCGAGGACACAGCTATCTGGCTAGGGTCGATAGCGCCGCTCCTCAGAAGACCTTTGGCGATAGCTCTCCCGAGGTCTCCGAAGCCCAGGATCCCGATTCTAAGATCTAGGAATCAAATCACCGCACCGCAGTGCACTAGGCACGGAGCCTCCTTATATGCTCTTCCCTAGGGCTCTACATCGAACGGTATCTCTAGCAGCTGCTTGGATCTCCTGAACCTCACCTTACCTATCCTTATCCTCCCTATGCATCTAGAGCTATGCACGTGCTGCTTGCTGCACGCGTTTATGTTCCAGACACCTCCATCAACGTCCCTCACTATCACTATGGTTAGCTCCCTAACGTGGCTCGGAACCGGGAATAGGTCGTAGATCTCGTCGCCGTAGATCCTCTCAGCCTCCTCCCTAGGCATGGTAACGGTCTCGAAGATGAGGCCCTCAGCAGCCTTCCTATTAGCTAGCTCCTCGATAGCCCTAACCTCATCGGGGCTAGGCTTCCTATCGAACTTCACCGTTAGCCTAGCGTGCCTCCCGCTAACGTACGTGCTAGCAGTCCACCTAGCTCCCTCGCCTAGAACGCGGACCACAGCACCCTTAACTACGTGGAGAGCGCTGTGGGCGCGAACCTCCGGAGGGTAGCTCTCAACACATGGATCCACGCTCAAGCAACGCACCGCTCTCCATAAGGGATCTATGTTGGAAAAATCGGTTTTAGCTGTTCGGGGGAGCAACCCCTATGGCTGCGTTGATAGGCACGTGAACATCCACTGTAATGTTCTCGCTAAGCCCAACAACCACGACCCTCAGCCCGCTCCCCGGTAGGGTGTTGGTGCAGCTGTAGTTTGGGCACACGACGCGGAACTTCACGATGGTCTCTCCATGGGGTGGAACAACGTAGTAGTCACCGTTTAGGAGCGGGTAGCAGGCGCCCCCAGGCCCGTAGATGATGAAGGTGCGGTTCGTTATGTATAGAGGCGTGTCCCCAAGGTTCTTAACGTCCATGCCTATATCCCTAGGGATGTAGCCGCAGCCCTTCTTCTCTATAGCGTATGCATCGATCAGAGAGATGTATATTGGTGTAGCTCCCCACACACTCACGTTACCCCTATAGATCTCGTACCCCATGTACAGCGCCTCTAGCACGAAGCGCCTATAGCTAAGGATGTTCACAGCTCTCCTGTTGGGAGCAAGCTTTAGCACAGCTGTTCCGTTCCCAGCTCTAGTAGAATCAATTAGCTTACCGCTAGGATCCAGAAGCCTAAACACGAGATTCGATGCGCTACCACCCCTAAGCTCGAATCTAACGACTAGCGCTGGAGAGCCATTCACATCATCTACGCGGATGCTGAGAACCTTGAGCTCTACGTGGGGAGGAGCCCTCACCACGTGCAGTGCTCCAAATACCGCAGCTATCGCTACGCATACAGCAGCCACAACAGCGATAGCTATAGCTGCGTGCCTCCGCATAGATACCGCCTCTAAGCGGAGCACTACACAGCTAGATAAACATTGCTTATAACGCTGCTGCAGTCACAGCAAGCAGGTGACAGAGCATAAGGGTGCTAGCGAAAGGATTCAGAGATCTAGCGAGAGTGATGATATACTGTCAAGCTGACTAGTGATGAAGCGGTTTCTCGCTGACCTAACAGCCCTGCGATTAGGTAAGGCGCTGGTCAGCGCCTAAGCACTCACCTACGCTACGCTGAGGTTAGCTAGATACAATGAGGTATAGGCTAGCGAGCATCTGCGCAAGATTGCTAAGCTCGTGCAGAGTGCTCTAGTGGATAGTGTGAATGAAGGCGTTGCAGCTTAGCACCTAGGCTAACCTAACGATCTTCCCTCTCCTCGAATACCTACCCAAGCTCTCCTTGCTAACCACGTGTATCTCTATAGGGATGTAGCTGGGAACACCGATTCTCTCTAGCTCGCTCCAGATCCTCTCCTCGAGCTCTACAGCTTCCTCGAAGCTAGGTTCGTTGGGTAGAACCACTAGGATATCGATATCGCTAGCAATAGTCAACCTGTTCTCAGCTGCACCCCCAGCTAGGTAGACCTCGCACCTAGGCTCAACACTCTTGATAGCTCTAGCAACATCACTTAGCCTATCGAGACCCTCGCGAAGAGCTCTAAGAGGAGTCAACCTCTTTCCCATAGCTAAGCACCTCTCTAGCAACTCTATCCACGAGCTTCGCAACCTCCTCAGCTAACTCGCTAAACCCATGCTCCCTAAGGCTATGGGCGAGAACGCTGAGCAGAGCCCTAACGCTATGACCCCTCCACTCCTCCCCCGTTAAGCGGAGCAGTAACGCCTTGAGAAGGTAGTTGAGCACCGTACTCAGCGTTTAGAGCAGCTAGATCAGGTTGACCGCGCTGCAGAAGCTCCTTAGCTAGAGCAAGCATAGCCCTAGCTCTCCTCTAAAGAAGGGTGATCAACATCTAAGCTATTACCTCAGATCTACTTGTGCGATAGAGATAATTGAAGGTAGTAGCTATTTTGGGTCAAGCATCTGCAGTATAAAGCTAGAGAGGCGTAGCACTCACGAGGAGTAGCTAACCATGGTTGCTGAGCGTAGCGATCTAGGGGAGTTGCTGAGGTGCGTAAGGCTAGAGAGGCTAAGGGTGAGGAACTTCAAGTCGCTACGCGACGTAGAGATAGGTTTTCCATCAAGAGTAACTATACTCGTGGGCCCGAATGGCTCTGGCAAGACAGCGCTGATAGAAGCGATCGAGCTCCTGAAGAGCCTCCTAGAGTTTAGGAGGGGTAGAGTCGCTAATCCCTTCGCTACGTGGTGGGGCTATAGGAACGTTGTTTGGAGACACGAGGTTGATCAACCCATCGAGATATCTATGGAGATAGATCTGGGCAGCGCTACTCAGTGCATTGGTAAAGACAACTACTTTGCTCCTTACCTAAGAGAGCCTTGCTCGCATAGAATTCGCTACACTGTTAGAGCTCGAGAAGCTGGTGGATCTATCGAGATGTGGGAGGAGGTAGCGTTCGACGAATGTGGCTTCGGAGTAGAGATTGTCTCTGGAGATGCTCGTCTGCACATACATAACTACGGTAGATTTAGTGAGTGTGTCGTTGAGTGCTTGAAGGATCTAGTTAAGCAGCGAGTGTTAAAGGAGCTAGCAGCTGAGTACATCTTAGTTGAGAAGGTTGGGGATCGCAAATACCTGGCGCACCACGCTGTGGGTGAGCTAACGTCGCTTATTGCGAGGATCCGGGAGAGGTACGATATAAAGTCTCTAGAGCCAAGGATCGACGAGTACGTGGAGCGTGCTATAGGGGACGTGGTGAGGCTGCTAGACGGGCTCGGGCTAAGGGCTTGGTTCGCTACGCTCCTAGATATGTACGTAGCCTCCATTCGTGAAGCTGGTGGAGTCGCTGTAGAGGGCTGGGGTATGAACGAAGAGATTATTCGTGAAGACATGCTGAAGGCTGCTGAGAGGCGCATTCTCTCGAAAGGTGGTGACGAGCTCTACTTGCTTGTGATGATAAAGACTGCGAATGAGGTGCTGCGCAGGATCGCCATCAGCTTCACGCTCGCCATCTACGCTATTGGCGGATTCATTGACAGCATTCAGCTGCTCAAGGACATCGACATCGAGGCTGCGAGAGAGCCTCAGCCTCTAGCGGGATCGCGGAAGCTCGATCCAAGCGCTAGGAACCTAACCTACATGCTCTTCCTCTTGGGTAAGGGCAGACTCCCAGAGGAGGTTATTCCCGTGTTGAAGGCTGTTCTAGGGGTTGATAGCGTTAGCGGATACTTCGAGCCCACTCCCGACGGCAGAGTGCTTCTAAAGCTCGTTGTAGACGATCTTGAGCTCGCTCCCACGAGTATACCCAGCGGGGTCTGGAAGGCTCTAGCTATCGAAACCGCTATCCTCTCTAGACCCACGCTTTTGGTAATCGACGAGTTCGAGAACAGTCTTCACGCTGAGGCGCAGAAGTATCTCCTCGACGAGCTTAGGAACTGCGGCGCTGCAGTCATCATCGCTACGCACTCACCTATCCCCATAGACTACGCTCGTAGCCTAGACGAGGTACTGGTGCTAGAGCTCGTCAGCGGCGAGACCAGGGCTTGGAGGCTCAAGGACTCTAAGGAGCTTCGAGAGAAGCTCTCGAAGCTAGGGCTAACACCAAGCGAAGCCCTTCTCTACGGCTTTCTAGAGCGCAGAGAGGCCTAAGCGTTGAAGATATACGTGATTGTCGAGGATAGGTACGCTGTAGAGGTCGTAAAGCTCATAGCTAGAGAGCTCGCCACGACTAGCAAGATAGTGGTTCGCTCTATACCTATATGCAGCAACAAGATGAGTAAGATAGCTAGAGCAGCGCTCAAGGAATTTGACAAGGTTGTGATTCTGGTCGATTCCGAGGGTAGGAATCCTAGAGAGGTTGAGCGTAGAATTGAGGAGAAGCACCTTGCTGAAGGAGCTGGCAAGAGTGTTGTGATAGTTGTGGATCCATGTTTAGAGGCCTGGCCGTGCAGAATTCTAGAGCTGAGCAACTGCAGTGTAGCCCCGTGCAGCCTAGGCCCCGCGAAGTCACTTAATGAGTACTGGCGAAAGAAGCACCGAAGAGATTACGCAAAGAGAGATCTACCCGCAGCGGTAAAGGAAGCCCTAAGTACTGTCCACAGGAGCACGAAGGCGCTAGAGAAGCTCCCAGAGAGCTTGAGAAAGCTAATCGACGAGCTACGTAGCTAGAACCTAGAGCAGAGCGGCCCTACTTGGCTTCCTTCTTTCTAGACCTAAGCGCTATCTCTGCAAAGAGTCTCAGATCCCACGAACCGTATCTATTGTGGAGAACAGGCCCCTCCCTAGCGATCTTCTCTAGAGCTTCCCTAATCGCCTGCTCTACACCTCCAAGATCTAGAGCTATGCGGTACCCGAGAGCGAGCCCAGCTACGAACCCAGCACCGCTCCTCAAGTCGTCGAGAGTAACAATGTGTATATCTAGCGCTACTCGCTTAAGCACCTCCCGAAGCCC
>JAADCV010000078.1 GCA_013154235.1 Thermoproteota archaeon | reverse complement strand
CCGTGTATCCATGGTTAGGATCGCTAGGATATATTGGCCACGATAGCTGAACTGACCTCTTTTCGCCCTAGGAGGAATGGGAGTTCGGGCGGTTAGAGGTCCCTTATCTGCGGTTGTGAGGTACTTCTTCAGGAGGTTCATCACCGCTTCCTCGTCTCGATTAGCCTCGAAGTCGCATCTAGGGCACGTTGATGAGGTTCCTCGAGGATCGATCTTGGCCAAGGCTAGGCCTCTCTAGAGAATACATAACGTAGCTCCACCCTTCTACCAATCTTCATAACTGTGGAACGTGCAGAAAGGGAAGACTAGGCTAGGCGTCATAAACGTGGTGTTGGAGCTCCAAAGCCTAGAAGCTATTAAGCGAGAGCTTTTGAGCTTCTGAAGAAAGTAGCTAGTTGGAGCCCCGCGGGGTTAGAGGGTCAGCGTCTAGGTCTCAGCTCATCCCCTCGCGGGTAAGCCTGCCATGCCGCTCATCATCCCCCGCGGGGCTTCTCTAAAGCCTATTCTCTGCAGCTACACTGCTCACCAAGCTCCAACACAATGACTATTATCCTCTTCCCGCGGTACCTCTCAATGAACTTCTGATACTCCTTAGGCACGTATATCGCATAACCCTTCTGACCCCAACTAATGACACTACCCTCAAATACAAGCATTGGTACCACCAGAGATATGATGGTAGTATAAGCTTGTAAACCTGCATGCCTCTATAGCGCTCGGGTGCGGGGAATGAGAAGCATGGTCATTGCCTTGGCTATCGTGATTACTGTTCCGCCTCTAGCCTTAGGACCCGTGTGATCCCATCTAGAACGGTTACGTTACCTCTACGAAGAGCTTCGAGGTTACGAAGCTAGTTCCGACAACCATTGCAGCTGTTAAGACTCTCGCATCCACAGAGACCATAGCCGCGACAATCACCAAGAGCTACACACTAACTATGCCCGAGCTTCTCGATGAGTTTCGCTTCTGTGAATCTCGTATTAGCGTGCTCTTCGAGTCTTTGCAATGTTTTTAGGGGGCTTGCGGGGTTGCTGGTTGCTATTGTGGGATCGCGTTGATGAGGGTTTGGTTTGTGTTAGGGGTTCCAGAAGTCGTTTGGGTCTAGCCATATGGATCCGTCTCTGCCTATTACTATGTGGCTTTTTCTTAGTGCCCAGCAGCTGAATTGTATTGATGCTATGAATGTTGCTGGGTGTCGGCATCCTATCTCTATTCTTAGGTCTAGTGCTGTTGTGTCTCCTCCGAGCCCCATTGGCCCTATGCCTAGCGTGTTGATTTTGTTTAGGAGCTTCTGCTCTAGTTGTGCTAGGGGGGTTGCTGGTTTGGTGCTCCATTGTCTTAGGGCGCATTTTCTGGCTAGGGCTGTTGCCATTGTTGCTGTTGCCCCTATTCCTACGAATACGAATGTTGGTGGGCATGGTCTTGGTCCCGCTTCTATGACGCTTTGCAGTACTGCTTTCTCTAGCTCTTCCCATCCTCTGCTTGGTGGTAGTGTGTAGAGTTTTGATACTCCTTCGCATCCTCCTCCTCTTGGTATGAAGAATATCTCTAGCTCGTCTCCTCTAAACATCTCGATCTCTATCCATGGTGCGTGGGGACCGGTGTTTGTGCCCGTGTTCCTGTTTGTTATGGGGTCGACGGTGTTCGGTCTCAGGATCCCTCTCTTCGTTGCTTCTGCTACAGCTCGCTTTATTGCTCGTAGAGCTAGGGCTTTCGCTGGGAACCTGTTGCCTATTCTCACTATGAATGTTGGGTAGCCTGTGTCCTGGCAAAGTGGGGTTCCTTCTCGCGCTGCTACCCTAATCGCCTCGATGATTGTGCTGAGTATCCTTCTAGCTCTCGGGTTGGTTTCTCGCTGCGCGAAGCTCTTTATCGCCTCGAAGACGTCTCTAGGGACTCTAGTCACCGCTACCTCTATAGCGTTCAGCACAGCTCTCTCGATAACCTCTCCGAGGCTCCTCATTGAAGCACCTCTAGGAGCCTTCTAGCCGCCTTCCTAAGCTTCTCCAGCCCCTCCCTATAGCTGCCCGGGGGGTAGTTCTGGGCGTCTCGGTAGTCCGGGGGGCAGGTGGTGTAGACCACGTTCCCCTTGTTCCACTCTATCGGCAGGTTCTCCTCCCTAGCGACCTCGAGTATCTTAACAAGCTGCTCCTCGCTCACGAGCCACGTCTCTCCCAGCGTCGAGTAGACCTTTATCGCGCACGCTGCGCACCTGCTGCTCTCGTCCCCCGGAAAGTAGCGGTAGACATCGGTGCACACCTGGCTAAGCACGTCGTCGGGGTCTAGGTCTATCGGCTGGGGCTCTCCGGAGGGGCAGAACTCCACCTCTGGAACCATATCCTCTGGGCTCAGCCCGGATGCTAGCTGCTGAACAGCGCTCGGATCGACCTCTAGGCTCCTTCCGCAGAGCCTAGCCCCTCTCCTAAGGAGGGCGTATAGGAGGGCTAGGGGCACCCTAAGGTTGCCGCTCTCGTCAACAACCTCTATCCTAACCATCGTGCTCTACCCGCGCAGTCTTCGAGTCCCTAGATCAAAAGCCTCTACCTCGAGAACCTTCTCCTCAGAGCCTCTATCCCAAGCGGTATCAGCACTATCGATAGCCCAGCCACGAAGCTCGGCGCTGCTGGGTAAGGCACGTGCTTAGAGGCTGCTACCAGTAGCCCGCTGACAACAATGCACGCGACGAAGTTAGCTACCCTAGCACCCCATCCCCAGCGCCTAAACGCCTCGCGAACCCTGTGGCCCAGGAAGGCGAAGAGCGAGAAGCCTAGGGCTATCCCTAGGCCGGTTCTAGCTACAGCACCTAGCCATGGGTAGGGGGAGGCTGCTGGGATAGCAGCTATGGACATAGCTACCGAGGCTGCGCAGCACACCCCAACGCTCCTCTCAACGCCTATCGCAGCAGCTAGGAGAGCTGGGGCAGCTCCTAGCGCAGCACCGATGAGCAGCCCGCCAACAACGTCCCTAACGTAGTGAACACCTAGAGCAACACGGCTAGCAGCAACGAGAGCAGATATCGCTCCACCAGCAACAGCAAGAGCCCAGCTCCTCCTAGCGCTAGCGATAGAGCTCCAGAAGCTAGCGCAGACCTCACTATGACCGCTCGGGAACCCAGGGCCGTGGGCAGGAACCTTCCACATGTATCTAGGGGGCCTAGGGAGCCTCAGCCAAACCTTCAGAAGAACGTTGTTTGAGACACCTAGGAGCACACCCGATATAGCTAGAGCACCGAGCCCCGGATCAACGAGGCAGTAGATAGCTACGCACAGAGCAACGTAGAGCTCCTCAGATCCAAACACCCTCGAGACCGCAGCCCAGAGAGAAACAGCCCCAAGATGAATAGAGGTAGGCACCGCAGCGAGCACATGCACCAACACCAGCCACCGAACCTACCAAGGGCAGCAGCAACAACAAAAACCTAGCCTACTCAACCCCTCAACGCAGCAACAACACCCAGAATAACAGCAACGAACCACAGCTCGAGAAACGCGAGGCCATGACCAACCCACCTAGTGAAGAGCCACACACCACCAAAGAGATAAGCAACGAGCGTAACACCAGCATGAAGCCTAGCGAGAGCCCTAGACCCGCCAAACATCATCCACCCCGTAAACACCGGGAGCCAATCAAAGAAGGCGCCTACCGCAAAGAGCCACCTAACACCTAGTAGGATAGATGGAATGAATAGGAGGCCCGCGAGAGCAACGCACGCAAGGGTCTTACCAACGCTTCCCCTAGCCATAGACCCAGCGCCCCTCTAGGGATTGCTAGGGGTATACGAATAAAGCTATGGGGTCTCGCAGATCAACATAGATATTACCTAGCTAAGCTGTAGAGTAGCATGGAGAGATGTCCTCCAGGCGCTGCGGTGCGCTGAAATGGATCAGAGTATTGTGCTTAAGGAATGTGGTGGCGTAAGGGAGGTACTGGTTTTGGTCGATCCTAGCTCTAGCGTGACGAGCAGCATCTTTGTTGAGGGAGATGTTAGGAAGAGCATCTCGGGCAAGCGCATCTCCGTCGGGATGCGCGTGTCGGTATCCCCCGATGTAGAGGCTGAGGTAGTGTCGATGCTTTGCAAGCCCTATAGGCTGTGCACCGAGGGCGAAGCTAGTGAGTACGTAGTGGTGAGCATTCTCAAAGCATCGCTAGGGCCGGAAGCGGCGCTAGTGCCTCGAGTTGACGAGGCTGCTGTGGAGAGAGCACTTGTGCTAGATAGGCTGCTTAGCTCTGAGAGCCTTGTCTCTGCTGCAGCATCTAGAGGTATCGTAAGGCTCGGGATAGCGCGATCCATATCGATACTCTTTCTAAACTCCGCTGCTCGACTATGGCTATCGCTGAACCTCGCTAGGAACCTCAGCTTCAGCGAGCTGAAGAACCTCGTTAGCAGCGCCGCATCGCCATACGTCGTGAGGAGAAGGTTCTTCAGAGGGAGGCACTACACGTTTCTCAATTCCACGCTTATCCCTAGAGGAGATGAGGACGGGGTTAGAAGGGATCTAGAGGACGCTCTAAGCAGGTACGGAAATAAGGCGTACTACGTGATTAGCGCAGCACTCAAGCTTTCGAGGGAGAGAGGACCCTTCGAGTTCAACGATCTGGTCGAGACCTTATCTAGCGATTACGGCGTGAAGATGTGGCCTGCATACCACCTCAGGTACCTAGAGTCTAAGCACATAGTAATGACTGTCTACGAATCGAATAGGTACCACACATGGATCGTGCCACCGGAGATGTGGAGCACTATAGAGAGCGAGCTAAAGGCATGGAAAAGCGAGAGAAGCACCGCTACCGTCACTAGGATCCCTGAGCCATTGCGCAGCCCAGAACCCAAGAGCAGCGAGACCAAGGCTAGCGCACGCTCTGAAGCTGCAGGATCGAGCCGCGATCTGCATAGCGAGATCATTGAGGAGCTTCTCAGGCTAGGCTCAGCGCTAGGATTCAGAGTTGAGAAGGAGTATCCAGATCCTCAGAAGCTGTATCGATACGATGTTGTCTGGTTCAAGCCTCTAGCACTCGTGCCGTGTAAAGTATTCGAGGTTCAGGTGCATGGCGATGTTGATAGAGCTCTAGCTAGGTTGAAGCACGCTCTAGACATCTGGAATAGGCCAGACCTCTTCCTAGTCATAGCGGACAGCAGGGATCTTGATAGGGTTAAGAAGTTGGTAAACGCACTTCTATCGGGAACCTTTCACGAGATACGCAACTACCTAACCATAGCTACAGTTGACGACATTAGGACCATTCTGCAGAGAGCAAGCGTCATCAGGAAGCTCGTGAAGTAGCGATGAAGCTCTAGGAGCACTCCAAGAGGCAATCGAGAATACCGTAATATTGTAAAAAGTAGTGATTTACTCCGCGAGGGGACCTATGACTTCCTTGCCCACGAGCTTGTTGATGCGCTCGACCTCCTTGTTGATGTACTCCTGTATCTTCTCGATGTCCTCGTCTGTTAGGTGCCTGAATCTTCCCTGGGCCCTTATGTAGTGCTTGACGTGCTTTCTCTTTGGCACGGGTACGGTGACTCTGAACTCTCCGTGGTCTAGCTCCCAGTTTATCCACATGCCTGTCTCTGTCGCTAGCTTAGCTATCTCGATGCTCTTGCTCGGGTCGAATCTCCATCCTGTTGGGCACGGCTGGATCACGTGGACGAATGATGGTCCCTCTACCTCTAGGGCTCTCCTGAACTTGTTGACCATGTCTAGGACGTAGGCTGGGTTAGCTGTTGCTACGTATGGTATTCTGTGGGCTGCGACTATGTCGGATATCGGCTTCTTTGGCTGGTGCTTACCCTTCCAGACTCTTCCGGCTGGGGTTGTTGTTGTCCATGCGAACTGGGGTGTTCCTCCGCTCCTCTGGATACCGGTGTTCATGTAGGCCTCGTTGTCGTAGAGTAGGTACATTACTTTGTGGCCTCTCTCAAGCATTCCGCTAAGCGCCTGGAACCCTATGTCGTAGGTTCCTCCGTCTCCACCGATGGCGATTATGTTGATCCTCTTGCTAGGGTCTATCAATCCCTTTCTCTGCAGAGCCTTTATCGCTGCCTCGACACCGCTAGCTACGCTAGCAGCGTTCTCGAAAGCTACGTGTATCCACGGAACCCTCCACGCTGTTAGAGGGTAGGGTGTTGTAGCTACCTCGAGGCATCCCGTGGCTGTAACCACTATCGTGTTGGGGCCAGCCACCTTGAGCAGGTGCCTAATTATGGTGCCAGCTGCGCAGCCAGCGCACAGCCTGTGGCCAGACGCTAGGTACTCCTCCTTGGGTAGGTCCCTAAGGGACTTGTAGTAGCGCTCAGGCATAGGTCACACCCCTAACGCCCCAGTAGATCGTCTCTCTAGGAATCCTCTTCTCCTCAAGCCACTTCGCTCCTAGCTTAGCTATCTGCTCGAAGTCCTCCTCGGTAACGGTCCTCTGGCCAATGCCTATCACCACGCTCATCACCTCGGGCCTCTCGCTCTCGTAGAGCAGCAGCGACATTATCTCTAGGGCTACTGGGCCAGCTATCCTAGCTCCGTAGCTAATGGCTCTGTCAGCAACTATCAGCAGCTTGAGGTGCTTGATCGCCTGCAGCACCTCCTCGTATGGGAACGGCCTCCAGAGCCTCAGCTTGATGGCCCCCACCTTCATGCCCTTGCTCCTCATGATGTCTATAGCCTCCCTAAGGGTTCCGTAGATAGCTCCGTAGGTCAGTATACCTATCTCGGCATCCTCGAGCCTGTAGGTCTCGACCACGGGGTACCTCCTACCGAACCTCTTGGCGAACTCGTCTATCGTCTCCTTAACCACCCTGTACGCGTTCTTCATAGCCTCTACCTGCTGGTACTTGATCTCGTAGTACCACTCCGGCATCGCTATCGGTCCCATGGTGACGGGCTTCTCGGGGTCTAGCACGATCCTATCCCTCCTCTTGGGTATGAACTCCCTTATCGGAGCTGGGTCCTCAGCTACCAGCACGGGCTCGTAGGTGTGGCTCATGATGAACCCGTCGTAGGCAACCATCACTGGGAGCAGCACGTCTGGGTGCTCAGCTATCTTGAATGCCTGTATCACGCTATCGTAAGCCTCCTGAGCTGAGGACACGAACATCGTTACCCACGAGGCGTCCCTAGCGTTCATAACGTCGCTGTAGTCACACCAGATGCTTATCGGTGCTGATAGGGCTCTGGTAGCTATGGTCATCACTATGGGTAGCCTCAGCCCCGAGGCTATGTGCAGTATCTCGTGCATCAGCTCCAGTCCCTGGGCTGCTGTAGCGGTGAAGACCCTTGCTCCAGCTGCTGAAGCTCCTACGCACGCGCTTAGCGCCGAGTGCTCGCTCTCAACATGGATCATCTCAGCGTCTAGCTCTCCGTTAGCTATGAACTCCGAGATCTTCTCCACGACGGTGGTCTGCGGCGTTATCGGGTAGGCAGCCACCACATCAACGTCGCTGTCCTTAACCGCGTGGGCTACCGCGTAGTTAGCGTTTAGAGGGAGCCTCCTCCACCTAACCTCGGGCATCATCACTTCACCTCCTCAACCATCTGGATAGCTTTAGCTGGGCACTCGTTTGCGCATATTCCGCAGCCCTTGCAGTAGTCGTAGTCTATCTCCACCGAGAACTGGTACTCCCTACCGCTCTGCGTCCTATAGGGCTTCTCCACGATCTTCACAGCGGCGTCGGGGCAGTACGCCCAGCAGAATAGGCACCTAACGCACTTCTCCTGATCAATCACTGGCCTAAACGTTCTCCAGTCACCAGTCTTGTACTTCACCGAGTTGCCGGGCTCCAGTATGGTTCCCGCGATGGGTATCTCCTTCCACGTGGGTAGCTCCGAGCTCATGGCCCTCACCCAACGATGACTGACTCGAACGCCTTCTTAGCTGCCTCAGCGTTGATCTCGCCCAGCTTGTCGCCGAACACAGCCTTGATCGCGTGTATAGCGGAGTCCAGCTCAACCGATGGCGCTAGCCCTAGCTCCTTCATCACCTTGACCAGGGCTCCAACCATAGCGGTGTTGACTATGGGCCTCTTCAGCGTCTCGAGAGCTATGTCAGTAGCGTTCACCACGGCGTACCTAAGGTCGCTCCTACCAATCATCTTCTTCACCTCCTCTAGGCTCCTCTTAGTGTTGATTATGAGCGCGCCGCCCTCCTTGAGCCCGGGGAGGTACAGCTCCTTGCCTAGCGCTGGATCGAGAACCACCACCACGTCGGGCCTCGTTATGGGGGACCTCGTGTAGATGTAGCTGTCGCTGAGCCTCGTGTAAGCTCTAACCGGAGCGCCTCTGCGCTCAGCACCGAACTCGGGGTAAGCCTGAGCGTACTTACCCTCGAAGATAGCAGCCTCAGCAACTATTATCGCGGCGGTGACAGCACCCTGCCCGCCGCGACCATGCCACCTTATCTCGAGCCTACCCATGTTGAGCACCCAAACACAAGGTGTTCGGAAGCCACATTTAAGGTATGGGGCCCCGATCATACAAAAGTCTTACCCTAATGCCACCGCTTCCCAGAGGCTAGGCATCGACATCCTAATCGCGCGTAGAGGTGTCTACGTGGATGGGTCTGCAGCTAGGCTCGATGCACCTAGCTTGAGGACCCTCAACTGCTATACATATCCAAACACTGATAAGCCGTGGACGCGAGGCAGCGGGGGTGAAGTCGCGTGGTGTACATCCCTACGAGGGCTATGAGCATACTGGAGGAGAAGCTGGATAGGGGGTGGTTCAGCTACAGGGAGTTTATCGAGAGGCTCGGCGGAGCTGAGCAGGCTCTATCGCAGCTCCTAGACCTCTACTGCCAGGGGCTGCTTGATAGGAGGGAGGGCGACGAGTTCGTCGTGACCGACGCTGGCAGGAGGCTAGTCGAGGCGTGGAGAACCTGCGGAAGGCCCTCGGCGGAGCCGTGGATAGACAGCAGGGTGTACACGATGCTCTTCGCCAGCGTTAGGGCTGGCGGCAGGGTTCCGGAGAAGTGGGTTAGGATACTGGAGGAGAGGGGGTTCGCTGAGGGCACCGAGCTCACCCCAGAGGCCTTCTCCGTTCAGGAGGCTCTTGAGGGCAGCGAGAGGAGGCTAGTCGTAACGAAGGCTATGGCTGCAGCCATAGTCTCGGTTCCAGAGGGTCCTGCAGAGAGGAGCGCGTACCAAACAAGGTTCTTCGACGCGATGCAGGCCATGGACGTAGTTACGCTGAGCGTGCCGAACGGGGGCTTCGCAGCCCTAACTAGGGTCGGTAGGCTGCTGAAGCAGGCTTTCTCCGAGCTCAACCTAGGTGCTCCCTACCCGGTGCTCCTCAACAGGAGGATCCTAGGGCTTCTGGAGGCTGTGGAGAGAGGCGAGGAGATAGATAGCGACGCTAGGAAGATGCTGGGGGAGATAGGGTACGTCAGCGGCGCCGGGAAGCTCACGAGGCCAGCCCACCTAGTGATGAGGGCTTGGAGGTACCTTAGGGAGAGGCCCCAGACTCCCCCCGCGGCGATGAGCGGCGAGGAGGCTAGGCTGCTGAGGAGGATAGAGGAGGCTTGGAGGAAGGCTGAGAGCAACCCGGAGCTAGCCCCCACGAGGAAGAGCAT
>JAADCV010000056.1 GCA_013154235.1 Thermoproteota archaeon | reverse complement strand
TTCGTGCTCATAGGCGCATACCCCCTACTTACACCATTATTCGCGATTCTCGATTACCGAGGCCGAACTTATAAGCCTATAACATCATGAGGAGAAGAAGCGTGCCACGAGCCAAAATACTCAGCGAGCGTGCAGCGAGGTTACCTAGAGCTCAGAGCGATCCTCTCGATCTCTTCCTTGCGCTGAACCGCATAGCTCTTTGGATCGTTGTTCGCCGCGAGTATGAGCTCGTCGGCTAAGCACTCCTCAACCGGTTTAAGCGATCTGAATGCGCAGTGGTAAGCTCCCTCCGTTATGTGCCTTATCGCTAGATCGACCCTCCTCATAGGAGACACATCTACAGCTACATGATAGACTATACCTCCGTACATAATCCTCGTAGTCTCCTCACGCGGAGCTGCATTCTCTATAGCCCTAACCAGTATCTGAAGCGGGTTCTCGCCAGTCCTAACATGTATTATCTCAAAGGCGTTCTTCACTATGTTGTACGCTAAATGCTTCTTTCCAGTGTTCCTAGCCTTACGCATCATTCTGTTTATCAGCCTCTCTACTATAGGTACCTCTGCCTTACCGAAGTGCCTCCTTTCGTGCCTACCTCCAGTATGTGGAAGCACCACAGGCTTCAGCGATATATACTTCTTTAGGCTCGGATCCCTTACGACAACCCCTTTATAGCTCCATTTTCCGAAGAGCTTGATCTCGTCCAGGGGCACAACTGCATCAAGCTCATCCTTTATGGGTAGCTCACGTGCCAAGCGCATCACCTAAGCGGCTTCTGTTTCTTACCCTTAATCAGCTCAGTTAGAGCTACGCCATTGACTAGAACAACCTTGTATCTAACACCGGGGATGTCTCCCATTGACCTACCTCTAGGCCCTCCTATACCAACTATGATAACCTCGTCATGCTCGTCAATGTAGTTTAGGCCACCGTCGTAGGGCACGAATGCTGTAACCACCTTACCGTTCTTAACTAGCTGAACCCTGACACACTTTCTAACGCCAGCGTTAGGCTGTCTAGCCTCTACACCGACCTTCTCAAGAACTATACCCCTAGCCATTGGGGCGCCTTCGAGAGGGTCATACTTTCTCTTGAGTCCCAGCATCCTGATCCTAAACTCTCGCTGACTCCATCTAAACTTCAGCCTCTTCCTTCGTAGCTTCCTAGCCGCAAAGAGTCCATTGGGAGACTTCTTTCCCGGCACGCTCTCCTACCCCATGAACGCTTTCAGTCCATGCTTAAAAGCCTTTGAAGCCCCGCGCTAGACTATTATCACGGTATCTATATCGAAGTACCTCTTCAGCACTAGCCTAGCTTTAGCGACGTTTCTCCCATTCTTACCTATTGCTATCCCCTTATCCTTGGGGTCCACCGTGACGTACAGTATCTTCTTGTTTGGATGCACTACGAGTTTCGTCCCGAGCACTCTAGCGGGCATGAATATGTTCTTGACAAAGTCCTCTAGGTTCTCCGCCCACTCGATTATCTCTATGTTCTTACCTAGCAGCCTACTCAACTGCCTAACGTTACTCCCTCTTCTACCTATAGCCTGCGCGGACTTTCCAGGGTCGACAATGAACGTTATCGTGTTGCGCGACTCATCTACTATACAATCCCTAGGCGTAACTCCGGTCACGTCTTGAAAGAGCGTCATGTAGCGAAGCTCCTCCATTGTTAGCTTGACGCTTCTATGGGGCTTTATTTCGCTGGCTCTGCCTGGAAGGGCCAACTCCTATCTCACCCACTACCGCTCCTTGCATATGCAAGTAGTAGATCCATCGGTACCTGACCGCTATCTATAACGCCTAGCATCGCTACTGAAAAAGGTTTTCCTACGACAGTCCCTAGGTCTACGTTGCTCCCGGGATACACTATTATCGGTACGTTGGACAATCTAGCGTAGTACTCGAGGTCCTCTTTTAGATCCGTAGGCAGGTTAGCTGCCCTAATAACAACCTTGACCTTACCGAGCTTGACGTACTTCAGCGTTCTCTTAGATCCTATCACTACCTGCCCAGTCATAACTACCCTTCTCAATACGACATCGAGTGGAGGCAGCGATGCCATCTCTGCTCACCTACATGTAGCGACACTACTTTACGTAGGGATTATAAACGAGCTTGACTTTCGAGGTTCCAACAGGTATGTAGTTGCCTACTATCACGCTCTCCGTGACTCCCCACAGATTATCGATCTCTCCTCTAACCGCAGCATCCACAAGGTTCTTAACTGTTACCTCGAATGCTGCCCTAGCTAGCGGGCTATCCTTTTCCCCTGCTATACCGTGCCTACCTATCTGCTTAACAGTGCCGCTACGGGTCATCATGTCGGCTACCAGCATAACGTGCCTTATATCGACATCAAGACCTTGCTCCTCCAGAACGTCCATTATCTCCTCTATGAGCAGCGTTCTAGCAGCCTCAATCCCTAGAACCTCCTCAACTTCCTTAACGCTGTTCGTCCTAACCCTACGGTAGTCGACGCCGGGTATCCTCATTACTTCAGCAATGTTACTTCCTTCGCAAACAAGCACATACTCGTTCTCTCTCTTCTGTATAATCACCTTGTTAACTCCTCTAACACCCTTTATCTTTATGCGGAGAATCCTGTCCCGGAGCCTCTCTATCTTTGACGGGTCTATACCCTCGGCGAACTCGACCACTATTTCATAGGGATTATCCTCGCTTATCCTAACCCTAGCTTTCCTAGACTTGAGCCTGTCAAGAGCTCTCTTAACATCGTCGACTGTGAGACCCTTATCTTCGAGCATCTCGGGATCCAGCTCTATTATTACAGCGTTTGCAAATACGTCTACGTCTACCCTCTTAGCCACGTTCTCGACTTTAGTCAGCTCTATCAGCCTAGCGATCTCCTTGGCCTTGTTCTCGTCTCTGTTATAAGGCTCTTGCAGATATACGTACATGAGCGGCGTAGATGGAGTCTTCTTGGCATCTACAAGCTCTATCAGTCTGGGAAGACCTAGAGTAACGTTAAGCTCTCTGACTCCCGCGTAGTGGAACGTTCTTAGAGTCATCTGCGTGCTGGGCTCGCCGATACTCTGGGCAGCTACCGTGCCAACAGGCTCTCCCGGATCTACTGTGTTCGATACGTACTCCTCGATGATGAGCTCGGCTATTCTCTCAATCTCCTCTTTTGTGAGCCTATCTGCGTACCTCTTCAGCGTATCAATTGCTTCCTCCACGGTCTTTGATGGCACTCTACCGCTGAGCTTATCTCTAACGATCTTCTCTATCTCCACCGCGTTCATAGCTTCCACCCAGCAACTCTCTCAACAATGCGCTCCACGTTAACAGCTTTCTGATGAGTTGCCCTCATCGGATCAACACCATCCTCTCCGTAGACGAACTGCACAATGCTTCCGTCGGCGTTGCGCACAGTCCCATCATACTCGACGTACAGATCCTGCAGCGCGTTTATGAGCCTGCGCTGCATGTAGCCGCTCTGCGATGTTCTAACCGCGGTGTCTACTAGACCCTCTCTACCTCCAGCAGCGTGGAAGAACATCTCTGTTGGTGAGAGCCCGCTGTAGAAGCTGTTAACTACGAAGCCTCTAGCCAGGGGCCCTAGATCGTCTTTCTCGAAGTGCGGTAGTGGTCTACCCATGTACCCTCTCCATATTCTCTCTCCTCGGACAGTCATCTGGCCTAGGGCTGCAGCCATCTGCGTTAGGTTCAGTATGTTTCCTCTAGCTCCGGTCCTAGCCATTACGAAGGCGTAGTTGAATGGGTCTAGGTACTTGGCTGCTGCCTCGCCAGCTCTATCTCTAGCCTCTGCGAGGACCTCTAGGATCTTGATCTCAAGGGTCTCCTCGGGTGTCCGTGCTGGAAGGAGCTCTAGCTTACCCTCGACATACTGCTGAACTAGCTCGCGAACTTTCTCGAACGCCTCCTTAAGTATGTTCTCGATCTCACGCTTAGCCTCTTCGGGTATCGCAACATCGTCTAGCCTCATTGTGAAGCCCCTCTTCTCTAGAACCCTTATGAACATTCTGAAGAGGTGGTCCATGAACTCCTTAGCGTACTCAACTCCGTACTCCTTAGTTAGCCAGTGTAGTAGGTTCTCGCACTGCTCAGCACCTATAGACTTCTTGTCGAGAACTCCTAGCAGCAGCTTCCCTTTCCTAACAACCACGTAGGAGTCCCAGAAGCACTCGATATCGTCGCACTTGAGGTGCCCCGCCGAGATGTTTGCTCTGCCATGATAGTTGAAGTCGTCTGGTAGGAACATGCTTATCACTTGCTTACCCGTCCAGAACTCTCTCGGGGATAGAATAGCGGGCTCTGGTATCGGCCCCACATACTTCGCTGCCGCCAGCAGATCTATCACGTCCTCCCTAGTCAGCAACGTAGCCTTGCTCGTGAGTATGTAGGCACCACTAATGTAGTCTTGTATAGCACCTATTATCATGCCTCCGTATCTCGGCGTCAGTATGTGGTTCTGCACGAGCGTCAACTCTCTAGCCTCCGCCCTAGCCTCCTCGGTCTGCGGCACATGCAGGTTCATCTCGTCTCCATCGAAGTCAGCGTTGTACGGCGGGCACACAGATAGGTGCAGCCTAAACGTCTTGCCTGGTAGCACCCTAACTATGTGGCCCATCATCGACATTCTGTGCAGCGATGGCTGCCTGTTGAATAGAACTATGTCTCCATCCTTCAGATGCCTCTCAACAATCCAGCCCGGCGCGAGGGTCTCAGCGATGGTTTTCCTATCCCTCACGTACCTGAGGTCTATTCTCCTGCCATCGGGCTTTATCACGTAGTTTGCCCCAGGCCACTTAAACGGACCGTTAAGCACGTACTTGCGCAGCTCATCGATATTCCATGGAGTGACCCTCTCTGGAACCGTGAGTATCTTCGCGATATCTAGAGGCACGCCAACCTCGTTAATGCTTAGGTATGGATCCGGCGAGATGACTGTTCTCGCGGAGAAGTCTACTCTCTTTCCAGAGAGGTTGCCTCTAAACCTACCCTCCTTGCCCTTGAGCCTCTGCGCTAGCGTTTTCAGTGGCCTACCGGATCTGTGCTTCGCTGGAGGGATGCCGGGGACCTCGTTGTCTAGGTACGTGGTTACATGGTACTGCAGGAGCTCCCACAGATCCTCAATTATTATCTGGGGTGCTCCTGCAGCTATGTGCTCTCTAAGCCTCTCGTTAACCCTTATAATATCTACGAGCTTGTGCGTGAGGTCGTCCTCAGACCTTATGCCGGTCTCAACGAGAATGCTCGGCCTTATTGTTGTTGGCGGTACCGGCAGCACCGTCATTATCATCCACTCGGGCCTAGAGTCTCTTGGGTCGAAGCCCACAAGCTCGAGATCCTCATCGGGGATGTTCTCGAACCTGCGCCTAATGTCTATGGGGCTCAGCCTAATCATCTCGCGCTTCTCTTCACCAACCTCGTAGAATGTTGTGGGCTTCTCGAGCTTTATCTTGGGCTGCTTAAGCCCGCAGTACGGACAGATACTTGTCTTGATAGCTCTTTTCTTGAGGTACTCAGCGAACCTCTTAGCTAGCTTGGGATACCTCTTCTGCAGCCTCCTCAGGTAGTTCCTGTACTTATCAACCTCTTCGGGAGGCAGCTTCACTCTCGAACAGTTCGCGCACGTTGCTCTAAGCAGATCATATATGTGTCTAACGAATAGAACATTTATCACTGGCAGCGCTAACTCTATGTGACCGAAATGGCCAGGGCACATAGCCATAGTGTTGCCGCATACTGGACAAACCTGCCCTGGCTCGATTGCTCCTAGCCTCGGGTCCATCACAGAGCCTCTTAGAGGGGTTCCATCCTCGTCGTAGGTCTCGGGAGAGACTATTGTTGCTACACTCATCTTCCTAATTTCGTCGGGAGAAAGTATTCCGAACTTTATTTTAGCTATAACCTTCTCCTCCATGGCCTGCACCCACTTTATTCAGTTGAAAGAAACTTCTCTCTATCTCTCTTAGTTAGATACTCATACTTGTCCGCTAGTATGAGCCTAGGCTTTATCCCCATACTCATGAACTCTTGGATCAGCAGCTTGAATGCGTATGGCACAACCACTGGGTGAAGCACTCCCTTATCACCGTGTATCGGGCACTCGTACACCTCCTTCCTCCTGTTGTACCACCCTATGAATCCGCAGAGCTCGCAGACGTAGATAACGGTCTTGTCGGAGCTCTCGAGCATCCTCTCGCGGAGCAGAGCGGCTGCTCCGTGCCCGATCAGCGTGTCTCGCTCCATCTCACCGAACCTAAGTCCTCCCTCCCTAGCCCTACCTTCTGTAGGCTGTCTCGTGAGCAGCTGTACGGGTCCTCTCGCTCTAGCGTGCATCTTGTCTGCGACCATGTGATGCAGCTTCTGGTAGTACACTATACCTATGAATATCGGGTTGCCGACAAGCTCCCCGGTCCTACCATCATACATAGGCTCGGTGCCATCCATTGGGTAGCCGAATAGAAGTAGCTGCTTCTTAAGCTCGCCGAGATCCTCCTCAAAGAACGGCGTTCCATCGACAAATCTACCTCTAAGCGCAGCCACCTTACCAGCGATGCTCTCCATTAGCTGGCCCAGCGTCATTCTAGATGGTAGGGCGTGTGGATTGATTATGAGGTCCGGCGTTATTCCATCGACCGTGTACGGCATGTCGTACTGAGGTATCAGCGCACCTATAACTCCCTTCTGACCGTGTCTCGAAGCAAACTTGTCTCCAACCTCTGGAACCCTCTGGTCCCTCACCCTAACCTTTACGAGCTTGTATCCCTCTGCAGACGTAGTCATCACAACCATATCCACCCATCCTTTCTCCCCGTGTCTCACCGTTACGGAGGTGTCCTTGCGTCTCTGCGTTAGAATTCCATAACCTCTGTACTCTTCGACGAATCTGGGCGGGCTAGTCTTGCCTATCAGCACATCGCCTCCCTTAACCTCGATCTCTACCTTCACCACACCGTCTTCCCTATCCAGCTTAGAGTAAGCTAGCTCTCCCCTGTACCCTAGGACCTTACTGTCTGGAACCTCTATCCTATCTTCGAGACCCCCTGCATACTTACGCTCCTCAGCTTCGTACGTCCTGAAGAAGGTTGATCTGGCTAGACCTCTATCAACAGATGACTTGTTCATTATTAGCGCATCCTCCATGTTGTACCCGGTAAAGCTCATCACGGCGACAACCATGTTCTGTCCAGCGGGCCTATCGTTGAACCCCAGTATATCCATGGTTCTAGTCTGGACAAGCGGTTTCTGTGGGTAGTGCAGTAGGTGCGCTCTAGAGTCTAGCCTTAGGCTAAAGTTAGCTGCATAGAATCCTAGAGCTTGCTTAACCATCGCGGCCTCGTAGGTGTTCCTCGGAGACTGGTTGTGTTCTGCATACGGTATTATGGATGCTCCAGCTCCGAGAATCGCGTGAGGCCATATCTCAACATGGGTTGTCTGCGGGGTTATCTCCGTCGGGTTAAGCGCTATCAGCGCATCCTCCTCTTCCTCGGCATCCAGATACTCTATGACACCCCTCTTAACTAGGTCCTCGAACGTGCATCTACCGCTTCTGAGATCCTCAACATCCCTCTTTGTTATCTTGAGCTTGCCGTTCTCGACAACTAGCAGAGGCCTGATTATTCTACCGGCGTCGCAATTAACATACACTTCGTTTATGTACTGGGTCTTGTAGTGCGCAACGTTAACCTCGTAATGCAGCTTGCCTTGGCGACGAAGCTTTCGAAGCTCTGCCACGAGCCTATCTCCATCTGGGTGGTACCCTATTATAGTACCGTTGAGGAACACCTTTGCCCAGCTCCTTATCTCCTCGAAGCTTATCTTGCCGTCTCTAAGATCCTCGAAGATCCGCAGTATTGGTACAACCCCTAGGTCGTAGAGCTTCTTCTCAACCTCCTTCTCGTCAACACCCACCGAGATCGTTGCGCACAGCGCTAGGTTCTTGACGAGTCCACAGTTTGGTCCTTCTGGAGTCTCGAACGGGCAAAGCCTACCCCACTGCGTACCATGGAGATCCCTAGCCTCGAAGTGCGGCTGGCTTCTGCTAAGCGGCGATATCACTCTCCTCATGTGGCTGAGCATCGCCATCCAGTTCGTTCTATCCAGTATCTGACTAACCCCGGTCCTACCGCCTACCCACGTTCCCGTAGCTAGAGCATGCCTTATTCTCTCGGTGATGATGTCGCTTCTTACATAAAGCGATAGACTGAGCCTGCGCTCCCTTATCCTAGCCCTCTCTAGCTGGTACCTAAAGTCCCTTAGGAAAGCTCTAAACGCGACCCTGAACTGTATCGCTAGCATGTCTCCAGCCAGCTTGAGCCTCTTATTAGCATAGTGATCCTTGTCATCCGGTGGCCTCCTGCCAAGCACAAGCTCTAGCAGCTTACAAGCCATCTGTCCTAGGAACAGAGCCTTCCTTATTCTATCCTCAGGGCGCGTACCGAGGTGAGGTAGGAAGTAGTTGTCTAGTATGTACTTCGCTCTCTCGATTCTGCTCTCACGAGCTTGACCTACCGCAACCCTAGACCCTATGTAATCAAGTGCGTCCTCTACCGTAGCTATCGCGCTAGCCTGCACGAAGGATACGAAGAGCTCCTTCTGCACATCGGGATCTGGCGATACTGCTAGCGCGATATCAATGTCTCTCTCAAGCCCTAGCGCTCTCATAAGCACAACAAAAGGTATCTTCCCTGGCACTGCTGGGAAGGAAACATGTAGCGTTCCGTCTTTGTGCCTATCTAGGATAACTGGAACTCTGTAACCAACGGTAGCGGAAACAACCTTTGCTGTATGGGTTATGTTTAGGCTCTCTTGACCA
This sequence comes from Thermoproteota archaeon, assembly GCA_013154235.1. GTDB lineage: Archaea > Thermoproteota > Thermoprotei_A > Sulfolobales > Ignisphaeraceae > JAADCV01. The sequence goes on along the minus strand of JAADCV010000056.1, from coordinate 927 downwards.
TAGTCTATTATTATCCTGTTAGGCGCTAGATCCTCTTGTATGACTATAACCCTCTCGCTTCCATCTATTATGAAGTATCCTCCCGGATCCCTAGGATCCTCACCGATTGCAATAAGCTCCTCCCTACTCATTCTGCTCGTCGGATCCTTAGCCGAGCGCACCATTATCGGTATGTACCCTATGAGAACCTCTACCGGATGCCCTTCGAGCCCGTTCTCCTTGGGGACCAGCGTGATGTATAGCGGTGCTGCGTACGTCAAGTCTCTGTAGCGGCATTCCATGGGAGTTATATGCGTGTTTATGCTTCCATCAACCTCCTTTATCTGAGGATCCCCTAGCCTAAACCCTCTTATCTCTATCTTGAGACCCGATGTCGGAATCTCTATAACGCTCTCCTCCCTAATGATCTCCCCGAGCAAATGCTCCACAAACCTGTTGAACGATTCTATGTGGTGCTTCGTAAGCCCCTTCTCGCGAATAAACGCTTCCATGAGAGCCCATCTATCATCATGGGTGAGCTCTGGGTGCTGCGGCGGATGGGCTCTCGGTATAGGCCCCATCGACGCCGTGATGTGGCTACGGTCAAATATGGGAGAGCTACTCATTGCTTCTCCACCTAGAACGGCACTACGTATCTATATACTACGACCTCTCCACCAGTCGGGCTCTTCCTAATAATCTTTACTATGTCTCCCGGCTTAGCACCTATCGCTCTAGCAACGGGGTCGCTGCTTCTGATCCACGGCAGCTGCTCGGGTCTTATGCCGAACCTTCTGAGGATCTCAACAGCCTCCTCGGGACTAACTACCTCATGCTTAGGAACAAGCTCATGCTCAAGTATTTTGCTACGAAGATCCTTCTTCGCGGGCATGGCTTACACGCGCGAGAGACTATATCCTAGTTTCTCCAACGCGTCCTCAATTTCGA
>JAADCV010000104.1 GCA_013154235.1 Thermoproteota archaeon | reverse complement strand
CACCCAAGGGAAGAAAGGGAGTTAAGATAGGCCTATTCCAGGACCCATCCACAGGAAAGTACTTCAGAGCCAAAGTACCCGACGACTACCCTGTTTGCGGATAAGGTTCTCTAACGTCTTTTTATCTATCTACCCGAGCTTCTTCTCCGATGGAGCTCTATCCAGTGCTGGTCCGTGGAGCTATTGCTCGCTACATAGGTGTAGCTCCGGACTTTCTAGTGGAGAAGGACCCTAGCTCCGATAGAACCAAGATATACGCTATCCTGCCTAGCGGGTTCTGTACCGACATATCCATCCTGCTGAGAAAGGGAGATGTTGTGATAAGCTCTGAATCTATCGGTATTAAATCGCTTTGCAGCTTCGTAGCTCCTCCCTACGGCTGCAGTTGGTGCAGCCTAGAAGATGCTGCTAGAGATGTTGAGGCTTTCGTAAGACCTATCATCGAGAGAAGAAACGTTCTCTTATGCTATAGCGGGGGTAAGGATAGCACCTTAGCGTTGCTATTGCTGAATCACTTACTTGATAGGTTCGACTTTAAACTGCGCCTAGTATACGTCTATGTACCGCTTCTAGACGACCCAAATAACCCTCGCATCGCTGCTACCCTAGCATCGAGACTTGGCTTCGACCTAGAGGTTATTGAGGCTAAGCGTAGGGATGTGAAGTCCTACATGAGGTGGAGGGGGCTTCCAAGGCTAGGCAATAGGTGGTGCACTCAGTTCAAGACTAGGCCTATTAAGAGGCTAGCTAAGCAACTAGATGCTGTAGTTGTTGTGGCAGACCGTGCTACGGAATCCCCTAAGAGATGTAGGAAGCTTTTTAGAGCTATAGCATCTAGCACAGCGGCACACGCTAGAATACGCAAACTCTACCTCATCGCTAAAGCCACGCTAATAGATGTTGTTAAGATCGTCTCTGAACACGGCCTTACTCATCCATTATACTTGCGGGGAGTGACTAGGGTGTCCTGCGCGCTATGCCCATTCAAGAGCATTTACGAGTATATAGTTGCTAAGCAAAGCATTGAGGATGAGGGCCTCGTCCTTAGTGTTCTAAAGAGGGAGTACCGTAAGGCGTACTCTAGATTCGTGCCCGAGGACACCTTCCTAAGGTGCTTACTCTGGAGATTCAGCCCTCAGAGAGCTAAAGCTATTTACAAGCTGCAATCCTTCGTCTCCAAGTACTTCGCTGCCGAAACCAGATCTATTCCCTTTGATGAGGTGCGAAGCAGCCTCTCGAGGCTGTGGAGGGGCTTAGGTGCCACGCCTAGAGTTAACCTTGTTAGTGTTAGGGATCTCTGTAGTACTCTAGGTTCATAACTTCCTCGGCAACCTTCTTGACCCTCTCAACATCTCTTCGCACGCGTTCATCCTCTAGCTCTCTAGCCCGTCTCTCATTCGATTCAATGACGAAGTCCAGTAGCTTCGACCCGTATACTGAGCGAAGTATACGGGTGTTAGGTATCAAGCAGTGGCCTCCTATGTACCCTGGGAAGTATATTGGTCTATCCCTAAGAACCTCGTGAACCTCCTTAACGAACCTAGCAACCACCTCTACATCAGCTCCTAGAGAAACTGCAATTCGGTGAATCTCTTGCCACGCAGCGATCATTATAGCTCGATACACGGTTTCCCATAGCTTAGCTAGTTCTAGGGACTCTGGATCAAGAGCTCTAACCACGCGGAACCCCATTGCCTCTAAGTGCTTTGCAACCCTCTCTGTATGCTCCTTCGGAACTGCTGCAACCCACTTGCTCCAGAACCTTAGATGCTTCTTCAAGTTAGGGTGCTTGCCCCTCACAGGGCTGTAGGCTGTTAGAGTTCCTAGGATCTCGAATACCTTTCTAGTTGTTCCGGGAGCTACACTGCTATGAATTACCACTGCTTTAGCGTTGAACATCTTGGCGTAGCTAGCTACTATATCTGCGAACCTCTCGCTAAAGGGTATAGCTATGTGTAGGTAGTCTATGTGCTTCGGTATAGATTCTAGAGAGTCTACAGACTTCGACGGATCCACGTCGTAGCCGTACACCTCGAATCTTCCGCACTCCTTAGCTATCTCGTAGAGAGGCTTACCCACCTCACCAAGACCGATAACTAGTACGCGCTCCAATCACAGCACCCCCATTAGAAGCATTACAAGAGATTTTATCAGATACGGTCGCTACTCATCATGATTTCAGCCGGTAGAGGGCTCATCATTCAACTTACGCTTTTCTAGACAGCTTCTTAGAGCTTAGCTGGGGGATCTACATGTATATACCTATTGAGGCGGAGAGACACGCTAGGCTCCTCTGCGAGTACTGCCTATCTGTAAGACGCGGGGATCTAGTAGTAATCAACGGAACCTACGAGTCGCTACCGCTAATGGCATCGCTCGTCAAGGAAGTGGTCTCGCGGGGTGCATATCCATACTCGATAATATACGATGAGCTTCTACAGGAAGTGTTCTTCATGTATGCTCCTAGCGAGGTACTTAGCATGGAGCCAAAAATAGACAAGTACATAATTGAGAACGCTGACTGCGCAATAAGCATCCTAGCGAGCACCCATACGAGGTACCTATCATCTGTAGATCCGGAGAAGCTGAAGATTGCTGCAGCTGCTCGAAGGAACGTTCAGAAGATCTTTCTCGAGAGAGCTGCTAAGGGAGAGCTGCGCTGGGTGGTGACCCCTTATCCCACTAAAGCCTTAGCGCAGGAGGCTGGGATGAGTTTAACCGAGTTCGCGCGCTTCGTGTTTCGGGCTCTTAAGCTAGATGAGGAGGATCCCGTAGCAGCATGGCGAAAGCAGGCTGAGTTTCAGGAGCGTGTATGCGCCCTGCTTAGCAAGGTTGATGAGCTGAAGGTTATTGGGAACGGTGTTGACCTTCTAGCTAAGTTTGGGGGTAGGAAGTGGATTAATGACGATGGGAAGAATAATATGCCGGGCGGCGAGGTGTTCTCAGCACCTCATGAGGATAGCATTGAGGGATGGATCCGATTCGACTATCCTTCGATGTATCGAGGATACGAGGTTGAGGGAGTTAAGCTAGTGTTCAAGAAAGGTGTTGTGGTAGAGGCTGACGCAGTTAAGGGTAAGGATGTGCTTCTAAGAGCTCTAGAGGTAGATGATGGAGCTAAGAGAGTTGGAGAGTTCGCGTTCGGACTCAACTACTCGATAAATAGATGCGTCAGGAACACGCTCTTCGATGAGAAGATAGGAGGCACTATACATCTAGCTCTAGGTGCTGCGTATCCAGAGACAGGTGGTAAGAACGTTAGCGCTATTCATTGGGACCTCGTTAAGGACTGCCGCAACGTTAAGGTGTACGCTGACGGAGACCTGGTGTACGAGAACGGCAGATTCCTAGAGAGCGTGCTCTAGAGATGGCTAGGTACTTAGTTGAGCTCGTGCAGCGCTACTTCATGTGCAAAAGCTATGCAGTGAGGGTAGCTGTTCCAATACCCTATCGAAAACGCGTTGGAGGGTCAGAGAGGATTTTTCATCAATTCATAGACATTCTCGCTATAAGCCCCCGCGAAACTGTTATAGTTGAATGTAGGGACTTTAAGAGCGTTAAGCGTGTTAGAGACTCGATACATAGGTTACTAAGGTTATTCAAGAGGAGCCTCGCTTACTTAGAGAGCAATGGTTATAGAGTGGATCGAGCAATCCTAGTTGTAGACGATAAGGATCTAGAGAAGATAGAGCCGTATCTAAGCATCTTGTCTTCGGAGAATGTATACGTGCTAAAACTATCCGAAATTCTTAAGGAGTTAGTTGAGTGCAGCTTGAAAGAAGAGGAGTATCGAAAGCTTAGAGGAGAAGGAGATACAATCCTAGCGATAATAAGGGTTCTCTATAGGTACCTCAAGAACTCAAAAGATGTGTATGAGTCCCATCATTAGAGCTAGGAACATGAGCGCTATTAGCGGAACTGTCAACGCAACATACTTAGGTGCCAAGTAGAAAGTCCCTGTCATTATCCTGCTCACAACGAGGCTAGCCATAATATCCATGAATAGCGCCGATACGAAATAGCTAGAGGTTACGAAGGGTATGTTTATGCTTGCTGCTCCTGGGAGGGAGGCTAGCTTAGGGGCAACATATTCTATTAGCCATACAATTACTGCTCCTGATGCAGCGAATGCTAGCACTGCCATTAGCGCTATAAGCCTTTGCTCAGCTAATCTGTACCTTCTTATAAAGTCCATTCTCTGGAGCTGTTGAACATACCTATTGGCTTCGGAAAGAACCTCTGGGACGCGGCCACCGCTCTGCATAGCTATTACAAAGGATGAGGCTAGCAACCTGACCTCCGGAGGCGCTTTACCGAAAACTTTCCTCATTGCTACATGGGGATCCTCTCCTAGCCTAACTAGCGAGGTGAATTCGAGTACAGCACTGCGAAGAGGCTCACCAACAATTCCGCTAGCTTCCTCGAGCGCATCTATTAGCGGAACCCTCGTCCTAACCATTGCGGCAACGCTGGATATCAGCTGCATGAGCTCCTCTCTCATAGCTTCGAAGTAGTGGAACTTCGCTCTAGTGAAAACGTAGATTGCGCTAGCAACACCCACGACGAGGCACGATACTAGAACTATGCTCTGGGGACTCACTGGAAGCACTAATACCAAGGGTCCAAACACGTACGCCTCGAACCTAATTCCCGTCGGCACCTTCACCCCCGCGAGCTTGGCAAGCTCGCTGTACCCCATCGTAGGAAGGAGAATGCCTATAACAGTGAAGAGCGCTACCGCAATGCCCACCCTTCTAAAGGTGACTATCCTCAAGGCTCACACCCTCAGCTTCGATACCATGGAATCGACGATTACTAGCGTCATGGCAGATATGATCGGTATCATAATAAACACCGTCATGAACATAATGCTTTCAAACGTTAGTCCTGCGCTTGGCGCAACCATAAACAGAATGGATAGAACACCTAGCAGGAGTGGCAGCAGCATACACACCGATAGATAGCCCTCCATTATGACTCCAATATCATTCACTACCTTCTCCACCCTTATGCTGTACCTATCGATGTAGTTTCTCATTGCGTTACTTACGGACTCTGCTAGGTCACCACCTATTCTCGTGGCAGCTGCTAGATCGAGAAACAGAGCCTTTAGAGTCTGCGAGGGTGTTATATACGATAACTTTCTCAGAGCCTCATCTATGGGTACACCAACGCGAATCATTGATCTGAGCATCTCGATCTCTATGCTGAAGTTCTTTAGGTCTTCGAGGTACCTACTATACATAGTCTCTATAGCTTGGCTCAGAGAGGCTCCAGCAGCTAGGAGAAGAGATAGGACTAGTGCGAATGCAGGAAACTTTGCCTCGAGTACTGCACCTCTATTACTATACATAGTTGCAGGTAGCGCTATGAACGCTGCTAGCGATATGGGTAGTATTACTGCAACCCCAACAGCTACCGCAGCTACAGCTGCCATGATGTAAGGTATGATAGTGCTGAAAGCAACGAATGCTAGCGAGCTCCCAGCTACCATAGCTATGAGTATAGAGGCCGCTCCCTTACGGCAGTACGACTCGAAGCCAGTATCTATACCCGACCCTATAACCAAAACCTCGAGCGAGCGATACTTTGAGAGCAATGGGTACAGAGGCTTAGATAGAGCGTCTATGAGCGGCTGAAGCAAAGTGCTAGATCTCGAGCCTCTCGATCGTATCAAGTTGTATCGCCTCGTAAGGCTTCTCTACCTCGCTAAGCACCTTCTTGTACACCTCATCAGGGTTCCTTCTATACCTTCTTACTAGAGTGTGAAGAGCAACAATATCCAGTCCTTTCATCGCAGCCCACCAGAGTATCGTTGATCTCTTGATAAGGTCCTCAACAACATCGTTGTAGTTAAGAGCGTTGAGAGATGCTATCGCCTCGATACTCGTACTGGTCTTCAGATCCATCTTCCACAAATCCTCATTCCTAAACCATCTAGCTTCAAGCTTTATCTTTATCGAGTCCCTTCTAGGATCATATCCCTCAACCTCATGAACGTAGACAACTCTCCTCGTGACACCCGAAGGGAGAGCAAGCCTAAGGACTCCAACGAAGAGTCGAGCTGTTGCTATTAGGGACTTAGGGACAGACATGGGAGGCGAGGATAATCTTCGAATTAATGCCTCTACAGACTCGGCGTGAACCGTCGTGAGCCCTCCATGCCCTGTCGAGACCGCTTGGAAGAAGCTATACGCTTCTCTAGATCTTATCTCCCCAAGTATAAGTACGTCGGGACGCTGCCGAAGAGCTGACTCCACTTGAGCTTGCAAGGACACGCTCTGCACATAGGGATCGGTGCTGAGCCTCGTAGTCATGGCAACCCAGTTATCGTGGAATGGAAGCGAGATCTCGGGAGTGTCCTCCGCGGTAACGATCTTAACCTCCGGAGGTAGCAGCATCGCTATCGCGTTCAAGAGCGTTGTCTTGCCGGCGCCCGTAGGACCGTATATTACTATACCTTGCCTATTCTCAGCAACTAGCCATAGAAATGCTGCTAGAGCTGGATCAAGCATTCTCCTCTGAATCAGCTCTACCATTGTGAACGGTACTTCCCTAAACCTCCTAATGGTAAAGCTATGCCCTCTTCTGGATACAACGTCTAGAACCACATGAAGCCTGTATCCCTCTGGCCTTATAACGCCCTCAACTATAGGCTGCGCAAACGTTGGCTCCACGCCAGCCCGGTGCGCGAGCTTTCTTATAACCCTCTCGAGCTCCTCTACCGACGTGAACACTATGTTCGTCTCTAGCCACTCGTACTCGTTGTGGAACACGTATATCGGTATCGCAACACCATCGCAAGTGATGTCCTCGATGTGTGGGTCTCGAAGCAAAGGATCTATCTTGCCGTACCCCACTAGATCACGCGAAATGTAGTAAGCTACTGCATACAGCTCATCCTCGCTTATCACGCCCTTCTTCAGCTTCTTCTTAGCCATCGGTTTCAGCAGCTCTATTGCTTCCTCTATTCCCTCGTCTACCCCTGTTAGCTTAGAGAAATGGCTTAGGAGCTTGACGTCGCCCATGATCCTATTCATCGCTTCTTTAAGCAGTCTCTCTCCTTCTTTAGTTAAGGGAGGCTCCTTCACTACGTACTTGAGCTTGTGATCGGGAGTCTCAACTATTTCAACAATTATAGATACCCGCGGGTACGCCTGTATGGTATACTCTTTCACCTTAGATCCTACAGCCTCGCTCAACTCTGCGCTACCTACTGATAGCGCTAGCGAAAGCTCCTAACCTTCCGTACTAATACTTGCTTATGCAAACCCTTAATAACCTAGATGATACCTAAAGAGAATACCAAGGCTATAGGGATCGTCGCTAGCAGAAAGGGAATAGTTCTTCTCTGCATATCACCGTACCGAACCTCACCAAGCTTCGCACCAATGATGTTAGCTAGAGACGAAATTATAGTACCATTGCCCGCAATGTCACACGACAGCGCTATCTGATACCAGTACCTCGATCCAACCCAATGTATCAGTATTGCAGCAGCAGGAACATTGCTTATGGCTTGGCTAAGCGCTATTCCTAGAGCAACAATCGTGATTCTTGTCGCATAGAGCCTAAGAGAGGAGAGGATCCAGCCCAAGCCTCCGAAGTCCATGAATATCAATGCGAAGAATGCTAGAAGCCAGAGATCAACCGCCTTAGCTAGCTCGAACCTGCGAAGAACCACAATTGAGACAAGCGGCGGCACTAGCGCTAGGTACCACCAACAGCTTTGCGCAATGACTATCGTGGCTACCAGCGATGCCATGGATGCCGCAGCTAGCTTACTGTCTAACGCTGTACGCGGTGGAACCGGAATCCTCCCTTTGCCTCTAGACACATGCAGAGCGTACACAAGGAGGATAGCTATGCAGAATAGTGTTGGCGCAGCCATCTTTGCTACAAAGACCCAGAAGGGGACTCTCGCATACACCCACACCAACATGTTCTGCGGGTTTCCAATAGGCGTTAGCTGAGACCCAACGTTCGCAGCTATCACAGTGAGCGCAACGATCTCATCTCTTCTAAGCGAGCAGAGCCTCGCTATAGCAACCGCGAGCGGAACAAAGACGAATAGAGACGTATCATTCATAAGCACAGCGCTTACCATAGCCGTGGTAACCAGCAGGAGCGCGAGCAGCAGCCTAACGCTACCGCGTGATACCTCAACTAGGCGCGCTGATATACGCGATAGTATCCCAGAAAGCTCGAAACCCCTCGATACAATCATCATCGATGCTAGCAGCTCTAAAACCCTAAGGTTAAGGTAGTGTAGCGCAACACCGAGAAACGCTCTGTTGTATATAGAAAGAGCTACAAAGAGCGCTACGAGGGCTACCAGGCCCTTTCTCCTAGCTAGCACCCGCAGTAAGGAAGCGGCTTTAGCTACCAAGAGGCAAACCTTCGCATTTCAGCAGTAAGATGGTAGTCTGGAACGAGTTGTGTGCCATCGGAGGTAACCTTTATGTGAGCAACTATGAGCACCTTCCACGCTAGAGGAACAACCCAGCAGTCCTCGGGCTTCCGAAACTCCACAGCGTCCACAACCCGCAGCTCCTTAAGCACCTGCTCCATTATACTCACAACCTCTGCACGATCAACGCTAACTCCCCATGCATGCACAGGCCTTCCCTTAGGAGAGGGAGACTTTGCAATTGGATCGAAGTGCACCCTATCGAGCGCTACGTCGTGGTAAACCAGCGGAACATCTATGTGCACGTCTCCTGCCGGACCATAGTGCATAATTGGAGGCCCTATAGTAATGTACGGAAGAGCGCTTCTCACAGTCTCCACAGCTCTCTGAGCTGCGCCTAGATCAATTGGTCTCTCCCATCGAGCTGGCGGTCTAACTGGTGGTGGAGGAGGTGGTGCCTCGCCCACCTACTAGCTCACCTCTATCAATCAGTATCCTAGAGAAGTTGTTTAAAGTGCCAACTCCCCTAGCTACTGCGTGACCCACCGGGCTAGGATTACGATACACGAGATGTATCTCTGAGCCGCACTTACACAGAGCTGCAAAAACTAGGTCGAGCTTTGGAGCATCCCTACCCCTAAACCCCTCTCCTGAAACCGAGCTAACCGCTGCACCACCAAAGATCACTGGCGATATCGTAACCCTAACTTCGTCGAAGGCACCGCTGCTCACAAAGCTCCATATAGTGCTCCCTCCTCCCTCAACCATGATCTTCTCTATGCCAAACTCTTTCAACAGCATCTCTAGAGCTCTATGGATATCAATCCGCTCCCCGTCTCCACACATAATCACTTCGACACCCATCTTCCTAAGCTCTCTCACCTTGTCAGCTGGAGCGCATTTGCTCGTAATGACTATGGTTCCGAACCTAGAAGTATCTAGAATTCTCGCATCCAGCGGGATCCTAAGCTTTCCATCTATAACTATTCTAAAGTAACGACTCTTCGTTTCTAAGCACAGTTTCGGGTACAGCCTAGGATTATCCGCTATGACAGTGTTAGCCCCTACCACAACACCATCAACTGCACATCTAAGCCAGAACTGCCTTCTCTTATCCTCTTCACACGATAGCTTGCTATACCCATCTACTGCAGCTATCTTACCGTCGATGCTCTGAGTAAAGAATATCACTACGTAGGGGCGCACTACTCTCGTCCTTCTACAACACGATCTATCCACTCGAGATAAGCGCTTAGACCGTTAGCTATCTCGATAGCAATAACTTCGGGAACCTCGTAGCTATGGAGCTCCTTAACCCTCTCTATAAGCCTCTGCAGAACATCCTCCCTCGTCTTCATTATCAGCAGCACCTCGCTACCTTCCTCAACGTTACCCTTCCACACGTATACGGATCTAACACCGTTAACTATGTTCACACACGCAGCTAGTTTCTCCTCAACCACACGCCTAGCAATCCTCATCGCTTCCTCCATCGATGAAGCCGTGACGAGAACCACGAAGTACCTCATGATAGCTCCCTATACGCCTCGGAGAGCCTGCCTAGAAAACACTATCTATCTATGTGGGGGGTAGAACCAGTCCCACGCCTTTCCGCATCTAGGGTCGTCGCTACGCCCGTTTATCTTTAGCGGAACTATGCTCTCATCATTCCAGGGTCTCCTCTCTTCATCAGGATTCGAATAATCGTACAGTTTTGTAACGAAGTATAGGAGGTACACGGGCTCAGTTCCTATAGCCTTAAAGCCGTGCCAGTAGTGGCCAGGCACCCTAAGTATCTGCGGCCTAGATTCCGCGAGCACCACCTCCACCAAATGCCTAGATTCTTCATCGTATACGCACACCTTTGCCGATCCTCGCACGACGAAGAAGTAGTCTACCTGTCCACGAAGGTGGCGATGCCAGGCTCTAACAACTCCGGGGTAGGTTACAGATAGATTTGCTTGCACAAACTTATCTTCGCCCAGTAGCTCGCGCCAGTCAATGCGCATAACCTCGTGAAACGCGCCTCTCTCATCAACAAACCTAGCTATGTCCGCCAACTTAACTCCCGGGAGCCACAGCTCTCGAACCGACATTATGGGCATAGTCCTCTCCACCTCCGGTACTCTTCGACAAATAGCTGGATACTGCTCTCAGTATCAAATACTAATTTCTCGCTTAGCAGCTCGCGCGCTCGGCTAGTATCTAAGCTAGAGTCGCGCGGTCTCCTAGCTTTCCACCTCATACTCTCCATGCTAACTCTTCGAATAAGCCCCTCGTTAGCTCCAAGGGCTCTGGCTAGCGCAACCGCAAACTCGTACCTACTCATGCGGTTACCCGCAACGTGGAGAACACCCATAGGCCTCATCTCTACGATCTCGGCAACTGCTCTCGCAAGCGCGGAGTTTAGGGTTGGAGAGACATACTGATCGCTAACTGCTGGAACCTCCTCACCGCGCATCAACCTATCTGCTACGAATGTTGCAAAGTTAGCTTTTCCCGGACCAACACCGTAGATAGCGCTGGGCCTCACTATAGTGTATAGAAGGTCGCTGCTCTTCACGATCTCCTCAGCTACTAGCTTCGTAAGCCCGTAGTAGTTGATAGGGCTTGGAATATCGCTCTCGCTATACATACCTTTGGATCCGTCAAACACGTAGTCTGTAGATATGTATATCAAGTAGCTCTTCACAACTCTGCAAGCCCTAACAATGCTTCTCGTCGCAACAACATTAACACGCCAAGCACGATCCTTCTCAACCTCGCACCCATCAACATCTGTGTAGGCTGCTGCATGAATCACAGCGTCCGGCCTGGCTTTGAGCAAGGCATCCTCTATAGCAACAGCATCGCTAATATCAATCCTAACCCACTTAACGCCGTCTACTCCTAAACGCGGTGAGGTCCTGTTGTACGTAGCTATAACCTCGTGACCTCTACGGGACAGCTCCTCAACAATTCTATGCCCTAAGAGACCGGAGCCTCCGGTCACAAAGACCCTCATTGACATCACCTCCACGGAACATCTTTCTTAAAGTAGTCATCGCTTAACAAGGGTCTCCACCACCACTCATTAGAAACGTACCAATCGATCGTTTTGCGCAGCCCATCAAGCCATGGAGTCTTGGGTTTCCACCCCAGGGACAGTATCTTGTCTCCTTTCATAGAGTATCTATAGTCGTGCCCCGGCCTGTCCTCAACAACCTTGATTAGGCTCGTGGACTTGCCCAGTATCCTCAACACGGCTTCTACAACTTCTATATTCTTTTTCTCGTTGAATCCAGGAATGTTATACGCTTCACCATTGGATCCTCTACGGATTACTGTATCGAGTGCCTCTGCAAAATCCTCGACATATAGCCAGTCCCTAACCTGCTGTCCGCCGCCGTAGAGAGGTATGGGCATGTTATGCAGGGCTCTTATAATAGTCTTCGGTATCAGCTTCTCTGGGTGCTGGTAAGGGCCATAGTTGTTACAAGGTCTTACTATCCGTACAGGTATGCGGTACGTTCTCCAGTAGGCTTGACAGAATAGATCTCCCGCAGCCTTGCTAGCAGAGTAAGGACTGCTTGGCCTAAACGGCCAGTCTTCAGTAGCTGATCCTCCTTCTCGCAGGTCACCATAAACTTCGTCTGTAGATATGTGAACTAGTAACTCAATATCCTTTTTCCTAGCTACCTCAAGTAGTGTGAAGACCCCGAAGACGTTAGTCTTTAGGAAGGGTGCTGGCTCATTTATTGATCTATCCACATGGGTCTCCGCTGCAAAGTTGACTACTACATCAGGCTGGAACTTCTCTACAACCTTCTGCAGCATCTCTTCGTTACACACATCAGCGCGGACAAAGCTAAACCTAGGATCATTCGATACATCGTGAAGGTTCTCGAGTCTCCCAGCATAAGTGAGCTTATCGTAGACCAGTACCTCTATATCTCTGTATCTCGAAAGCATGTATCTAACGAAGTTGCTGCCCATGAATCCCGCTCCGCCTATCACGAGCATTCTCAACGATGCGCACCTCATAGCTCGACTTTCGTATTCTCGCCAAGTATCATTCTAAGCCCTTGAGGCCGCGCGCTTCCTCTTCTTATGATTGTTGAGGAGCCTATTATGCTATCGAATATCCTTATACCGCCCTCGATTAGCACATTATCCATTATTACGCTGTTTTCAATCTCAACGTCTTCAAGTGTGCAGTTGTCGCCGATGCTAGTGTATGGCCCTACATACGTACGCGGGCCAATAACGGTGTTTTTACCTATGTATGCCGGCCCTCTAACAATGCATCCTTCTAGGAGCTTAGCTCCCTCATCTACAACAACTCTGCCCTCTACTCGCGCTCCATTACTAACACTCCCCCTTATCACAGCACCTCTAATCTTGTGGTCTAGCAACAATCTGTTCGCTTCTAGAATATCGTCTGGCGTGCCTGTGTCTTTCCACCAGCCCCGAACTATAGCGTAGTCAACTCTATAGCCCCAGTCTATAAGCTTCTGGATCGCATCAGTGATCTCAAGCTCGCCTCTCCAGCTAGGCTTGAGCTTTTCAATAGCTCTGAATATTGTAGGTGGCCTAAACATGTAGACTCCTACGAGAGCATAGTTGCTGGGGGGTACGCGAGGCTTCTCAACAAGCTTTACGAGCCTACCTCTCTCATCGAATTGCGCAACACCAAACTTAGTGGGATCCTCAACCTCGGTCAGCAGAATCATTGCGTCGGCATCGCTTTCCTCGAACCTCTTGACGTAGCTACCTATTCCTTCAACAAGTATGTTATCCCCTAGATACACGACGAACGGCTCATCTCTAACGAAATCCTTAGTTATGTAGACCGCGTGGGCTAATCCATAGGGATATCCTTGGTACACGTACGTTATCTCTATTCCTAGCGCAGAGCCATCACCGTAGGTCTCGATGACTCTCTCTGGAGCGAGCTCGCCTAGTATCACAGCGACTTTCTTTATTCCAGCGTCCCTAAGATCCTCTAGGCACCATTGCGAAACCGGCTTTCCAGCTACCTTAATGAGCTGCTTGGGCCCCGTATGTGTTAACGGTCTTAGCCTGGTACCGAAGCCACCGTGCAGCAGCACCCCCTTCATAGAGTGTCCTACCGCTGAGTTATGTAATAGACTCGTATTTATCTCCGCTCATACACGAGAGCTGCTAGGTGCCGCTAGCGTGTTCGCAGCAACAATACTGTCCGTGCGTCGAGGCTTTAGAAAGGCTATGGAGATAGCCTCGGTTCTCCAAGACATAGGTATAGAGGTCAGGATAGTTCCTCAGATAACGGAGGGTAGGGCGCTTGAACAGATTGCCTCCTCCTGGATATCGCTAGACTTCGCCATATGCGTATCCTCAGCATCGCTATGCGTCCATCTACTGAAGGATATCGCTAGAATGCCTTTTGATCCGGGTGTCGTCGCAGTATCGCCTCTTGGAAGAACTGCTGTCCCGCTAATGAACTGCGGGCTTGGTGGAGCTAGAGCGCTATGCCGGTTTCTAGAGAGGAAGGAGATCGTTGATAGATGCGTTGATACCTCCTACGCTTACGATGCTGGGTTCGTGAACCTTAACGAACTTCCATTCATTCTGCGTCTAGATCTCATAGAGAAGTGGCGTAAGCTGCACTCTCTCCTACTAGATATTGATAGAGGTGCCAAGGTATCGGTGTACTCTAGCGGAAGGATGTTGAAGGTAGTGAAGAGACTGCCTCTCCCACCAACCATAGAATTTGTTGATGACTGCCGGGAAGCTGACCTCTGCATACTTCCCGCTCTAGGGGGGTGCAGCGAATGCGGTGGCACGGAGTGCAGCGTGGTTATGAAAGCTAGGCCACTAGTACTCTCGCTACATGCAACGCTCAAGGAGGATAAGGAGAAGGCGCTGAAAGCGATTAACGAGGTTCTGAACTTCTTCGGAATGTCTATAGCTAGAATAGACTACGCTATAGTCTCAACGAGATGGCTTGCAGCCATGCTAAGCGAGTTAGGCGTACCTAACGTATCGATAGAGAGAGGGTGCAACGCTATAGAGATGCTGTATAACAGATGGAGGAAGGTGGAGGTGCTTCTCTCATATAGGCACGAGCATGTACATGTCTGTCTAGCAGAGGTAAATACCTTGCATCTCATCTAGGCAACGCGATAACATCATCGTGCCTGAGGTAGAGACGTAGGACGTAGTACGCTATCTACTACTGGAATTCGCTATAGCACGCGCTACTACTTCAGAACACTAATCAATACTTAGTGCATAGCTGAAGCCTCGTCTACAGGTTAGCCTTAAAGACTTCGTGAAGTGCCACGCTGCATCTCATAGGCTCAGCCTCGGAGGAACGCATCATCCCGTAGTCATGTAGCATGCCCCTTCATCACAGCCCCAGAAGACCCTTGATTATGCGGTGAACCTCCGTTATGTTGATTTCCCCTCTGTAACCATGCAGCGAATCCGTAGGGTCGTACACTGCTAGAACCCCCTTCCAGTCGTGTACTGCATCATCGGGCCCCCTATCGTTCTCCTCTAGGTATGGTGTGCCCCATCCTATAGTTCCAGCAGCTCTCCAGTACAGGTCATCGAATACCGCCATTAGGTCGGGCGCGTCTCCCTCAACTCTAGGGTATATCTCCTTGGGAGCTACAACAATGTTTTTCCACTGCTCTCCATTGGGACCCCTAACTCTCTCTAAGCTTCTCTTCAGATCCTCGACCAGTCCTTCATACTCTTCGGGCTTAACAACTCCAAAGGGTTCTCTTCCCATCAAGTTAACGAATATTCTAGAGTAGTAACCTCCCCACGCCCATGCGAGAGTCGAGCTCCAATCCACCATCTCTTTAGATAGATCTACGCCTCGCTTCTTAGGGTATTCGCGAAGCTTGAGGAATCCTTGCTCTATTAGCCACTCGTTGACTGCGAACGCTCCCTTCATCGATTTCGCTCCGTGGTCTGAAGCTATCAGTACCGCTGTATCCCTAGGCAGAATGCTTAGGATCTCGCCGAACCACTTATCTATCTCTCTATAGATTCGCGGGATCGCATCGCCTAGCACGGCATGCTTTTCATGCTTAGGGTGCTGATCGTCGAAGTATCTCCAGAACGCATGGTGCGCCCTATCTACCGAGATCTCAACATACACAAATAGATCCCAAGGTTTTTCTCTCATTAACCACTTAGCTACAGCAAGATGCTGCTTAAGCATCTGCATAAGCTCTCTGTACACTTTCTCTTTCTCCCAGCTACGGTAAACAACATCAAATATGAATCTTCCAAACCTAGATTCTATCTCCCTCTTTAACCAAGGAGGCCACGTATAGGGTTTCTCGGGGCCTGGAGTCGTGAAGTCTGATATCATGTATCCATTCACTGGCTTCGGCGGGTACGTAGGAGGTACTCCTAGCACACTAACCCTCAGCCCTTTAGAACTAGCTTCCTCCCATATTGTCCTAGCCCTAACCTTGCGAGAATCAACTATGTAGCTTTCACGAACATCTCCAGGCTTCCTATGCCTGAACCCATAGATGCCGAGCTCGCCTGGAGAAAGACCCGTAAACATGCATAGCCACGCAGGTATGGTTATTGGAGGGAAGCAGCTTCTGAGCTCGTACCTAGCGCACTTCTCCAGAAACTCGCCGATGTTAGGGAGCTCCACACCGTACTTATCAAACAGTATTCGCGGAGGTGTGCAATCGAGGCCTATTACCAGAACTTTCATGCGCTCACCATCTCAGCATTCTCTAAGTGCTTTTAGCACTATAGGTAACTCATCTTCGCATTGACTCGATGCACAGAGAACGCTAAAGACCCAGTCCTTACCACCAACGCTCTTACCTACACCAGCACGCTTCAAGTGCTGCAAGACCTTACTGAGGTTTGTGGAGGTGCTCCTAACGTATATTCTATCGATATTCTTACCTTCGACGTGCCCGACAACCACAACTATCTTGTTTGGGTAGCGCTCAGCTAGCGCCCTACCTACTTTGGATACTATAGAGAACCTGCTCCTAACCCTAAACATAATGACCTTACTATCCTCGAGCTCTGGAGACACGCTACTGACTATACTCTTCAACTCATCTTCGATATCGCTCACAACGCCGCTCAGCTTCCCATCTGCTATCACCCCCTTAATTCCATTTCTTATCAATACCTCCCTAGCGTAGCTAACTATCTCGCTATCTAGCATCACGTAGCAGGTATTGAGTATGTTAGCGCAGCGTACTAGCTCCTCCACGCTCACACCTGCTATCTCCGCTCCTTCCTCCACGATTCTTCTCCACTCCGTACGCAGAGCCCTAGAGCCCAGGTCTCCAACAATGCCCAAAGCAACGAGATCGAGCCTACCGGTACCTACATACCTTTGAAGAACTGTAGTTGTAGAGGGGTAGCTCATTTCATCGGCTCCGCTAAGCACTGGGTTGCAAATTAGTGCTTCCCCAACAGGATCTGCGCGATGGTGATCGAATACTACCCCCGACTCCGGATAAACTGCGTAGTCTAGAACAACCAGGGTATTCCTGGCGTCTATACCAAGTCTCCTATACACACTACGATCATACGTTTCTATAGGAGGGATCTCGAAACGTGTTCTCAACCCATGTGACTCGCGTCGAGTAAAGACTATGGCTGCCGAAGCAATTCCGTCGCAGTCCCAATGATGCACTACGTACACATCCTCAAGCTCTTCTACAGCTTTAGCAGCCTCCGAGCATCTATGCATCGCGTTCACTCCACAAACGGGTTCTCGAACGATAGTACTACTTTCACCACTTCGGGTCTCATCATCCACTGAGGAACCTCTCTTCTATTCCTTATCAACTCTCTTAGCTTTGTGCCGCTGATCCGCTTCCGGAACTCGTCTCCGTGGGGGCATATCTTTTCGTTTACGATACCTCCACACTTCTCACAATAGAACGCCTCCCTTATGAACATAGGCTGTATGCCTAAGTCTGGGAACTCCCTAAATATATCCCATGCCTCGTAAGGGCCGTAGAACCCTCCAACGCCTGCATGATCCCTTCCTACAATGAAGTGTGTGCACCCAAAGTTCTTTCTAACTATAGCGTGATGAATCGCTTCACGAGGGCCAGCGTACCTCATCTCCATTCTCAGTACAGCGAACACCACGCTCTCCTTAGGGAAGTAGTTGTCTATTAGCGCGCGATACGCAGCTACTATAACCTCATCCCTGAAGTCTCCAGGCTTCTTCCAACCAACTAGCGGGTTTATGAAGAGCCCATCCGCGAATGTCAATGCTGCTTTCTGCACGTACTCGTGGCCCCTATGAGGAACATTCCTGGTTTGGAACCCCACAACAGTTCTCCACCCTCGTTCCCGGAAGAGGACCCGAGTTTCCTTAGGCCATAGCCTAACATTCTCGAAGGGTTCCGGCGGATCCTTTAGCAGCTCTATTGGGCCCCCCATCAGCAACTCTTTTCTATTCATAGTTTTAACTACGCCGGGGTGACGCGCATCTACTGTCTTAAACACCTTCTGGCAGAACTCCTTCTTGTCCCATCCATAGATCTCCTCGACCTTCATTATCGCTATAGTCTCACCTCTGTACTCTAGCGCTACCTCATCACCCTCCCTAACTCCCGCTATCTCCTCTGGATCTACGTCGACGACTATCGGTATGGTCCATGGAACGTCGTTAGATAAGCGCATGTCGTCGAGAACCCTTACGTAGTCCTCCTGGGTCAGAAACCCCTCGAGGGGGCTGTAGACGCCGTGAGCGATGTTAGCTATGTCGGCAGCTATACCATCGCTCACGGCTAGAGAGACCATTTCCTTCGCTTCCTTGAGAAGCCTCGCTCTTCTAGGCTCGCCCACAACACGATCAACAAGTCTTCCTCCATGCGGTTTCGAAACCATTATCCCAGCCCTATAGGTAGCCTAAGCGTTTAAGCCTCTCAATTATTCTCTTTCTCTCTTCCTCGCTAACCTCTTCGCTCTCTAGTCGCTCGCGCTCCATGTCGGCAACGATCTCCCTGAGCACATACGTTACGAACTGCGACACCGACGTGAATCCCGTTCCCTCAATCAGCTGCTTTATCCTATTATATAGGGTTACAGGAATTGATACAGTCGTGTACTTAGCTCTCCTTCCACCATTACGAGAGCTAGATGTATCCAAGCGCTCTCAGCCTCTCCTTAACCTTCTCCTCATCCTCTTTGCTCATATCGACCTCGGACGCACTAGCGACCTCACGAAGCACGAACTCGACAAACTCATTAATGTCGCTGAACCCTCCCTCTTCAGCTAGCTTTCTAAGCTTCTCGTAGAGATCTCTTGAGATGTATACAGCGACCTTCTCGCTCAAAGAGCTCATCCACTATCCCCGTTTTAACGTAGCGAAATTAATCTCTTTTCCTCGAGATAAGCTATAACTTTCCTTACGTTATCGTCAACGCTGCTCTTCTCTGTATCTACGACGATCTCTGGGTTCTCAGGCTCCTCGTAAGGATCGCTAATTCCGGTAAAGTTCTGTATCTCGCCTGCAAGCGCTTTTCTGTATAACCCTTTGGGATCTCGTCTTATGCACTCTTCGAGACTACACTTCACAAATACTTCTATGAATGGAGCCTCCTCCTCGATTATGGATCTGATCTCCCTTCTAACTGAGCGATAAGGCGAGACGAAGCTGCATAGCACTATCACACCGTTTCTAGCTAGCAACCTAGCTATCCAAGCAACCCGGAGAAGGTGCCTTCTTCTCTCCTCAAAGGTAAAGCCTGCATCGGGGTTTATGGTCCTCCTAACCCAGTCGCCATCAAGAAGCTCTACCCGATACCCAGCGCTTCTAAGAACCTCTGCAACCCCTCTAGCTATAGTTGTTTTACCACTAGCTGGAAGCCCCGTGAACCAGACCACGAATCCCCTCTCGATGCATCTAACCATGCTTTCCACGTAATTACATCTAATTACGTAAAGGGGTAAAAAGCATAGCGCTACGCACCAATGATCTCTGCAACCTCATCTATTAGCTTCATTCCCGAGCCAGTCAATACAAGTAGAATAGGCTCAGGGAGGTCTACACCCTGGCTTCGCGCCTTGTCTAACGCTGCTAGCACTGTTGCGCTAGTAGGCTCGACAACGATACCCATGTCTATAAGCTCCCTGAGAGCCTTAGCTATATCTACATCGTTTACGAGAACCACATCGCCTCTCACTCTGCGCAAGAGCTCTACCAGCTGCTCAGCCCGGGGAGGGTTAGGCACGCGAATGCCGTCAGCTAACCTCGAGCGCCCCTCAATCACAACACCTCTGTCTCCGTAGAGCGCTCTGTATATCGGGGCAACCTCCACTCCCTGAACACCTAGAACCTTCGGAATCTTCCTCACAAGCCCCAGATTCAGCAAGTCGAGCCAGCCACTGATTACCCCAAGCATCAGCCCTCCAGAGCCTATGGGAACGACTACGCTACCGACCTCGCCGAATTGCTCAAATACCTCGTACGCTATGGATCTAGCTCCCTCGATATATGCTGGGTTCCGCAGATGATCCACGTAGTACACATCACTCCTCCCAGCAACGTACTCTGCTACCTTCTCGGTAGCCTTTGCGCGAGACTCGCAGGTAACGATCTTGGATCTTAGAAGCCGGAGAAGCCTTAGCTTTCCCGATGGGGCGTCTCTAGGGACAAATATTGAGGCTCGGACCCTAATTTTTCTGGCGATCATCGAGACCGCTATAGCTGTATTACCGGAGGAGTCCTCTGCGAACTCAGCAACATTTCTGTGCTCGAGAGCTAGGGATATTGCTATAGCAGTCCCCCTATCCTTAAAGCTTCCGCTTGGGTTCAGATGCTCATGCTTAAAGATTATCCTCTTTCCTCGAATCTCTGCCTCCTCGGCAGGGGTATCCCCAACAGTTGCTAGGATCCGAGAAAGGTTTCTGCCTAGCGGAAGCATCCCCGCGTACCTTATGAGACCTCGCCCCTTAGGAGACCATACTCGTTTGCCTACAACATCGAGAAGCCCACCGCATACGGGGCACGTGGTTCTATGGGATAGAAGCTCGATACCGAATTTCGAAGAGCACTTGCGGCACACGAGCTCTAGGCTAGGATCAGAATCTCTGACCTCGCTCATCGTTCACACGAGGGTCCCACTCATCATCTCCACAAAAAGCCATTTCGCTACTTGAGCTTATATCGATAAAGGGGTAAAAATCTCGTGAGATACACTCTGGTTAGAGTTTGAGACTCATGCAGCTCTCAAGCGTTGAAAGATGGCGAAGCAGCGAGCGCATCGCTGAAGAGATCCTGCGGAACCTCGGCTTCGAGATCGTAGAGCATCACAAGAGGATAGTTGTCGAGGGATTCGAGATAGGCGAAGTGGACTTCGTCGCTAGATCCAAGGATGGAATACTCTACGCCGTCGAAGTCAAGGCAGGAAAAATAGACATCACGGGGCTTAGGCAAGCCTACGTGAATGCAGTGCTCTTAAACATGAAGCCCCTCGTGATATGCAAGGGGTTTGCAGATGATTCCGCTAGAGAGCTAGCTAAGACCCTAGGAATAGAGGTAGTTCAGCTCTCAGAGTTTCTCGTAACGGAGGACGAGGAGCTTGAAACAATAGTGCGAGAAGCTGTAGAGGACGCACTAGCTGAGTACGTAGAGATGCTTCTCTTCTCGCCTCCACCCCTAAAGAAGGACTACGCAAAGGTTCTGGAGGCTGTATCCAAGGCTTCCTCCCCCAACGAGGCTGCTGAGTACCTAGGTATTGATGTCCACGAACTGATGAAGACCTTGAGCGAGATGCGGAACGCTGGTGTGTTGCCGAGATGGGCTAAGAGATGGAGTTCCATAAAGAGAGTCTCTAGACTGATATACGCGAAAGTGTCAACACATCGAGCTATAGAATCTCTAGTAGACGTAAGCTCTAGAATAGAGAAGATTGTGTCCGAGCTTAGCAAGGCTCTATCAACTCTAAACAAGAACCTTTCAGCTCTATCGAAGGTAATTGAAGAGCTCGACCGCAGAGCTTCGGAGCTATCTAGAGCAAGTAGCGAATCAGAAAGGGGAATTACATCATCTGCTCAGACCGTCGTGAACTCATCATCTGGTGATCGCGGACTAGAGGGCAACTAGACTATTAGGCTCTCCTAGCTGTTTTAAAGCTCTGCATAGAGGTTTAGAGGGTGAGCTCGTGACTGAGGACTGGAAGACTTACCGCAAGCCTCCCGTGCAGGAGATCAAGAAGGGATTACCTGACGAGATCCACGAGTTCTTAACAAAGGTATACAACGTGTACTTCATAAAGCTACCTCAATCGCTATACAAGCAGTTCGACATCGTTAGGGATAAGCTTATACCACTCACGGTGAGGTTCGATGAGCAGCAGTATCGCGAGTTCTGCGAATCGTTTTCGAAGGCTATAAGATCCGTGATAGTCGATACATCGATAAGTGATGACGTCAAGAACCTTGTTAAGGAGCTAGCAGACAAGACCAACTCCTTCTTTGAGTCCAAGGGTCTACCGCGATGCATTGAGGAGCTTAAGTACGCTAAGCTCAGGGTGCGCGTACTGTACAGGGGTGAACCTCTCGAAAAGGCAGCTGTCGTAGCTGAAACAGGTGGCAAAACCGCTGGGAACGCGCTTACAGACAAGAACGGGTTTGCGGAACTCGATCTGCCTACTGGGAAGTACACTGTGTACGTATACAAGCAGCTGGGCGAAGATGAGTACGTGTATGAGGAGAGAGAAATCGAGCTAACTCACGATACCGAGATCGAGTTCAAGATTGAGGAGAGCAAGACCTACACAGAGATAGAGAAGACTAGACACGCAAAGGGTCCACTTATAAGGGAGGTCAAGTAGATACCTTAACCCTTTTCACATTACCTTCCCTAGCTACTGTAAGCTCCAGAGCTTCTCCGCAGAGCAGTGCCCCATCAATGCAGCTCCACAGATCCCACAAGCTAATGGTCTTTACATGTTTACCGCACGTATAGCACTCCCTAATAACATCACCGCTTCGCAGACCCACATTCCAAGCTACGGAACCTTCCTTGACATGCAGTACCATCAGTCCGTCTCGCGTTGCTAAAACCTTTACTCCAAGCTTAATCCTAGAGCTAGGGGAGATTCCTCTAGAGACTAGCCTATAGTCATTTAAGATTGCTTGCGCGGGGACAGCGTACGCAATACTGCCACCGTAGTCAACACCTATAATCATACCAACGATCTTTCCGTTCGAACCCAGTACTGGTGACCCGCTTGTTCCTCTAGGTACGTATGTATGTACTTGCATAACTCCCTCAACAGTCTTATCCTGTATCTTCACGCTCACCCCTTCGCTGCACACAACACCTATGGAGACGTAAGGGTTCAGCGACCCTCTATTCATCCCAACAACTATAACGAGCTCGCCCACGTGCTCTGCGGAGCGATCTAGCTCTAGCGCATGCACTCTTCCAAGCTCCTTGGGAACCTCGAGGAAAGCAAGATCCCATTTATCGTCTATGCCTGCTAATCTAGCGTTGAGGATCCTACCCTCAGCAGCTATGCATGCCTTACCGCTGGATACGCCATGAGCTGCTGTAACTACGAAGTCGCCGAAGACGAATCCCGTCTGGGCAGATACAATAGAGGTAGCAACTTCGGGGGACGAGCACTCAACGTCCTTAGGTACCGAGAACACCAGTACTACCGCTTTCAGAGCTCTATGCGCGAAAGACTTTACCTCGAGCGACAATCTTTGGAGTAAGCTCAA
The DNA here is from genome assembly GCA_013154235.1 of Thermoproteota archaeon. Lineage (GTDB taxonomy): Archaea > Thermoproteota > Thermoprotei_A > Sulfolobales > Ignisphaeraceae > JAADCV01. The sequence continues at coordinate 10,695 of JAADCV010000104.1, read as the reverse complement.
AGGCTCACGCTCCTTACGTGAATTGGCTGCGGTGGTTCCCGTGCTGATTGTGGCAGGCACCTCCAACCCTACGAAGCTAGCTGGCATTAAGCAAGCATTCAAAGACTTTTTCCCTAATTCAGAGATTGAGGTCGTTGGAGTTAGCGTAGATAATAGGGTTGGTCCCCAGCCGCTGGGCATCGAATCTATATATGTTGGCGCTAGGTGCCGCGCGCTGAACTCAATGAAATCGATGAAAGGAGACTTCTACGTAGGAGTCGAGGCGGGGCTCGTAAACATCGATGGGTTCTGGATAGACGTTCACGTTGCGTACATCACAGATGGAAGGGCTGAGGGTATAGGGCTTAGTATGGGTTTCGAAGTTCCTCAACCAATTGCTAGAGCGGCTGTATACGAGGAAACTGAACTCGATCAAGTCGTAGATAGCCTCTTCGGGACGAGGGACATAGGTAGCCACGGCGGAGTCATAAAGATACTTACCAAAGGTCGCGTCGATCGAAGCGATCTAGTTAGGCAGGCAGTACTAATGGGGCTACTACCATGGGTTAATCCACAGCTGTACAAGAGATCTACAGACGAAGCTCCACAAGCCCTCTTCTAATGCATATAAGTCCAAGATACTTCAGCAGGCCTAGGGCTCTCCTAGCCTCTTCGCGACCTAACCCTAATTCTAGCGATATTGCATTGACGGCGTCTCTCACCTTAAGACTCCCAAACTCCATCTGATACCTCTCTAGAACCCTAAGCGCCTCCACCTCCTTTGGACAAGAGCCAAGCTCAATCATGCCATTCCTATGCTCGAAGCACGCTACCCCTATTCCACGGCATATCACTACCAGTTTTCTCTCTATCTTTTTGGCGATGCAGCTAGTTCCCCCTAGGGTTCTACGCTTAGTACTGACGAACGCAGCTATCCACAACTTCTCGATGCTTAGCTGCGGAAGCTCTGCAGCAATTACACATACATCACTATCAAACGAGGGTCTCCTACCGACCTCGCTTAATCCAACGATTAGCACGCCGAGCTCTGCAAGCCTTCTGACTATCTCAAGACCCTCCAGCTTCCTAAGAGCGCTATCGTCTATCAAAACCGCAGCTCCATCTCTATAACTATCCTCAACGCAGCGCTTAACTATGCCCAAGGTTGTTAGAGCAGCATAGTTGAGGGAGCTGAACCTTACGAAAAGCTTCTGCGATGAACAGAGCCAGTTATAGCCGAGCTGCTCCAGCATTAGCTGCTTATCCTCGCTAGAGCCCTGAGCACCGCCTTTGTAACTCTATCAACATGGTCTCTAAGCTCCTCAGCCGAGGCAAACCCTAGCTCCTCGACAAGAGAATCACTTACCAACAGAACCGCACCCGTCTTGAACCCCCTCATCATACCTAGCGAGAATAAGGCTGCACATTCCATCTCTACAGCTATTACTCCTCTACTAGACCACCTCTTCGCGAACTCTGGATCCTCCGCGTAGAAGGCATCACTGCTAATCACGGGGCCAAGCTTAAAGTTCATACCCTCGCCACTGATCTCCTTCACAAGCTCTGTCACGACATCAAAGCTAGGTACCGCGCACAGACACGCTTGCTCCCGTAAATACTGGTAGTAGAATCCACCCGGGTAATAGGAAGCCCCTGTAGGCACAACAACGTCTCCGATCCGAGCGCCCTTGTACATCGCTCCGCACGTACCAATCCTAACCATGATCTTTGCTCCAAGCATTGCAAGCTCCTCGAACACTATAGATGCCGAAGGAGCACCTATGCCATGCAGAGCTACTGTTACCGGAACTCCCTCAAACTTTCCGGTATACACAAGAAGCCCTCTATTTCTATTTACTAACCTCACATCTTCTAGAAGAGAAGCTATCTGCTCTACTCTTGCGGGATCCCCCGCAACTATAACTCTCTCCGCTACATCTCCTTTGGACGCCTTAATATGTATAGGACCTATCAAAACGCCCCCTAGGTTCTGAGTGATAAAGCTAACTGAGGATAATATGTTTTTGCTCCCTAACCTTCACGCCGTCCTCGTACCCCTTTCTCAGCACTGCCGAGTTAGCTTCCAGATCCCTTCCGCCAAGCCTCTTTAGCGCCGTTAAGAGCGTGTCTACATCTACTAGATCCAGCAACCCTGAGATGAACCCTATCAACGCGGCGTTACCATATCTATCCTTTCCAGTTACCGATATCGATGTTTTGAAGGCTGGGTAAGCTAGCTCTATCACATCACTGCGTGCGCCGCGCTGCTTAACTGCATCAGCATCAACTATCACTAAGCCTCCTCTCCTAACATGACCTATCTCGTCGAGGTAGAGGCTCTGCAAAGTGACTACCAACACATCAACCTCGTCTAGTATTGGGGGAACCTCTTCTCCAACAGCTAGCACCATGTCGCACTTAGACCACCCACCCCTTTGAGCTGGCGAGTAGTATGGTCTTAGCGAAACCTCGTATCCTCTGATTACTAAGGCCATGCCGAGCCATCTGCCCGCAAATACTATACCGTGGCCACCGGCACCAGCGAATCTAATCGAGAGTTCGCGGTATGTACGCGAGCTACTCATTCTTCCTCACCTTCTCAACGAGTTCTGAGTATAGGCTCTCGTATGTTGGCTTTTCTATGCTCACGAACTCTCCCAAAACCACTGGCTTTCCTGACACTATATCTATCTCACCTTCTCTAGGATCCGGGTTCTGCTTCACCTTGCACATCTTTCGGAGGAGCTCATACATATCCAGTATCTCCATGCGGTTCCTCCTAGCGTATATCACGCACGGACTGATAATCTCTATGACGCTGAACCCTTTATGCTTGAACATCTTGAGGAAGCTTCTCTTCATCTGCTCGACGTGGAACACGCTCCACCTAGCAACATAGGTTGCACCAGCTGCAGACGCGAGAAGCGGTATGTTTACGGGATGCTCTATGTTGCCGTAGGGGCTAGTCATGGTTCTCGCGCCTAGAGGTGTCGTGGGAGCAAGCTGACCACCAGTCATTCCGTACACGAGGTTGTTTATCAGAACAACATTGATGTCGTGATTCCTTCTAGCTGCATGTATGAAGTGATTACCTCCTATTCCCACTATATCCCCGTCCCCACTAACCACCGTTACCTCGAGCTGCGGCTTAGAGAGCTTTAGACCTACAGCGAAGGGTATGGCCCTTCCGTGCAGCACGTGATAGCCATCAAGCCTAACGTAGCCGGCGAACCTTCCAGCACACCCAATTCCAGACACTATAACATGCCTATCAATATCATCGCCGTACTCCTTAATAGCTTTCAGCAAGGTTTTGAACACTATGCCTATTCCGCACCCGGGGCACCAAATCGTTGGGAGTCTCTCAACTCTAACCAGATCCTCAATATCCTTGTATGGAGGGGGAAGTGCACGGCTAGCCACGCTCCATCACCTTCGAGACCATCTCCTTTAACTCGTTTGGAGACGGGTAGAAACCTGGGGTTAGGTTCAGCTGCTCTACCCTAACGCCTAGATCCAGCAGCGCGCTTCTAACCATGTACATGTATTGACCCATATTCATCTCTACAACGATTACCTTATCTATCCCTAGCTCCTTGACGAGCGATCTAAGCTCTCTGTCTGGCATAGGCCATAGTACATGAGGCCTGAATACCGCAACTCTACGTCTAAACTCTCTGTCCCTTCTATACGCAGTTCTAGCAATGCTGTATATGCTGCCGTAGACTACAACCATCGTGCTTCCAGCAAAGTCTTCGTCGAGAACCGTGTACTGCACTAGCGCATTGCGATGCTTCTCAATCTTTCTCATTAGCCTAGAGAGGAGCTTTCTCGTAACCTCCTTGTCTATTACGGGGTAACCTCGATCATCGTGCATGAGCCCCGTGTAGTGGAATCTGAAACCCTTACCCGGTTCCGCAAATGGAGGAACAGTGTCATCAACCTTGAATGGAAGCGCCTTACCAATGCTACTCTCATCAAGCCTACGTCTTTCCACAATTCTAATCTCGCTGTGATCTGGAACCACCACCTTACCATAGCTGTGAGCCACGAATTCATCGCTAAGTATGAAGACTGGCATCCTAAGAGTTTCAGCTGCGTTGAATGCCTCTATGGTGAAGCTGAAGCACTCTTGAGGGTTAGAGGGTGCGTAGACTACGCTAGCTCTATCGCCGTGGCTTCCCCAAATAGCTTGCATCACATCGCCTTGGGATCCCAGTGTCGGGATTCCTGTAGATGGACCAACCCTCTGCACGTTGACTATTACTGCGGGAAGCTCTAGCATGAATCCGAGGTCGAGTCCCTCTTCCATAAGTGAGAATCCGGGTCCGCTGGTCGCAGTCATCGCCTTAAGCCCAGCGGCTGAGGCACCTAGAATCATGTTTATCGCTGCTATCTCATCCTCAGCTTGTATAAACACTCCTCCTACCTCAACCATTCTGGCAGCGATGTGATGCATTAGATCGCTGCTCGGAGTTATTGGGTAGCCAGCGTAAAACCTGCATCCAGCGAGCAGTGCTGCCTCAGCTACAGCAACATTTCCCGTGAGAAAGTGTTTACCTGGCTCTATGAGCTTGGTCCCCATCATTCCTTCACCTCAATCCATATAGCCATATCTGGACACATCCTTTCACACATACGGCAAGCTATGCAGTCCCCTACCTGCCTAGGCAATCTCCATCCATACTCATTAACTTCGTCAGAGAACTCGAGGGCTTTGCGAGGGCAGACCATTATGCAGAGACCACACCCCTTGCAAAGCCATTTCTCTATGTGCACGATTCCCTTTGCTATACGTCATCACCTATCTAATGAGGCGTGATAGCCACTAATAAACTACCCAATACCTCCTGGACGAAAGTTTAATTGCAGAACCTCAGAACCCCTAGAGATTTGTAGCAGGCTCTCGCTGAGCAGCTGGGGTAGAGTATGGGAGAGCGTGGACATTTGTCCACATTTAACCAGCTGATTGAAGAGGTCAATCGTTCACTTAAGTCTGTGAAGCACGTCATTGCGGTGTTAAGTGGTAAAGGAGGCGTTGGCAAGTCCCTAATCTCGGCATCTCTATCTATCGCCCTAAGCAGAGATGGACGAAGGGTTGCGCTACTCGATGCAGATGTTCACGGACCTAGCATACCGTGGATCCTAGGCATAGAGGACAGGTTCCTCGGAACAACCGTAGATGGGAAGCTAGTGCCGGTCGAAGTTGATGGAATCGCGGTGGTCTCGCTAGAGCTTCTTCTCGAGGATCGCTCCGCCCCGATAGTGTGGCGCGGCCCGCTCAAGACGAAGACCTTGATCCAGCTGGTTGCATCAACGCTTTGGGGCGAGCGCGACTACCTCGTGGTAGACCTTCCTCCGGGGACAGGAGACGAAGCGCTTACAATAGCTCAGGTACTGCGCAGCAAACTCACAGGAGTAATCTTGGTCTCTACACCTGGAGCCATGGTTAAACACATTGTTGAGAAAGCCAAGAGGTTCGCTGACATGCTCGGGATCCCGCTACTAGGGGTCGTGATGAACATGGCCTACGCTAGGTGCCCAAGGTGCGGAGCTAGGATAGAGATCTTCGGATCTATCGAGCCTATAGAGGGAGCAGAGGTTCTTGGAGAGGTACCTCTAGATCCTCAGCTAGCTAAAGCTGTTGAGCGAGGCGAGCTAGCGCAGTACCTTAGTAGTGATAACGAAGCTTCAAAGAGGCTGCGCGAGATAGCGCGTAGGGTTGAGGAGCTTGTTGAGAAGGGTAAGGATAGTGGTTAGAGGCTTGGTTCAGGGAGTGGGTTTTCGAGCATTCATACTAAACATAGCTAGGTCTCTAGGGCTAAGGGGCTTCGTGAAGAACCAGCTGGATGGTTCTGTGTTGATAGTGGCTGAGGGTGATGAGCAAGCGCTTCAAAAGCTCATTGATGCAGCCTCGCGCGGTCCTCCAGCAGCAATTGTTGAGAACATAGATATCGTGTACGAAGAGTATCGCGGAGACCTGCCGAGGTTCTACATAGACTACGACTGTCCTTGAACCTTCTTTGCCCGGCCTACGTTCGATAACACATGCTCTACAGTCTTTATCAAGCTACGGTACGATGGGTCTCGCACCATCTTCTGAATAACTACCTTACCTTTCTCGGTTACAGAGTATACGCCGCCGTCTTCCTCTCTAATAAGTCCCAGCACCTTCAAGAGATTGAGATCTAGCTGAATGTCCTTAGATATAGCTACGCCGCTAAGCTTTACAAAGTTGTAGCCCGTGGCTACTCCCTCCCTCTTGAGGTAGTACATTACTGTAGCTACGTCTACTATAGACGCCCTGCCTAATCTACCGACAACATAGAGTAGCACGAGTTGAGGGAGAGGGGTCGCCATAACTAAGCCCAATCACCTTACTTTAGCGACAAATGGTTTTAAGGCACGGAGGCTTAGGTATCACCGATGGAGCTAGCTGATCTACGTAGCTACATGCACGCGATAGATCCCATAGATGCTGCAGTATACGCGTTAGTAATGATCGTCCCTCCCGGGCGCGTGGTGTCGTACAGCACCATAGCTAAGCTGCTAGGGGTACACCCCCGCCGTGTAGCACAAGCACTGCGAAGAAATCAGATCCCTATAATCATTCCATGCCATCGCGTAGTTATGAAGAGCGGAGCGCTAGGCGGCTACAGCAGAGGTGGACCCAAGGTAAAGGAGAAGCTGCTACGGCTAGAGGGAGTCGAGGTGATTAATGGGCGTGTACCGAAACGCTATTTCTTCTGCGAGTCTCTCGCGAGAATCGTAGGTATGGGGCGATGAGGAAAGCGGGGTTTTAATGAGCGGTGATGAGGCCCTCGATCACCGAGCCTTCATTCTTCTAATCTTAACCCCTTGATCCCGACAGAACTGGTAAACGTCTTCGCTTAGCTTAGGCCCATCACCGTAGAGTACGAGTATGGGCTTGGCATTCAGCAGCTTCGCTTTACGCAGAAGGTTCTCTACAACCTCTCGAGGCACGGTTCTAGGCTCACTAAATACCTCTATAGCATACCGTGCACCATCCTTGTACACGAGGATGTGTACCTCGCCATGCCTAGTTGGGTGACCTATTCGCACCCGGGCCCCTGACTCTAAGTATTTAGCAGCAACCTCCCCCATAATCCCGTACTTCTGTCGGAGCACCTTTTGAAGCATCCTTATCCTAGCTAGCGCAGCCATTCAAACCACCTACGCCTCGAATAGTCTGGATGGGTTCTTAAGTCTGAATAGCCTATCACTTCGTGCGAAAGACTCGAGTGCCTAGGGTAGCTATCGCTTGACCGAGAGGATAGCTGTTATAGATGTCAACGCTAGGCGCGAGGGACGGCGATACTCAACGCTAGACGTTATTGGCGCTGGTCCCCGACACGTCGTTGGTTTCCTTAGGCACCTAGGGTTCGAAGCGCAGCTATACTCCTTCGAGTACGTGGTTAGGCATCCTAGGTGCCTAGAGGAGTACGACATCCTAGCGATATCTGCGATGATAACTGACTATGTAGCTGTAAACACTCTAGTTAAGCTATGGCGCAAGCTACAGCCCAGCAAACCCATAGTTCTAGGCGGCCCCCTAACGCTAAGTCCCTCGCTCCTGCAAGCCCTTGACTTCGATATAGCAATAGTTGGCGAGTGTGAGCTACCTCTTGAGGAGATTGCGCAGCGCTACGGCTCTCTATCAGAGGCAGCTAGAGACCCTAACGTATGCAGCATCAAGGGCATCACTACGAAGCTTAGGGGTGGAAAAGGCGAGATCTCGCGCTGGGCACCACGAGATGTAATTGAGCGTTACACCCCTGACATCGACGGCGTTAAGAGATACGACTTCTGGTGGGCTTGCAGGGTCTACGTTGAAATTGTTCGAGGGTGCAGCAACTTCTATAGACCTAGATTCGCGCACGATGGACGAAGATGCTTAGGGTGCAACCTCTGCCGATCTGGAAGTCTCGAACAACGAATGAAGTGTCCGGTAAACATTCCTCCAGGCTGCGGGTACTGCAGCGTACCTCTAGTTCACGGGCCTCCGAGATCCAGGAGCGTGGACTCAGTAGTGAACGAAGTTCGAAGCCTTTTGAATCTTGGAGTGACGCGCGTTGTCCTAAGCGCACCTGATTTCCTAGACTATGGCAGAGACCTTCTTGTCCATCCACAGCCTCTGACGGATCCTAGAGATCCTCCGCCTAACATAGACGCTATCGAGGAGCTGCTGCGCAAGGTTACCACGCTTCCCCAGGTTACCGAAGGAACAGCAGCGATACTTATAGAGAATGTCAAGCCGTGCTTAGTAAACGAATACGTTGCCGAGGTCCTCGGAAGGTATCTACGTGGAACACCGGTATTTATAGGGGTCGAAAGCGGAAGCGATGCTCTACTTGAGAGAATTGGAAGGCCTAGTCGGGTAGAGGAGTGCATAAAGGCTATAGAGCTTCTGAAGCGAGCAGGATTGCGCCCCTACATATACTTGATACACGGTCTTCCGAGCGAGACAGATTATGATCTTCGGAGAAGTTTGGAATTCGTCGCTAGGGTGCGCAAGCTAGGCATCGAGAAGATAGTTCTATACCGCTTTACTCCGCTGCCGAGAACAGCGTTTGAAGGGTTTCCCCGGCCTCCACCTGCAGTCGCGCGTAGCGGTGCTAGAGAACTCTATAATGCGGTAACTAAACTGAATAGAGAGTCTAAGAGGACCCTTCTTGGGAAAAGGCTTAGGGTGGTAATAGCATCAACGTATCCCAAGAAGCGCGGCTACCTCGTAGCCTACCCACTTAGGCACGGTCCTACAACTCTACTACGCGGTTCCCCTCGACTTATTGGAGCGGTATGCGAAGCAGTTATCGAACGCATTGTAAGTGATAGACTTGTTGAGGGCAGGATAGTTTCGGTTATTAAGAGGATCGCAAGAGTATAACTCGGTGCAAAACTTGAAGGCCTCAATCATAAACCTAGGGAGCTTTGAAGACCTCGTGTATTTCATGCACACGAGAATAACTACAGTAAACCCACATACATCGATTCTGTGCACTGATCAAACATGCTTTACAATAATAAGTGGCGGCGAGAACTACCTGTTTGTCGTAACTGCACCTGCTCCGCACGACAAATGCCGCTTCGCCTACATTGACGAAGGCGGTAAAGTGCGCTGTACAAACACACCTATACCTGGAAAACCCTTTATAGTATTGGTTAGCGTGAGATCGACACAGAGCTTAGAGGATATTTCCCAGTTCCTTTCGAGCCTGAAGTAGAGCGCGGTTTTGCTTATACCTACCTCATTAGTGTAAAAGCTTAATTGTGTACATCGCGAAGAACCCTCTACGGGTGCTCCCAATGGGTAAGGAGTTCCTCGAGAACGTTCTGAAGATCATCAAGAGGGGCGTTGAGCTAGGAGGCTTCCCCGAGGACCTCTACAAGATGCTTAGCAAGCCGGAGAGGATAGTGATCGTAAAGATCCCCGTCAGAATGGATGATGGCAGACTAGAGATCTTCGAGGGATACAGGGTCCAGCACAACAGCGCTCTAGGGCCTTACAAGGGCGGAATAAGGTTCCACCCCGAGGTAACGCTAGAGGACGACATTGCGCTAGCAACGCTAATGACCCTCAAGAACTCGCTAGCTGGAATACCCTATGGCGGTGGCAAGGGAGCAGTTAGAGTAAACCCCAAGAAGCTCTCGCCTAGAGAGCTAGAGCAGCTATGCAGAGGCTACGTAAGAGCCCTCTACCACGTCATAGGGGACCACATGGATATACCTGCTCCCGACATCGGAACCAACCCGCAGACCATGGCTTGGATGGTCGACGAGTACAGCAAGCTAAAGGGCTACAACGTACCTGGAGTCTTCACAGCAAAGCCCCCGGTACTATGGGGTAACCCGGTTAGAGAGTATGCAACTGGATTCGGCTGCGCAGTCATGAGCAGAGAGGCTGCCGAGAAGTACCTAGGAGGCATAGAGGGTAAGAGAGTAGCCATACAGGGCTTCGGAAACACCGGGCAGTGGCACGCCTACTGGCTACAGAAGATGGGTGCTAAGATCGTTGCCATAAGCGACACCAGCGGAACCGTCTACGACCCGGAGGGCATAGACGTCGAGCTCGCCATGAAGGTCAAGAAGGAGACCGGTAAGGTCATCAACTACCCGAAGGGAGAGAAGATCTCAGATCCTAAGGCTGCACTATACGTAGACGCTGACATCCTAGGACCGGACGCAATGGAGAACCAGATCACCCTCGAGAACGTAGACAAGATAAAGGCCAAGATCATAGTCGAGGGAGCTAACGGACCGACGACTCCTGAGGCTGAGCAGAAGCTATACGAGCGCGGTGCTATCGTAGTGCCAGACTTCCTAGCAAACGCTGGAGGAGTAGTGATGAGCTACCTAGAGTGGGTAGAGAACCTACAGTGGTACTTCTGGGACGAGGAGGAGACAAGGGCAAAGCTAGAGAAGATAATGAGGAACAACTTCCTAAGAGTACACAAGAAGTTCGAGGAGATGAAGAGCCAGAACCCCAAGATAACGATGAGAGACGCTGCCCTAGTCCTCTCGCTCGAAAGGATATACCAGGCCATGAAGGTAAGAGGCTGGCTCTAAGCCATCAAACTTTTTCACCCCCACACCTATTGACACCTTTCTGGAAGGTGCGGGGGTGCCCGAGCCAGGTCAAAGGGGTCGGGCTTAGGACCCGATGGCGTAGGCCTGCGTGGGTTCAAATCCCACCCC
>JAADCV010000103.1 GCA_013154235.1 Thermoproteota archaeon | reverse complement strand
CAGGGCCCGCACCGCGATGAGCTCCGCCCCACGGGGCCGGCGGTGGCGGGGCCTCCTCTGGAGGGAGGAGGCTACCGCCTTTGCGGGGGGATCGGTCAGGTCCGGAAGGGAGCAGCCTAACCCCCGACGCCGGCGTTCGTGGGTCTACGGGGGGAGGCACGGTGCGGGGCACCCTGGGGTGCGCGGGCTGCGTAGCGCAGCGCTGGGGGCCGCGCACCGCTCTATAATCGACTTAATATGAATTGGGAGTTAGCACTTCTGCAGAGCCTTTGGTGATGCTGAGGATGAGAGTCGATATAGTAGATGGTAAGAGAGGTGTAATGAAGGTAAGGATCGATAGTGAAGACGATCTCTGGCTGTTGAGCCTCTTGCTATCTCCCGGGGATAAGGTAAAGGGTTTGACCACTAGGGACGTGAGCTTGGGTTATGAGAAGAGGCGTATACCAATGACTCTAACTATCGAGGTTAGGAAAGTAGAGTTCCAGCCTTTCACTAACAGGCTGAGGGTTCATGGAATTGTTGTTGAGGGGCCCGATAGATTTGGGGTAAAGGGCTCTCATCATACCCTGAACATAGATGTAGGGAGTGAGGTGACTGTGTATAAAAAACAGTGGAATCCTAGGATACTCGATGAGCTAGTGAGGTTTGCTAAGCCATACAAGGTGCTTCTCGTTGCGGTAGACATGGACGAGTACGCTATAGCTGTGCTAAGGGGGCAGGGAATAAAGATAGTTGATGAGCGTAGCGTATCGATACCTTTTCGAGAAGATGCGTATGAACAAGCTAAGCGAAGTCTGATAGCGAGTCTTGCAAAGAGAATTGCTGAGGTATGCCGCAGGGAGGGAATAGATATAGTTATCGTAGCGAGTCCTGGGTCCCTAAAGGACGAGATCGCTCAGAAAGTAAAGGAGGTAGCTCAAGAGCTTCGCGTGTACACAGACACTGTAGCTAATGGAGGTTATGCAGGGATTCAGGAGATCCTTCGTAGAGACACTATATCGCGGATTCTCCGAGACAACGCTGTAGTAGAAGCTTCGAAAATAATCGAGGAGTTTGATAAGCTGATTGTGAAGCAGCCTAATAGAGTTGCTTACGGAATTGACTATGTACACGCCGCAGCTAGAATAGGAGCTATAGATACGCTAGTGATAACAGACGAGGCGCTATTCGCATCATCAGAGAATAGCGAAGTAAAGAAAACAATAGACGAAGCTGTCAACAAGAACGCTAGGATAGTGATAGTACCAGTGGACAGTCCCGTAGGGCAGAGAATAAAGTACTTGGGAGGAATGATAGCGATACTACGCTATCCCGTAGACCTAGAACCCATAGTTGGAGAAAGCAAGGAGGAGACTAGCAAGTAGATGCACTAGTGTACATATAGACCCACTACTATCCGGTGCTTGACCCAAAATCAATTATAACGATTATCTATCTTCATGTCCTCCGCGCAGCTCTAGATCTAGACCTCAGAACTTGAGGAGCGATAGTAACAAAGTACTGTAGGATACGCACTAGTACACCAGTGAATCGACTATTCAAGAAGCTGAGCTCTACCTCTAGAGATAACCCAACTATCCACTCTACTTTGGTTCAGCAGAGCATGAGAGAGCTAGACCTAGCTCACTCCTCTGGTTTCCAACATCAATTAATTAAATAGATGAATAGAATGTAGGGGCCTCCAGCTAATGCAGCAGCTTACAGGCGATGCAGGTACATGAAGCTGATGGAGGCAATGAGAGTCCATCAGTGCGCTTAACTTTACTGCTGCAAAGTTAAGCGCCACTTAACTTCACCATCAGCTACCCTGGCGCACATGAGGGGCGAACGACCCACTTGCTGTGCCCATCCCCGCAACTTGGCTGATGGACCTTCTCGACGCCTCAAGGTGTGCTCGTCACCGGAGTAGGGTCTGCATGGGGTAGCGATTTTAACGTGGGATGCTCGTAGAGAATCTATGTATATAAAACTCTCTTATTCAGCAACATGTATACATCCTTCAGCATATGTTAACATCTACTGAGATAATTATCTATGTAATGTTTAACGCGAGGCGCAGCTGCGTGCTCAGGGTATGGGGCTTGTGGCTCTGCCCAGGGCTTCTCGATAGGTGCTAAGCTCACTCTTTGATAAGCGCTCTGCCAAGCGACGTGCTTAGCTTATTGATCGAGTGGTTTACTAGTGAGTTCCTCAATGTGTGAACCCGGTATGTGAGAAGCGATTTAGATGCTTTTCGAGATTATCCGAGTAGTGCTGTACTCTATGCGATTAGGGTCTCTGGCTGCTAGTGCTAGGTAGGGCTGCGGGTTCTGAATATGGCGTGCGTAGGTTCGTATCACCATCTATGTAATTGAATGGTTGTTTTGTGCGGGAGAGTGGACTAGTTGGTTGATTAGGTATTTTACTCGTGTGTCAGCTTCTTGATTCTACGGGGTTATGGTGTGTCGGTGCTTTTAAAGGTCTCTGGGAAGATCATTAGTCCTAGCAATCCTGGGCTTGTGCGTAGGTATGCGGAGGTGATTAAGAGGCTTGTTGATAGAGGTACTAGGGTTGCGGTTGTTGTTGGGGGTGGCGAAGTTGCTAGGAGATACGTTGAGTGCGCGAAGGCTCTAGGGCTAAGTGATGGTGCTGCCGATTCTCTAGGTATCGAAGTGTCGAGGCTCAATGCTTTACTCCTATCTCTAGCGCTGGGGGACTACGGCTATAGACCCATTCCGCGGTCTGTAGAGGATGTTGAGAGGGCATGGAGTAGTGGTAGGGTGGTTGTTGTGGGTGGGCTTCAGCCGGGGCAGTCGACCTCTGGTACGGCGGCGGTGATCGCAGAGCTTCTAGGAATAAAGCTTATTCTCTACGCTACTAACGTGGACGGTATCTACGATAAGGATCCGAGAAGGCACCCAGATGCCAAGAAGCTGAGCGTTGTTAGAGTGAGCGAGCTTCACAGGTTTCTGGAGCAGGGGTTTGAGGCTGGGCGCTACGAGCTTCTGGATCCTGTAGCGCTGGGAATAGTAAGGAGGTCGCGGATCGAGGTGGTCGTGTTCAACGGCTTCGATCCTGAGAACGTTGAGCGAGCTGTTAGGAAGGAGGTTGGGACGCTCGTAGTTCCCTGGTGATGAGTCGCCCGACCGCTGCGGACCTAGGGGATGAAGAGGCGGTGGCTGGCTGAGGTCTATGAGAACGTTTTTGGTTACTACTGACAACGGGCTGGAGTTCGTTCTTCTAGAGGAGCTTAAGGAGCTCCTAGGAAGTGTGGATGTGCTTAGAGTGTTTAGCGGGCGTGTACTTCTGCGGGCGCCGGCCCGGGTCATCGATGTGCTTAGGTCTAGGATTGCTAATAACGTGTATCTAGTTCTAGAGGTTTTCGAGGGTGTTGAGAGCTTAGACGATGTGTATAGGTGTGTTCGTTCGATTGACTTTAGGGAGTTTATCGAGCCCTGTGAGAGCTTTGCTATCCGGTCGGAGCGAATAGGGGAGCACAGCTTTACGAGTATCGATATTGCTAGGGCTGCGGGTCAAGCGGTTATAGATAGCTACAGGGATTCTTACGGGGTTAGGCTACGAGTAGATCTGGATAATCCTGATATCGAGATCTATACGGAGTTGAACAACGATAAGCTGATTATTGCGTTGAAGCTAACTAGAACGTCCCTTCACAAGCGTGGCTACAAGGTGTTTAGCCATCCAGCGTCGCTGAAGACAACCATAGCTTCGGCAATGCTGAGGCTAGCTAGGTGGCGCAGGGATGAGGGTTTGCTCGATCCTATGTGTGGTGGCGCTACGGTTCTTATAGAGGCTGGGCTCGTGGAGAAGGGCATTGAAATTCCGTGCTTTAAAAAGGTAGAGCTGCTCTCGAACCCTGTAGTTCGCCGGGCTGAGCCAGACATAGATTGTGGGCTTGAGGAGCTTTGCGGTGAGAGGCTAGACCCTGTTCACATGGCTATAGTCGGTATCGAGAAGAATCCTGTCTACGCTGAGGGTGGGGTGGTTAACGCTAAGGAGGCTAGGGTGGATGATGTGGTTAAGGTTATTGTTGGTGACTGTAGGAAGCTGATTGATGGCTTAGGATGGGTGTTTAGGGAGCTCGGTGCTGAGCCAAGGGCTGCGGTGTTCAATCCTCCTTACGGTGTTAGGATGAGGGGTAGGGAGTCTATGGCTAGGCTATACGCTACGGTCCTCCGGTCTCTGGAGCGCGCTGGGTTTGAGAGGATAGTGTTCATAACGTCTGCTGTTGGGAGTGCTGAGTCCGCTCTTCGGGTGCTGAGAAATATTGAGAGGGTTGAGCGACTCTATACGATACACGGCACGCTTCCTTCATTCATATACCTCGTTGAGCTTGGGTGAGAGTCAGGTCGTCGCGAGGTCGTCACGGATCGCGTTTGGAGCGGCTTCATCATCCCTACGCCCTATACACTCTAAGTGCTTTTCTAAGCCTTGTTAGGCATCCCGAGGTTCTTAAGGGTACTGCTAGGCATCTAGAATCCTCGAGCACGTGAAGCATCGAGAGCGCTAGCAGCACGTGCTTAACGCAGTCGGGCGAGCCGGAGACCCTCAGTATAGCTCTTCCTAGATCCCTTCTGTACGCTACGAGCGCGAGCCCGCAGCGCGCCATGAGCGCTGGACCTAGGGCTGTGTAGACTCGTTGCACGAGCTCTTTGAAGAGCTTGTCCGGGTCTTCGCTATCTATGCAGACGACCTTTAGGAGGACGTACCTCTTGATCCTCTTGCTCCTCTCTCTGCTGAGCGTGGGTTTTCGGTGCTTGGGAACTGCTCTAGCCCTGTAGGCAGCTATCGAGATCGCTAGAGCTGCTGCAGAGACTGCTAGCGACACGAATGCTGCTACGCTAGCGGCGTCCATGGTCCTTAACCCACTTTGCTAGGAGCTCTAGGGGGTACGCCTGGGTTAAGAGAGCTCGCTCCCTCTTGGTGTAGCCTAGGGAGTATAGCACAGCGCGTATCTGGAGGGGGTGCATGACAACGCTCGTGCCGGACGAGACTACGATGCCTACGTCCAGCCTGAGAGCCCTATCAATTGTTTTGCATAGATAGTGGAGAGCCCTCTCGAAGCTCATCCTAGGCTTCTGACCAACCCTGCCCAGCTCTAGAAAGTCGCCTAGGGCAACCTCAATGAACTTTCTCTCGCGGGAAGACGACATGAAGTTAACCTGCGTCTCATCCACGAATTTCAGCGTGTCTGGGCGTAGCGCTATCGGTACGTAGCTACGCACCTTAGCGAGCATCCTAGCTACGGAGAGCGATCTAGGTACGCATAGAGGTAGCCTCCTTCTTGAGAGTCTCCTCGGCGGTAGCGGAGCTCTATCCGTAGACTCGTGAATGCATCGAGGAACCACAACGAGGTTCTTCCTAACTAGGCTAGGCAGAGCCTCGAGATGCTCGTCGGGTGCAGCGAGCCCCACCACCGCTAGATCGAGGCTTTCGAGAGCTCGGGCTAGGGTCTCAGCGCTAGCCGCCCTTATCGGTGCTAGCAGATCCACTAGCACGAGCGCTTTCACCTAAGAGAGCTTCGAGAAGGGATCTAACGTCCTCTGCAGACCTAGCTATGGAGAAGGACACAGAGACTCTCACCGTATCGCTCCCCTCGCTAAGCACTAGGTTCCCTAGGTAAGCCTCCTGCTTGTCTAGGCGTAGGAACAGCTTATTCGATTTCCTATCGTATCGCTGGTCGAGGCTCAGCAGCAGGTATCGTCTGTCGTGCTCAGGGAGCCTAGATAGGATGTGTTTAAGGGTCTCAGCAGCCTCGTCGCGGTGGAGAACTAGCACGAGCCTCGTTATAGGATTGCGAAAGTAGCCCGTTAGCCGCTGCTCTACGATTCTCGCTCTCCCCCTTAGCTCCGGCGGCAAGATATTTACTATGGCTTGCTTAACCTTCTCCGGGTTCTCTGTAGCATGGCAGTGCGCAACTATCTCGATGCTCTCTAT
Source organism: Thermoproteota archaeon (assembly GCA_013154235.1). GTDB lineage: Archaea > Thermoproteota > Thermoprotei_A > Sulfolobales > Ignisphaeraceae > JAADCV01. The sequence goes on along the minus strand of JAADCV010000103.1, from coordinate 27,882 downwards.
CCTTATTCTCCGAGTCATTGGAGTCACCTAGCGGAAACGATCTTTATCACGTCGCCGTCCTGAAGAACGTAGTCCCGAGGTAGCCTGCGCTTAGTCTTGGCATCTATAGCGTAGAGAAAGCCCTTGCCGAGGTCGGTGTGTATCATGTATGCCAGGTCCAGAGCTGTGGTACCTCTAGGAACCAGGTATGCATCGGGAAGCACGCGCCCCTTAGTATCGCAGAACCTGTTGGGATCCTCAACAGGGTAAACAACTATCATCTTCAAAGCGTCGAACACAGCTTTATTCAGCGCCTGCTGAACTCCGGTTCCGCCAAACTTCTTCATGACGCTCCTAACCATCTCTAGAGCCCTTCTCTGCTGTGGGGTTAGCTTAGACTCGTCAACTATTCTGAAATCCGGGTCTCCAGGAAGATAGTCGATGTAGCCCCTCTCAGCAGCTCTCCTAAGAATTAGCTCTCCTAGAGCGGTTGCGGGAACTATTATCCTTCCCTCCAAGCGCTTGATCATCTCTCGGTAGATATCCTGAGCCTCAGGAACATCGATCTTGTTAGCGACCACAACCGTTGGCTTAGCTACGACGCGGAGCCAGTGAACGAAATCCCTAAGCTCCTCCTCGCGCCACGAAGAGGGCTTGGACCCCTCTAGCTTAGCTCTGCGAAGCGCTTCGATAACGTGCTCGCGCCTTATCGAGAGCCCCGAGAGTCTCTTCGTGAGAGAGTCCACAAGCTGGCTCGGATCCGCTTGGTCTAGCGAGCGCGCGAACCTGTCCCAGTCCCTCTTCAGTATCCCCAGCATCCACTCCTCATACTCCCTCTCTATCTCGATAACGTCCTTCACAGGATCGTGGGTTCCCGGCCCTACGTACCTACCATCCTCGTCTGTTGCCCCCGATGCATCCACAACGTGTATCAGTGCGTGAGCTTGCCTTATCGAGTCTAGAAACCTGTTTCCTAGGCCTCTGCCCCGGTGCGCGCCCTTGACGAGCCCTGGAACGTCTACTAGAGTAATAGGTATGAATCTCTCGCCTCGTATGCAGATAGAGTTCGCAGCATCGCATCTATCCAGCCCTAGCTCTACGTGAACGCATCTGCGCCTAACGTACGCAACCCCCGTGTTGGGCTCCAGCGTTACGAAGGGGCGGTTCTCTATGGGTACGGGAACCATTGTTGCTGCAGAGAAGAAAGTGGACTTGCCAACGTTAGCCTTGCCTATGACGCCGATCAGCACCTTCGGGGGCGGTATGGTAGCTCACCTAACGTGGTGTAGAGGTCATCTGACTAAAAGCCTATTAAGCTTGGGGTAAAAGCTCGAGGCAGAAGCCGTAGAGGGAGCGCTAATGGCTAAATCCGCGTATCACTACATGGCGCAGCTCTGGAAGAGGCCTTACGATGGGCCGCTAGCCCCAGTAATGAAGCAGAGGCTAATGAGGTGGAGGAGAGAGCCTTCGATAGTTAGAGTTGAGAAGCCGACGAGGATAAACAGGGCTAGGGCTATAGGGTACAAGGCAAAGCCGGGATTCGTCGTTGTTAGGGTTAGAGTTAGGAAGGGTGGGCTGAGAAAGCCCCGCCCCCGATCGGGTAGAAGACCTAAGAGAATGGGTGTCTATGGGCACTCGCCTAGGAAGAGCCTTAGGCTGATCGCTGAGGAGCGTGCAGCAAGGAAGTATAGGAATCTTGAGGTTCTTGGTAGCTACTACGTTGGTGAGGATGGCCTCTACAAGTACTACGAGGTTATACTGGTTGATCCACACCACCCGGCAGTAAAGAGCGATCCCGAAAGGAACTGGATCTGCGAGAAGCAGCATAGAGGAAGGGTGTTTAGAGGAAAGACCGCAGCCGGTAGAAAGATGCGCGGACTACTTAAGTCGAGAGGCCTGCGCGGCACGGTGAAGTACAAGTGGAAGCGTAAGCAGCGGGAGAGAAAGCTTAAGAAGAGGCACGAGGCTAGCCGCGGAGCTAGGCTCATAGTACCTAGAGACCTACTGGAGGAGCTAGGCTACGAGAAGTAAGTGCTCTAGCGAATAGGTGACGGATCTACATAGCATATCCTGTACCCGCCGACCCCCGGTATTTTAGCTATGCACTCTCCAACTCCAAGACCTCTATACACTTCCTCAAAAACATCCTGCGGCACCTTAACGTAGCTACCGAGCCTAGCTGCGAACGCTGGATCTGACGCGAATAGTAGTAGTAGCGACGAGTTCTCGATAAGAACCCTAGGTTCAGGGGCGTCGTCTAGGCTCTGCGTAGCCATGAACACCCCTACATTAGCACTCCGGGCTAGGCGAAGGTACGCGCTTAGATCTCGTGGAGATAGGTAGCGAGCTACGCTCCACGCTTCATCCACAATCAGTATCAGCTCCCGAGGTTTATCGAGTGAAATAGCTGATTCCAGCACGAATGTATACATAGCTGGAACGCAGCGCGGACATATGCGTAGCAGCGACCCTAGGTAAAGAACCGTAGGAGCTGCGAATAGCGAGCCTATGGATACGCTCGATTCGCCGCTGAAGCACTCCGAAAACCTAGCTAAGGGCTCATACCCGATGTACTCGCTAGCCACCTTATCGAGAGGTTCGCTAGCCTCGCACGCAATTCGAAGCACGTAGCTGTAGCGGGCAGCAGCTCGCTCGCCGAACACAGCCCTTACAGCTGTTAGAAGCTGCTCAGGGGTGTTGCAGGGATTGAGACGCTGAACGACGGGGTTAACCATGCGGATGCGCAGGTTGTAGAATGATCCTAAGAGATCTGCGTACTCGCCCTTCATGTCGATAGCTAGTATCGAGAACCCGAACCTTCTAGCAAGCCTATTCGCTAAGCACGCCAATGAGACAGTTTTCCCGCTTCCGCTAGGGCCAACAGCAAGCGCGTTCAAGTTACGCGAGGACTCTAAGTCCCAGTGAAGCTCCGCTCCCGAAACAGTATCTACTCCTACATATACAGAGCGCGCACTTCTTCTACAAGAGTACCTGCTCAAGACGAGCTGCGCAAATAGATCTAGAGCCCTATCATCCAAGGTGATGCGCTTGGATTCGCTAGCTGTATAGAGCTCGAAAATTGGTTACCAAGCTCTCGAGAGATACATCGACACGCTCTACCTCTAGCCCAAGTATTCTAGACGCTATGTCAGCTCTATCAGCTATAGCTCTACAGATCGATTCAGCCTCTTCAGCGGAGCTGATGGGGCACGAGATAGCTATAGTAGTGCTTATCCTCAGCGGTATGTAGCCGGAAACAAGCTTATCGTGAATGGTCTTGAGGATCTTGAGTTCGCGCCTAATCCGCGCGTTAGCTCTATCATACTCGTACTCAACGGTCTTGTTAGTTATCATAGCCTCTATCTCCTTAATGTATCTCTCCGATTCTCTAGACGCAGCGGTAGCGATGCATACCGTGCAGCCTCCCGAGCAGAGAGTTGCGATAAACCTGCGCACGCGCCTAACCAGATCCAGCATGCTATGGATCTCCGATGCATTAGCGCGTTTCACTGAGAAGACCGCTACAACGTACGCCTTGCTTCCACTAGTTGCGAGATACATACCTCGGGAAAGACGAACTATGTTTACCTTATCTCTGCTCTGAACCTTAGCGCCGTGCAGAGGGCTGAGTTTCTTCAGTAGCTCTCGCAGCATACCCCCCTAGAGATCTAAGTACTCTTAAAGCGACGCAGTGAGCTAACTGTAGAAAGTCGCGCATGGATACTCGCGCTTGCAGAACCTTTATCTCCCCTGGCTCTAGCAATAGCACGGTAACGACGCTAAACGGTTTCACTGGCACACTCAAGGAAATGCTGGACCTAGATCTAGGTGGTATCACAATAGTGTCTTCATCGGGTAGTAGCGCTGGTATAGGTACGTTGCATGAGTTCTCGATGCTGAGCGTTAGCTCTACAGGACTTGCAGTACCTAGATGTAGTGAGGCGAGTACGAGGCGGGTGCAGGATACCGGTACCGTGATACTAGCTAGGCAGCCATCTCGAGAAATCCTTAGCTCGGACCCGCTAGAGTATGTATATAGTGGTGTGGTGCATAGAGGCACAACAATTTTCTCGGATCCTGTCGCTGTGGCTATGTCGAGTAGAAGGGCTTCGAAGTCTCTAAGCGGTACGCATTCTCTATCCGAGTTCACGGTCTTAGAGACCGCTCTATCTAGGTTCACCACTTCTACTCCTCGAAGCTTTGCCCCTAGAGACGATATGTCTTCTCGTAGACGCCCTAGATCAATACAAGCGTCTCCAGCCGCCGTAGTTACGTAGTTGCGTAGATCTATCTCTCTACTCTCGGCAGATGCACACGAGATGCAAGGGTCGGTACCGGAGCGGTACTCCACCTTAAGAATAGAATCGTGTAGAAGCTGGAGCAGAGGCTTACACTCTAGCGACCTTGAAAAGGTATTGTGGCGTGGAGATACCTCGATTAGCACGCGAATTGTCTCGCTATCGAGAAGAAGCGAGCTGGTTCTCTGCAGTACCCGAGTTGATGAGGATAGATATGCGACCCTCGAAGGTTCCCTTAGGCAGTTTGTCGAGAGCATGATTGACGAATCCTCCAGCGGCGTGATAGAGAAAGAGCATGGGCCAGCCTCTAGAGCAACGATTCTCTTATCGCTTGCTAAGCACAGGAAGGAACTACCAACTCTCACGCAGTCAATCACCGAGGGTATTACGGATCTAGACACCTTGATCCTGGTGCCCAGGTTGTGCAGTTTTATCTCTTCGCACTGCGCGGAGCTGCATACAACTAGTGTACTCTCATAGAAAGCCAATCTCCTAACTGAGGACCCAGCGTTCCTCAACACGATTACTCTTGGATCCCTAAGAGATATGTCTAGCACTATAGCAATCTTAGCTCCGTCAGATAGCGCAAGCGACCCTAACACCGAATTCAGCGATGCTGTAATCGGTTCGCGCAAAGGCAAAGTCTCTAGCCTCGATAAGACCTTGCACTCCTGCACGTCGAACAGTTCGATGGAACGATCTATCTGTAGCACGGCTACACCGTCCGCAAAATCGAGAATCCCGGCATGCCTATACCGCTGCGCTAAACCCGTGCATAGCTGAACATTGCTTCTGCAATCTTTGTAAACTAACGCTGGTTCTCGACTGAGCTCAATTATTGCACACAAGCTCTTGTAGCCGAGCATAGCGTCTACGATGCTCACATCATCTGCTCCAACGTTAGCTGAGAGATAGGTACCTGAGACAGCATCTCCAGCAACTATATGGAGCGAGTCATTGGAACTGCAAGCAACGGCTCTAGCTCCACGTATGTAAGCGTGGTTCGTGCGCGAGCATTTGTGAAGCTCCTCACATACGTTCGGCTCCTTGAGGAGATGAATCTTCCTCTCAATAGCATCGAAGGCAATGGCATCGTCAGACAAAGGAATTAGAATGTAGTGCTGCGGAATACTGGTATCGATATCCTCAATGCTTCCACGCCTCCAGACGAGAGCTCTGTAGCCAGTGTTTGATCGATATAGAATAGATCTACATCCAACTCTAGTTAAATGGGGGCTATTGTCGACAGCGCTAATAAAGCTCCTAGATCTCCGCATGCTCAGCGATACTACCTCTATTCTCCCACGCTTCTGGTCATACACTGCAAAGGGAGACGCGTCTACAATCTCGATTGGTAGCTGCGATGCATCGATTCGTGGATGAACTACTTCGTCTCCTGATATCTTTATACTCTCAACCGATACAGTAAGCCTAGTGCTGCGCAGGTTCAGCGGGGGCAAGAGTAGAGAGTCCGTAACTCGCATCTCCCTACAGATAGCTACGCTTATGAAGTGAGGGAATACGCCTCAGCTCTTTAAAGCTCGATACTTACGTAGCTAGGTTAGCGGTGATCTGATGGTTAAGAGCGCCAGGGAGAAGCTCGTGTCAATACTCGAGGCACTTAAGGATAGGATTGCGTCCCCTAGCGACGTTATAGCGATAACTGGCCTTCCCCGATACGAGGTTCTAGCCTCGTTTCACGTGCTTGAGGCTCTAGGAGTTGTCGAGGTGGTGTATGCGAGAGGAAACTACAAGCTCTATAGGCTAACAGAAGCGGGGGAGAAACTGCTAGCTGCGTTAAAGAACTACAATAGAGTTGCGATAGAGGTTGTTGCAGAAGAGAGGCCAGCGGATGAGAGCACGGAGGCAGTCTCAATAGCTGGGACTGTAGAGGAGGCTGAGGTTCAAGCATCGTAGCTTCGACATAGAGCTTTATTCTGTAAAAATGCTTTGCAGTACGAGTGGAGGCAATCGATGGCATACGAGCTATTTGCGCAATGCTTGAGGTTCCACGGCATAGATGTGGTCGCTTTTTCGAGGAGGCTGTACAGAAAGGTTAAGGGAATCAAAGAACGGTACTTAGGAGGATCACTTCACGCGCTGCTAATCGAGATGCTGAGAGGCAACGCAATCCTCGCGAGAGTAGATAGCTCCGTTAGATGCATTCCCATATCGTTCAGCTACGGAGTTACACTGTGTATTGAGCACGCCAGAGGCCATGCACTCACTCATTACTTAGCTTTGAGCAGCAGTGAACTTAGCAAAACCGGCATGCAGGTCAAGCCACTAGATCTCTACAAATGCTTTGGGTTCCTAGAGCGCGTACCGCCATACATAGTTCTCGACCTTAGCCTATGGGAACTCCACACAGAGGCAGAGCGCGGTGAAGCATACAAACAAGTTGCTGTGCTTATGGACACAGTATCTAGGTATCTAACAGATCGTCATGTATTGCTGGTAAATCCCCCAAGGGTTCTGGTGAAGAGGCTGCATAGGGAGTTCGGCTATAGACCGCAGGTAATAAGGTGTGTAAATGGCGAGTGTGAGAGAAATATCGAACTCAAGACTCTTGTTCTAGATCCATACTCTGATGTAGTGCTAAGCGATAGTGCGGTTCTAGAATACGATGCTTTTGTTATAGGTGCAGTGATAGACGATAAGGTTCCTAGGCCATATGCTACAAGCCTAATTAGGCGTGTTAACTGGTCTAACGCGCCTAGCGCTAGAATAGAGCTTTGGGGATCTAGGGTAGGTGTGCCAAATAGGGTAAACAAGATAGCCGAGATCATACTCAAAGCTAGAATGACTAGAATAGATCTCGAAGACGCGGTGCTTAGCTCTATGAGTAAGAGCGATAGATTAACAAGACTATATAAGGAAGCATACTCCATATATAGCCGCTTCAACCAAGTACCTGCATCATACATTAGAAAGCTGTGCTCAATGCTCAAACTGAGCGTTGAGGACTGCTTAGATTACCTTAGAGCTAGGGGGATCCCTATTCAGGAGGAGTAACGTAGAAGGGTATCTTACCCTTGTGGTAATCTCTTATTACAGCTCTAGCAGCCTCTTCAATATTAGGCTCCTTCGTAGACTTGTATATCCATCCTCTTCTCAGAGCTATCTTCTCAAGTATTGCAGCTGGGTCTTTCTCCCGAATTCCGTAAGCCTCTACAAACGCTGTCGGAACGTGCTTCAAGATGTAGCTTATTAACTTGACAGCAACTGGTACGGGATCCTTGAAGCTCTCAACGGGTTGTCTACGAATCAGTGCTTCTACGCTATCTCCTCTAGGTAGTACAAGACCGGGGGTGTCTATGAGGTAGATACCATTCGCTACCTTATACAGCTGCGCTCTCTTTGTGTAGCCCGTAGATCCAGGGATAGGGCTCGTGGGGGCGCTCTCTTTCCCTTTAAGCATGTTTATTATAGAAGACTTGCCAACCTTAGGGTAGCCTACTACTGAGAGTACTGCTGGCCTAGAGGGAATCATTTCTAGGATAGCACGCCTAAGAAGTTTAGAACCGTAGCCTCTTGTTGCGGAAACGAACACGGTCTTAATGCCCTGAGATCGAAAGTACCTAGCCCACCCCTTGCTGACCCATACTGGTACGAGGTCGCATTTATTTAGAACAAGTATTAAGTCTCTGCCCATGGACGAAACCATGTTTTCTATATAAGTAGGTCTCGTCTCTATAGGATTGCGTATATCTACGACCTCTAGCACGATATCGGATCTAGCTATAATTGCTCTTAGCTTTCTATACGATATTAGCTCCACCTCCCTTCCCCCAAGAACACCATCCATTCCAGCTTTTATTAGAAGCAGTAGCAGTAATGATGTGGTGGGCCCGGGGGGATTTGAACCCCCGACCTACGGGTCTCTCCGCTCCAGCACCCTCTCATCCCGTTCGGTCGATAGACCCGTAGACCTCTATGCGCTGGAGCCCGCCGCTCTACCTGGCTGAGCTACGGGCCCTCCATACATCATCTTCTCGAGATAGTGTTCCTTAAGTGGAGCTAATAAGCTTTAGCTATAGAAGGAATTAAATGATGTTAGTACCAGAATTGAAGTCTCTTGTCTCTCCTTATCCTAGCCATGATCCTGTCCAGATGTCTATAGACGGTTGAGTGCTGCCGGCCCTCTATCAGCATTAGGATAGCTTCTCTAGCTGCTGAAGCGGATTCGTAATCACCTATTATAGCAACATAGTCGTCGTACACAGATATGTAGGTGCCAGTCATTTCTTCTAAGTTCTTGCGAGCTTTACCATGCTCGCCTATGATCCTTCCCTTAACCCTTGTTAAGTGATTGACTGTGGGCTTCACGTACTGCTTCAAATCTATGACTACTAGAATCTGATCCTCCTCTAGGAGTCTCATAGCGCGTTCGGGTGAGAACCCGTAGGCTATGGCTTTCACGAACTCTTGTGCTTTCATTAGATCGAGAGGCGTTGTAGCTGGTGTAGCTGGCTCGATTACGACTAAGCAATTAACGCTGTCTACAGTTATCTTAGTTTTTGTCCTCTCCATAACGTTTTTCAAAACTTCTCCTTCCCTACCTATTAATACCCCTATACGATCCGGAGGCACCTTTACGTAGAGCCTTGTAACGCCCGGTATGAAGTAGTGCTTCGGTGCGCTCCCCGAGCGCTTCGACATAGCACGGCTCTCGGAGGGCTCGGATCCGCTACTCATGTGGCTCATCCTCTTTCTCAGCTCTGTGCTCCGGGTTAACTCTCTCTTCTTCACCCAATATCTCCTTGAGAACGTTGTCGGGATCGGGAGTTTCGATTCCGACATCCTCGCTAAAGAACCTAATTATGTTCACAATATCCCTCCGCAGAAACTCTAAAGCATTAGGGTGATCCACTCTAACAGCCTGGGCAACATCTATGATATAGGGCTCTCCATTCCAGACCATTATGTTGTACTCGCTTAAGTCAGCATGTATTAGCCGCGCTCTAATGTAGGCTATTTTGATGTACGTAAGCACACGATCTAGTATATGCCTAGCAGTGCTCTCGTCTAGTAAACCAGCCTCATAAGCTTCCTTGAGCAGTGGAGCCCTCTGCCCCCGTTCACCAATGAAGCTCATCACTATTATTGTATCGTAGTAGCAGATCGGTTCCGGAACAGCGATCCCAGCTTTATGGAGCCTCTTAAGGTTCGAGAACTCCTTGCGGGCCCATACAGCCATGAGCTTATGTCGAGGCAACTTCCCAATCCATTCGTACCGAGGATCCCCCTTTATGTATTTCCAGATGCTCTTGCGGAACTCGGCTGTTACGGTCAAGTATATCTTTACTGCTAAATCCTTTCCGCTAGGCGATAACCCCCAGTATACTCGCGCTTCCTTACCTGCAGATACAACTCCCTTCAGCGTCTTAAGGCAACCCCTTTTCCTAAGCTCAAGTATAGAGAGTATTGTCCTTCTATCGAAAACCTCCTCAACAACTTCAAAAAGATCCTTATCCTTGATGCGGTTCTCACGCTCAGCTCTTCGAAGCTCTAGCTCGATCTTCTTCAAGTCTTTCTTAGCCATGCTATAGCGCACCAATGCTCTCTAGGAACTCTTGAGGAACTACGTTCATAGCGATGAGCTTTCGAACCTCCTCCTTCGTGTATCTGTGCTCAATATCTCCTTTAGATGGTTGGAAATCCCATGGTGTCACCAGCACTAGATCGCCTTCTGACATCCACACTCTGCGACGGAATTTCCCGGGAATTCTGCACACTCGTGTTACACCATCTAGGCACTTTACCTTAACGTGGTCAGCGCCTATAACTTCCTCGACAACGCATATGACTTGACCTTCTTGAGGTAGAACGGGCTCCTTTGAAGATTCTTCCTCTCTACGTCGTCTCTTCTTTGCTATGCTCTCACCTCTACCTTCAACGTTCTAACCCCCTAAATATCTTTGTTAGCTAGGGCCTCGAGGCTCTTCTGGGAAGTTCTTTAATGTTGAGTACTCTCCTTCTTCCCGAGGAATCTCTAAGGACTATCTTGTCGCGCGTTACGCTCTCTACCTCGTAGGCGCGCCTATCTATTACAACGTAATCGCCGGGAGATACGTTTAGGATTCTGACGGAGATGTAGAGCCTTGCTGTTCTCCTTCCGTCTCTTCTTCGTCGTTGATCGCCATACGACTCTATTATGCGTACAGCTTTCCAAGTTCTCTGTATCAGTAACGCTATTCTTCGAGCAACATGATCAGACGAAACTTTTACGTCGAACCCGTGCTTGAGCTCCTCTATCTCTACTATATCATCGGGAAATACCTCCGTAAGCTTCTCCTTAAACCTCTCTATATCTGGCGTCTCGTGTACGTACCTCACCTGAACAACTGCTTGGTACGAACCAGCAGCCCGTTTAAAGCACATGGGGCATAGAGCCTTCTTCCAGTGCACTCTTAGCTCTAACTGCTTCTCTATGCTGTGATCACCTATTCTGGCTCGCAGCACTACTGGAACTCGATTAGAGTATAGGTCTACAGACGGAATTCTTATAGAGTCTATCTTTACCTCCGGTCTTGAGGGCGCTAGCGAGCTAGAGATGCTGCTTCTCACAAGCTCAACGAACTCGTCGTAGGTATTGGGTCTCACCCACTTACCGTGGAGCCGTATGGCGTAGCATCGTGGGCATATCGAAATCTCTAAGCCCTGCTTCTGCTTAACGAGCCCATACATTTCGAGGAAGCAATCGATGCATAGCGAACCTACTAGAGGCTTGTTCGTAGCTCCACACTTAACGCAGAACCTAGCGTTCAATATCGCTCGACCTCCTTGACAATCTGTATGTGTGGCTGACCCTGCACCTTAAGTGCGAAGCTCGAAGGAACTATGCCCCTTTTCGAGAGCTCCTCAACTAGGCGAGCCCCCGTTACAACTACTATATCTGCTGAGCTTATAGCTTGTACTACCTCGTCTATGTCCACGAGTTTTCCTCCGTAGAAAGGCTCGTCAATTCTTAGAACTAGGTTCCCTTCTCTGAACTCCTTGCCTAGTAGCTCTGCATCGCATACAGCTACAATAGTCTTCGAGTTGGAGCTGTGGATCTTGAGGTAGTACTTGTCCATTAACTACACCGGCTGCACCGTGTACGTGGCTCCACACGCTAAGCATCTTATGTACCATACCTTACCTTGACGGTGAAGCTCTGTATCTATGCTTCCACAGGTTTGACATCTCACGTACGTATTGAGGAATCTCTGGTAGAATTCGCGTAGTGTATCCCTTCGAACCCTCCTGTTGTATATTATCAAGGTCCCCCGCTCAGTGAGAGATCCGGGCATTCCTAGGGACTTCAGGAAGTACCTCATGACTATACGTGGGTCTCTCCTCAACCTGTCGCATACCTGTGCAAAGTTCCTTATCTCTGTGTGATCACCTATGTACTCAATCTCTAGCTCAGGTATGTCATACGCTTTAGAGCTTAGCTTAGCTGGTAGCCTTGAGTAGAGCCTCTCTAGCAGATAGTCGTAGTTCTTAATTAGTTCGAGCTCTTTGCTCACAGTTGCTTCACCCATTCGATAAACGCTAAGCTCTAAAGCTTATTAGCGCATCGTTTTTGCGGCGCTCAGTATGAAGGTGTGCATAGAGGTATTCGGATGTGCGCTCAATCGCAGCGATGCGATGTACGCGCGCGAGCTTCTTGAGGAAGCAGGGTTCGAGATCACGGATGACCTTGCAGAGTGCGATACTGTAGTTGTATTTACATGTATTGTTAGAAGGGATAGTGAGCTTAGATCCGTTAGAAGGATATCTGACTTGTGCAAGGCGGGCAAGAGAGTTGTAGTTGCTGGGTGCCTAGCTAGTGCACTGCCTGCTGAAGCACTTCGCTACTGTAAAGATGCGAGCCTACTCACGCCGAGTGCAGTATCGGACATTGTTGGTGTTGTCAAGGGGTTGAAGAAGGTTGCGCATCGAGACACGAAGGTCTTTGACAGAGTTCCTCGAGTAGTTAGAGGTTCCGTAGCGACAATAGCGGTTTCTGACGGATGCCTCGACGAATGCTCCTTCTGCATCGTTAAGAGGGCTAGGCCCTACCTTAAATCTGCTCCCATAGATAAGGTTGTTGAGGCTATAAAGAAGGCTCTGAGAGATGGTGCTGTAGAGATCGAGCTTACAGCACAGGATCTAGCAGTATACGGAGTAGACCTTTACGGTACCTATGCATTGCCGGAGCTGCTAGAGCGGATACTTGAGATAGATGAGGACTTTAGGCTGAGGCTAGGTCAGATGAATCCTCGTCATTTGGCGCAAATCATAGATAGAGTTATCGATGCGCTGAAGGATCCGCGGGTCTACAAGCACCTACACATACCTATCCAGAGCGGCTGTGATAGAATTCTAAACCTTATGAATAGAAAGCATAGTGCGGAGCTCTTTAGAGAGATAGTTAAGGAGTTTCGAAGAAAAATCGAGAATGTACATATTGCAACGGATATAATAGTTGGATTTCCGACAGAGCGTGAAAGCGAGTTTCTAGAGAGCGCTAAGTTAATAATAGAGATGGATATAGATAGGGTCCATATCGCTAGATACTCTCCGCGACCGCTTACAAAAGCGTACTCTATGCCTCAGGTTCCTGAGCCCATTAAGAAAGCTAGATCATCGTATCTAGAGAGTATCTACGAACTTCATGCGCTAAGTAAGAACCTTGAGTTCATTAATGCTGTTAGCGAAGGATATGCTGTTGAATACGATCCTGATAGAAGGACCGTCACTGCTAGACTAAGTGATTACAGGTCTGTTGTCTTGAGGGGGACCAAGGACATTGTGGGTAAGAAAATAAGGTTTAGGATAACTGAGGCAACGTTCTTTGATCTAAGGGGGCGTATCATGGAAGTGATTGATTAATGTAAAAACTAGGTAACGTATCTTCACTTCTTACCGTACTTAATCGCTGCTTGAGCTGCAGCGAGCCTCGCGACTGGCACTCTGAATGGTGATGCGCTTACATAGTCTAGGCCTACGCGATGCAGGAACTCTATAGATGCTGGGTCTCCACCATGCTCACCGCATATTCCTATCTCTATCTTGGGGTTAGCCTGCCTCGCCTCTCTTACCGCGATCTCGATGAGTTTCCCTACGCCCTCTACATCGAGCGTCTGGAACGGGTTGAAGGCCAGTATCTTCTCCTCTAAGTATTTTGGCAGGAACTTGTTCTCAGCGTCATCTCTGCTGAAGCTGAACGTTGCTTGAGTTAGGTCATTGGTTCCAAAGCTTATGAACTCGACCTCTCTAGCAATCTTGTTCATCGTTAGGCACGCTCGCACGGTCTCTACCATGGTCCCTATCTTTACATTTAGCTTCACTCCGTGCTTCTTCTCAACCTCTTCTATGGCTGGCAGAAGCGCATTCCTCTTTACGAACACTATCTCGTTAACGTCTGCAACTTGCGGTATCATTATCTCCACTATGGGGTTCTTACCCTCCTTAACTAGCTCGGCGGCAGCCTCGAGTATTGCCATTGATAGGTACTTGTATATCTCTGGATGCGTTATTCCTACTCTCACTCCCCTATGACCAAGCATCGGGTTTGCTTCCTGTAGAGCTTTGACTCTACGGTATAGCCACTCCTTCTTCTCTATCTCCTCTTTTGACGCACCCTTCATCTTAAGCTCATAGATCTCTTGAAGTACTTCCTCGGGACTTGGTAGGAACTCGTGTAGCGGTGGATCTATCAGCCTCACTATAACGGGCTTTCCATCCATTATCCTGAAGATCTCCTTGAAGTCGCCCTTTATCATCTCGACGAGCTTCTCAAGGTGCTTGACTCTCTCGTCAGTGCTCTCTGCGAGGATTACATTCCTCAGTACTTCGAGCCTCTCAGGCTTCCTAAACATCCTCTCTATTCTTAGAAGTCCTATTCCTTCGGCACCGAACTTCAGTGCTATCTCTGCATCTGTGGGTACATCAGCATTTGCTCTAACGCCAAGCTTTCTGAACTCATCTGCCCAAGATAGCAGCTCGTTGAGTTCTGGCGTTAGACCGGCTTCTATTGTAGGTACGATACCTAGGTACACATTACCTGTATTGCCGTCAATAGTTATCCAGTCTCCCTCTCTGACTATCTTATCTCCAATCTTGAAGTACTTCTCGTCTTCATGTACCTCGATGGCCTCTGCACCTACAACTGCAGGTTTACCAATTGCTCTAGCTACGACAGCTGCGTGGCTCGTCATTCCCCCTCTGCTAGTGAGAATACCGACGGCAGCATAGAACCCGTGTACATCATCGGGCTTGGTCTCAGTTCTTACAAGTATCACCTTCTTGCCCTCTTTGGCCCACTTAACAGCGTCATCTGGATGGAATACCACTTGCCCTGATACAGCTCCAGGAGATGCAGGCAGTCCCTTGGCTACTGGAACAGCTTTAGCCTTTGGATCAATCCTTGGGTATAGCAGCTGAACAACGTGCTCCGGCTTAACCTTGAGAATAGCCTCTTCCTTCGTGAGTATACCCTCTTTAGCCATGTCGACAGCGGTCTTGACTCTCGCTAGCGGGGTCATCTTAGCGTTTCTCGTCTGTAGGAAGTATAGCTTACGGCGCTCAACGGTGAACTCGATATCCTGCACGTCCTTCTGAACCTTCTCCAGTAGCTTGGCAGCTTTCTCTAGCTGCTCGTATAGGTCTGGGAACATCTTCTTGAATTCGTCGATAGACATTGGCGTTCTTATTCCAGCAACAACATCCTCTCCCTGAGCGTTGGGTAGGAACTCGCCGTAGAGCTTGTTCTCTCCGGTAGCAGGGTCGCGGCTGAACGCTACGCCGGTACCGCTATCCCAACCCATGTTTCCGAAGACCATTGTTACTACGTTAACAGCTGTACAGTGAGCTATGTCGGGGGTTATCTTATTCATTATTCTGTAGAATATTGCTCTAGGATTCATCCAGGATCTGAATACTGCCTTTATTGCAAGCTTGAGCTGCTCCCAGGGATCTTGCGGGAACTCTCCCCAATGCTCCTTTATGACCTTCTTGAATTCCTCGACTACCTGCTTTAGGTACTCAACTGATAGGCTCCATATCTTTGGAGCGACCTCTCTAGGAGGCTGCGCATCTAGTCTAAGTGTAAACTTCGGGAACTTCCTCTTCAGCTCCTCGAGCTCATCCTTGTACTTCTCTTCCGCCTCGGCTATGAACTTCTTCTCGAACTCCTCGAATACCTGCTGGAAGTACTTGTCATCTATGCTAAGCACTATTCTGCCAAACATGTTGAGGAATCTTCTGTATGCATCGTATGCAAACCAGTCGTTGTTAGCTAGTTTAGCTAGTCCCTTAACAACTTCGTCGTTGAGTCCCAGATTCAGCACGGTATCCATCATTCCGGGCATTGATACTGGCGCACCGCTTCTAACAGATACCAGCAGTGGGTTCTCGGGATTGCCAAAACCCTTGCCAGTTTTCTTCTCTAGGAGCTTCATGTTCTCTACTACTTCATCCCATAGACCGAGCGGTAGGTCGAGCGAGTTGATTATGTCCCAGAGCTTCTTTATGATCTCGTCTCGTATCTCTGGAGGCGGGTTCTTTGAGAGCTCGGCCTCCAGCTTATCTATCTCGTCTCTTCTCGGGGCATAGAAGTCGACGCACGCGTCAGTAGTTATGATGAATCCAGGGGGTACTGGAAGCCCTAGCTTGGTCATTAGGACGAGGCTAGAGCCCTTACCACCGAATAGCCTCTTGTTCTGGGGATCAGCTTCCTCGAATTGATACACGTATTTCTTCATGCTGCATCCCCACCCAAGCTATTTCCTCAAGAGGTGGTGAGGGGCTAGGGGTAAAAACTAGTATGGCTTTAGGGATTGGTGAGGCAGGGTTAGCCACTGAGAGATATTATTGAGGGTTGCTAGGGGGTTGTGGGCGGAGCGAAGTGGGGTTCGTAGGTTCGAGGGTGAGGATTGGCACTGGGTCTATAGTGTCTAGAGACGCGGTAATCTTAGGACCTACGAGGATTGGTGAGCGATGCTTTATAGATTCAGCTGTCGTCCTGGGGTATCCGACTAGAAGGAAGTTGCTTGCGCTTGTAGGCCGACGATTAGGGAACTTTGATTCTCTTATGGACTCGGTTAGCGAGGGGTGCCGAGTTGGAAACAAGGTTGTGGTGCGGAGGGGCTGCATTATCTATGAGGGTACAGAGATTGGTGATGAAGTTGAGTTCGGGCACTACGTAATGATTAGAGAACGTTGCCGAATAGGTAGAGGAACTGTTGTGGGCACCAGAACTGTCATAGATGGAGGTGTTGAGATAGGTAGCAACTGTAGTATTCAGAGCTGTGTATATATTCCTCCTAGAGTGAAAATAGGAAACAATGTTTTCATAGCTCCAAGAGTTGTATTTACAAACGATAGGTATCCTCCCAGCAGCAGGCTTATCGATACCGTGATAGAGGACGGCGCGGTAATTGGTGCTAACGCAACAATAGTTGCTGGTGTAAGGATAGGTAGGAACGCTGTTGTTGCTGCTGGAGCTGTAGTAGTAAAGGATGTGCCTCCCGATACTGTTGTAGCAGGGGTGCCAGCTAAGCCAATTATGAATAGGGATAGGTACGATAAGAAGAAGAAAGAGTACGAGAGAGGGTTCTAGGTCAATTGCTTCTATGGTAGCCAATTTTTGAACTGGTAACGCAGTGTAACCTAGTAGGTAGGGGATCCTAGCGTGGGTAAGAATAGGTCGCTACTTGAATACATTAAGACGAGTAGGAAAGCGTCGCCAAGTAGATCTCTCCGCGCAGAGCGACCCACTGAGCGCAAGCAAGAGCCTAAGGCTTCCAGCGTAAAACTAGCTCCTAACATAGGCGACCTAGGTTCATTTAAAGAAAAGGGTGCACAAATAAGAAATCTCCTAGAGACCCGTAAGCCAAAGACTAGCGTAGCGGTAGAGAACGATGCAAGCTTGAGCGAGGTATGGAAACATAGTACTCAAGCTAAATCCGCTGTAAGTCGAGCGAATGATGAGGTACGTGAAGAACGTATCGAGAAACTCTCTTTCGATGAGGATCTGGAGGTCGAGGTTAGGATTAGACCCGGAATCGATATAGCGTCGCCGAGGATCGTGAAAGTCGTTAAGGATAGGAAGGAGGTTGGATCTGTAGATAGAGCATTTCTTCTGGACGTTGAGTACGATGGTGAAAGGAACAAAGCAGTGCTCGTTCTATACTCGGAGAAAGATCAAGAACTGTTGTACTGGTACGATAAGACAGGTCATAAACCTTACTTTCTCACAGATCTTCCAGCAGATAAAGTGAGTAGGATCAGTGATATAGTGAATCACCCATCGTTCGAGGGTGTCGAAGTTGTTGAGCGATATGATCTTCTCTATGGTGTAAAGAGGTTCTTTACGAAGATAGTAACGAAAGATCCCCTAGCAGTTAGAAGCCTTAGAAATAAAGTCCCAATAGCGTGGGAAGCTAATATAAGGTACCACGTCAACTACATCTATGATAGGCAGCTTGTCCCAGGAGCTGAGTATAGCATCAAGGGAAGCAGCATCGAGAGGATAGGTCCCGAGAAGGTTCCATCGATAGATGAGATAAAGAAGATCATTAGCGCAAAGGGTGAGGAAGCGCTGGAGCTAGCTAAGCAGCTGGTAGAGCTATTCGAGACGAGGTGGTTCAGTCCTAAGCGTGTTGCGATAGACATTGAGGTGTTTACGCCGTTCGCTGGAAGGGTTCCCTCTCCTGACCTCGCTGAGTATCCTATCATAAGCATAGCTCTAGCTGCAAATGATGGTCTCGGAAAGGTCCTGGTTCTATTTAGGGAGAACCTAACTTTGACAAAGCTCAAGGAGATGCCTAGGGATATAGATATAGAGCTCTTTGAGGATGAAGCTGGGCTAATACTAGAGCTATTTTCTATTCTCCGCAACTATCCGGTGCTCCTAACGTTTAACGGCGATAACTTCGATCTGAGGTATATACATAGGCGAGCTCAGAAGCTAGGGATAGACCAGACGCACATACCCATAAGAATAAAGACTCTGGTTAAGGGAAATAAGAAGGAGTACCAAGCGAAGCTCTATGCAGGGCTACATATAGATCTCTACAAGTTCTTTGCGAATAGAGCTATACAGGCCTATGCGTTTGACGGAAGCTACAAGGAGTTTACGCTAGACAGTATAGCAAACGCGCTTCTAGGCGTAGGCAAGGTTGTTCTAGATGAGGAGATAAGCAAGCTAGATCTAGCAATGTTATCCAAGTACAACTTTACCGATGCTAAGCTAACGCTCGAACTAACAACGTTTTCCAACGAACTAGTATGGAAGCTCATGATACTGCTCATGAGGATAAGCAAGCTTGGACTAGAGGATGTTGTTAGGACAACGGTCTCCGTGTGGATAAAGAATATGTTTTACTGGGAGCATAGGCGCAGAGGTGCTCTAATTCCTAGAAGCGAGGACATACTCAAGCTAAAGGGTAGAAGAGTTACTGAAGCTACAATAAAAGGTAAGAAGTACGCTGGCGCGATAGTGATAGACCCTCCGCAGGGAGTATTCTTCAATGTTGTTGTACTCGACTTCGCTTCGCTATACCCATCGATAATAATGAGGTGGAACCTTAGTTATGAGACTGTCGACCCTCCGGAGGGTACGTGCAGCAAGCTCGTCGATATTGTTGATGAGAAAGGCAGAGCTATACACAAGGTCTGTATGGATAGACCAGGTATAACGGCGCAGCTAGTCGGGCTGCTTAGAGATTTCAGAGTTAGGATATACAAGAAGAAGGCTAAGGATAAATCGCTACCCGATATCGTGAGGAGCTGGTACGATGTTGTACAGAGAGCTATGAAAGTATACATTAATGCTTCCTATGGTGTATTCGGAGCTGAAACGTTTCCGCTATATGCTCCCTCGGTTTCAGAGAGCGTAACCGCGCTAGGTAGGAGAACCATTATGTCGAGCATCAAGAAGGCAGAGGAGCTAGGGCTAAGAGTACTCTACGGCGATACTGACTCTCTATTCATATGGAACCCTAAGGAGGAGGCACTAGAGGAGCTTAGGAGCTGGGTGCTAGAGAACTTTGGGTTAGAGCTCGAGGTCGATAAGATATACAAATTCGTTGCGTTTGCGCTAAAGAAGAACTACATTGGGGTTACTCAGGAGGGATCTGTAGTTATTAAGGGTATGGTTGGTAAGAAGAGGAATACCCCTGACTTCATAAAGAGACTGTTTATAGAGATAGTGAGCGAGATAGCATCAATACAGGATCCAGAGGACGCTTTTAGAGTAATTGAGGTGATTCGCGGCAAGCTAACGGATGCGTACCTAAGGCTGAGGTACAAGATACTTACTCTAGATGAGGTAGCGTTCAAAGTAGGACTTACGAAGCCTCTATCTGAGTACAAGAGAAACACGCCCCAGCACGTTAAGGCAGCGCTTCAGCTGAAACACTATGGAATCGAAGTTATGCCAGGGGACATAATAGTGTTCGTCAAGGTTAAGAGTAAGGATGGAGTTAAGCCCATACAGCTCGCTAAGATCGTTGAGATAGATCCTCAGAAGTACATAGATACTATGAAGTCAGTGCTTGAGCAGCTGTTCACTCCGTTCAACATCACTTGGGAGGAGATAGTTGGAAGCCACAAGCTGATGTAGGGATGGTACGTGATCAATTGCCAGCTACGTGTTGCAGCGTAGGAAGCATCAGTGGCAGGCTCGTCATCACCTCTCAGCGCTTTTAACCTTCATCATACCTCTCCGTGTTTATATCGTAATCACCACCTATAGTCTGTTTCGCGGGGTTGATCATGGGGCTGGAGGTTGTCGAGGGATTCATCAACTGGATAAGGGGTAGTCTCGCCTCCCTCCACGGTATATCTCCGGTGCTAGCGTGGGTAGGCATAGCAATACTGCTATTCCTTGGAGCTGTGTATGGAGGGATGGCTCTGTATAGAGCGATTAAGGCGATAGCTTACATGCCTGTGCGGAAGTTTGTAGCAATGCTTGCACTAACGGGAGTAGCTCTGATAGTCTTAGCGATAGTCATACCCTGAGCGATGGATCGACATAGTTTTTAACGCCAATCAAAAACGTATATTTCCTTGGATGCCTGTGGTGCTATGATATGAGGATCCTGATAATAAGATCCGAGAATGGTAATATCGTTGAAACTGTGATTGTCGAGGGTGATCTATCGGTAGTGCTTAAGGATGTTGTGCGGAAGGTTCTAGAGATGTGGGAACCGACGAAATCAGATCTCGTCGTAATGCGGCATAATCACGACATTAGTGTGAAGCTACCTATAACTCCTCAGCAGTTTGAGAGTTATAGCAAGTTTAATCTAAGGAGAACGGGTAACATGGCTACGTTCACAATACCTGTGTACGTTATAAGCTATGAGAATGAATGGACAGAAGATGGAAACCTTAGAGACACCAAGGTGTTTCTCGTAGCCCCATACGTAGACGATGTAGTCAAGAGCTCTGTAGAAGAGCTAGCAAAAGAGATAACTAGTGGTGGCGAAGAATAGAGGCACGCATCACGTATCTCGGGCTACTCTGCTATTGACACTCCTAGCTTCTTAAGGTTCTCCAGCGCTTCAGCTTTAGCTTTCTCTAAGTCTATCTTCAGAGTCGTTGCATCGATAGGTAGCTGTGATAGCACAATCTTTACGGACCCATCCTCTAGTACAACGAATAGCTGTGGCGCCCAAGCCATTCCAAACTCGTCTTTCTGTCCATAGTTCGATAGAAACTCGTAATCCTCTTCCCTAATCTCTAGATCTACTCCTAGCTTGGAGGAGAGCTCTTTTGCCAACTTCTCGAAGTACCTATGTTGAGGTAGATGCTTTGCTGTTACGAGCACCAACTTAATAGCTCTAGCCATAGTTTCACGGTTCTGACTTGCGCAGCAGATGTATATAAGGTAAAAGCTGTCACTTCTTGCGCGTGTTTATCTCGACAATATCGCCGTCCTCGACAACGTGATCAAGGCCGACTCTCTGACCTGGGTACTTAGCGGACGGACCCCATATACGTGCGTAAGCGAACCTCTCATACAGCTCGCTGTGAACAGCCTTAGCGACATCGAGTATCGTGGAGCCACGCTTTAGAACAAGCGGCTTCTCAGAGGGTTTCCCTAGAGGGGGCTTTGTGTACACTCTTATTAGTTCTAGAGTATCAAAGATGGTTCTACCTATGAGCTTCTTATCTACTAGTCCTCGCGCTGCCGCAGCCGGTATGATAGGTATTGATGAAGGGACAGCTCTCCGTAGCTCAGCAAGGGCCTCCTTTCCAACGAGATCGATCTTGTTGACTATCACTATGGAGGGCTTATAGGTTATTGTTTCGAATATAGCCTCTTCTATGAGATCCAGATCAACCTCTCCATAAATCTTAACTACTGCGTTGTATATTCGATAGCTCTCTAAGAGCCTCTTAACATCGTTTACAGTGCACTTCAGCCTCCCGTAGAGTCTTATCTGAATACCTTGGACGCCGCGGCCCTTCTCTATAACGGCGTATCCTCGGGGCTTCACTATGTGGATGCCGTGCTCTTTCAAGAACTTATGTAGTTCCTCGAACTGCTTAATGGGATCTCTTGACGCATCGATAACTAGCATTAGACCATCAGCGTTCTTAGCTAAGCCAATGACTCGTCCGTTCCAGCCACCCCCGCTAGGTATTATGGCTGGAGCCTCAACTATCTGGAACTCTATGTCTTCGAACTTTAGAGCTCCGGGGATAGGCCGCCTAGTCGTGTAAGGATAATCAGCTACCTCTGCTCGAGCACCAGTTAGAGCTCGTAAGAGAGCGCTCTTACCAACATTAGTGAACCCCAGCATCACTATCTGAGCGGCACCAGTCTTTTCCACGAAAAACGATACTCCTCCGCCCCCGGTCCTCTTCCTTCGACGCTCCTCAACCTCTTCTCGAAGTTCAGCTAGCCTCTTTCGAGCCCAACGCAGTAGGTTTTCCGTACCCTTGTGCTTAGGTACCGATGAAAGGAACTCTTGTAAGGCTCGAAGCTTCTCCTCTGGCGTTTTAGCCTCCATGTACTTGACGAACTTCGCCTTAGCTTCGGCTGGCAAGTTAGTTACCAAGTTTCTCACCGCCGCGCTGAAGTTCGTAAATTAGCTTTTTAACTGGGTTCAAAAACTGTGTGCTGGTGATGACGCCGAGGCGCTGCTGAAAAGATGATGTGTGAACCCGTGTCTGATTTTACTTCACGTTGCCGAGCTTCACCAGTGTTCCCATGTATAGCGCATCATCGCCTAGCCTGTGCTCTATTCTGAGAAGTTCGTTGTACTTGGCGGTGCGCTCGCCTCTAGCCGGTGCTCCCGTCTTTATGAACTGGCTGCTTACAGCTACAGCTAGGTGTGCTATTGTGGTATCTTCGGTTTCTCCGCTCCTGTGGCTTATTACGGTGTATATGCCTCTCGACTTAGCTTCGTCTACGAAATCGAGAGTCTCGCTTAGAGTGCCTATCTGATTGGGCTTCACTATCACGCCCGTAAGAGCCTCCATCTCTAGGGCTTTCCTAAGCCTCTCGACGTTGGTAACAACTATGTCATCTCCTATTACTAGAACTCTGCCGCGTAGCTCCTTGGTTAGAAGCGCGAAGTCTTGGAACGCTTCCTCGTGGAACGGATCCTCGATGCTTACTATGGGATACCTCTCGATTAGCTCTAGCCAGTACTTGCGTAGTGCCTCAGGAGTGAGCTCCCTACCATCTATTCTATAGACATTCTTCTCCTCGTCATAGAAGTGGCTAGCTGCAGCGTCGAGGGCGATAGCGATGTCCTCTCCTGGCTCGTAGCCAGCCATCTTTATAGCCTGTATCAGTGCCTCGATCGCTTCGGCCGTCATCTTCATTGGTGGGGCGAAGCCTCCTTCATCACCAACGTTTATTGCTTGAGCGCCATACTTTTCCTTAAGGTACTTCTTTAGGTTCTTGTACGTCTCTACAGCAGCGCGAAGCGCTTCGGAGAAGCTATCGAAATTGTGAGGCACTATCAGAAACTCTTGCACAGCAAGCTCGTTTCCTGCATGCGCGCCACCATTTATTATGTTAAGCATTGGTATTGGAAGGGTTCTACTCTTTGCACCCCCTAGGTACAGGAATAGTGGTAGCTTTGCTGTCTCTGCTGCCGCCTTAGCTACTGCTAGACTAGTAGCTATCATTGCGTTTGCTCCCATCTTAGACTTGTTCTTAGTTCCATCAACTTCCCTGAGAGTTCTATCTATCTCCCTCTGCTTCCTAGAATCTAAGCCCTGTATAGCTGGTCCTAGGAAGTGCCTCACGTTCTCGACAGCCTTGAGAACGCTCCTACCGCAGTACTTCTTAGGATCGTTATCTCTGAGCTCTACAGCTTCATACTTACCCTTAGAGGCTCCAGCTGGAGCTATTGCCCTTCCAATGCCGCCTCCTGCAGTAACGACGATAACCTCAACCGTTGGATCGCCTCTGGAGTCCAGAACCTGTAGCGCATCAACGGACCTTATTAGAAACGGATTCTCTACCATGTGACCCACCGCCAGTATATTGCGTTACTAAGAGAAATATAGCTCACGCTGCGAAGTGTTATCTAGGTGTAGAGCTCTTGGCGAAGAAGCGCTTCCAGTGCCCCAAGTGCGGTACCGTGGTTGAGTCGCCGAAGAAAACGTGGCAGCTAACGGCGCCGCTTCCCGATAAGAAGGGGCGCATAACCGTAACTGTTATGGGGATCTTTGAGTGCCCCTCGTGTGGATACAAATGGAGAGGAGTAGTGTCGAAGCTAAAAGTAGGTGCTGAAGGAGTGGAGGTCGAGGGTGCTAGAGGTAAGGTTAGTTTGGGTGGAGGCGAGGCGCCTAAGAGAGAGGGTAAAGTAATAGAGCTGTCCATAGACGAGATACTATCTTCCGAGGAGTGAAGTTTTTGCGTAAGGAGCTCCTGTACAAGGTTGTGGATGGCGTTGTAATTGCACTTGTCATAGCGCTTCTACTCATTAACATTAGCGGGTACATCTTTCATAAGCCCATAGTTGCGGTAGTCAAGGGCATAAGCATGGAGCCACTGCTGCACACGGGCGACATAGTCATAATTAATCCCTTAGACGAGAGACCTAAGCTTGGTCAAGTTATTGTATATGTAAACGATGTTGGTGAGTACGTTATACATCGAGTCGTTGCAATTATAGACTGTAGTAACGGCCAAAAACTCTATGTGACCAAGGGAGATAACGACCCCATCATAGATCCTGAGGACATTGCGGTTATGAAATCCGTAGGCTGTCGAGTAAGGTCGGTGCATGTACTTAACAAGGATGTTGCTCAGCAAGTCTACGAGTGTCTACGTGGCTTACCTAGAAGCGATATCGTTGGAGTAGTGCTGCAAGTGCACGATGCTGTTGTAAAGATATTTGGGCTATCTCCCTGCATCGGATAGCAAGCTTCTCTTACCCTTGCGAGCGATATACACTGCAACCTCTTTAACAAACCTTCCAGTCGATGAGAGCTTAAGGAGCTTCTGGATATATTGATCAAAGCTAAACCCTGCCTCGAACCAAAGTTTGTAAGCTTCGTTGAGCCTCCTACTCGCCTCGTAGTGAAATATGCATAGAGAGTCACGATAGACTAGTCTTTTGCAAATACTACATGTGGGTTCGTTATCGTTCAGCTCTAGATACATCCGGAACTCCCTTGCTACACTATCGCCGTTCTTAAGGAACTGCGCTAGATAGCGCGTAAGGATGTTCTTTGCTTCTTCTACGATTTTCGAGCATCGCGTTTGCCTAGATTGAATGGCTCTTAGCATTCTTTCAAATCTTCTAGTTAGCTCAACACTTGTTAAGTCAGGAACGAATTTCTTTAGGACCATTGCAACAGCTATCCCTAGATCTGTTACCTCTGCGCAGCCTCTTCTAGAGACTATGTATCCTCGTCTATACAAGGTCTCAACTATTTCAGCTCGTGTACTCTCTGTACCTATATCCTGCTCCTCCATCCATTTAACTAGACCTAGCCTAGTTATTCTGTGGGGAGGCTTTGTATAGCGAACCCTTATTGAAACGGTGGCTATTGATAGTTTGTCGCCGGGTTTCAACGCGGGGATTATTTTCTCCTGCGGGCAGTGATACGGATAGTATTCATACCATCCTTTGCGCACGATTCTTACCCCACTTAACTTAAACCTTTTACCCGCTACTTCGATCCTTGCTGTGACTAGCTTTATGATAGCGTCACTGGAAAATGTTGCTAGGTATCGGCGTATAATGAGCTCGAACAATCTAGAATGGTTTCGCGGAAGTGGCTTAGTAGGTATCTCACCCGTAGGGTATATCGCAGGGTGAGCTGGATCTGTCTTAGGCCCGTTGTGTGGCTTAAGCACACCTCGGGTTTCTGCCAAGAGCTTTCTAGCTAGGCTCGAGATAGGGCTATAACGGGACAGTTTAGCTACTATGGACTTGTTATCTAGTGTAGGAGGAAGACGCTGGCTATTCGTTCTAGGGTAGCTAATTAGCGCATCTAGGTATAGATCCTCGGCTATTTTCTGCGTGGTATAGGGGCTCAGCTTTAGCAGTCGAGAGGCTTCAGCCTGCAAGTCAGGGAGGTTAAAGGGTGGCGGAGGCGATATCCTCTCAACCTTACTATCAACGTTGATTACGTGCGCGTACCCTTGTTCTCTAGCCTTTTTAGCAAACTCTATGGCTTCTCTTTTAGAGGAGAAGGGCTCGTCGTCAAGCTCTAATGTATATAGAGAAGTCCCTATCCTAACTCGCACGTAGGGATAGAGCTTTGGTATTGGAATAAAGAGCTTTCGTTCGAGATCTATCTCCACAGCGTGAATTAGCGTAGGACTCTGGACGCGGCCAGCGCTAAGGACTTGTCGCTTGCGGAACGATGATCTAAATACATCCATTAATGCTCTAGATACGTTTATCCCCCATAACCAGTCCAGTATGTGTCTGCATTCTCCTGCCTCAGCCATTTCTCGGTCTAGTGGCTCGAGCTTAGCGAAGGAGCTCCTTATTTCGGTTGCCGTTAGGCTCGAGAACTTCGCTCTCTTTGCTCGTCGTTCGTCACCTAGGAACTTTATGATGAGGTAGCCTATTAGCGAGCCCTCGATATCGTAGTCGCATGCGTTTACGTACAGAAGCGCGCGAGGGCAAATACGTTTAAGTACGGAAAGAAACCTCCTTGTGTGTCTAGCACTGGGCTCTGCAATATAGCGTGGAACCCAGCGACAAGAGAACACCGGATATCCTCGTTCATCAGTGTACAGGGAAAAGAGATGGCCAGCAGCTGACGCTACTACTACAGGTGGTGATAGTGAACTTACAGAGCTCTTGCATACAATCCATATGGGGACGCCAGAGATCCTTATGCGTCTGCAGAACCCTCTAGCAGCAATAGCATGAGCAATCTTCTCAGCGGCTCTAGGCTTCTCAGCTATTACTAATGTGAATCGCTGCGGTAGGTCCACGAAGAGCCCCGATCCCTACATGTACTAGCTCTCTAGGCGGAAAAGCTTCTTGACTAATTCCCTACGAGAATCTCTTAGAGGTTTTTCATGCTCAACAAGAACCTTTACGGGAATAAGCTGGTACTCGCCGTTGGGCTTCTCGCGCCTTATAAGAATAGGTAGCACGCCCTCCTCTAGCTCTCGCTCAGCAATAATCACAGGATCTCTTGTGCTAAGCTCAGAAATGTCTATCAAGGGATAAGCTCCTAGAGCTAGCTGCAGAGCCCTAGCAGCTATTATGCGAGCACGCTCGTACTTAGTGAGCCTCTTTGGCCCAATGACAATATCGTCAACGGTAGTAACGATCCTCTTAGAGCTGCTCATGAAGCGCACCAGACGCGCTTTCGCTACGCTAAAACTAAAAACTTTTGATATAATCCTCTAGAGGTGTAAAAACGGTCGCGTAGAGAGAGCGCTAGAACTCAGTAGTCTTCTCTTCCTCCTCTTCCTCCTTCTTCTTGCCCTTCTTCTCTTCCTCCTCTCTCTTTGGCGCAGCCGCTATTACGTCATCGATCTTCAGTATGGTTGTCGCAGCCTCAGTAGCGCTCTTTATCACCTGCTTCTTGACGATTGCTGGCTCAACGACATTTATCGAGAACATGTCCTCAGAGATCTTTCCGTTGATAACGTCTACTCCAGCCGCTACTTTACCTTCAGCATGTAGCTTCCTCAGATCCATTATTGTCTGTAGCGTGTCCATGCCCGCGGTCTGCGCAAGTATTGCGGGTATCTCCTCTAGGGCGTCAGCGAATGCTAGGATTGCGAGCTGCTCTCTACCTCCTATGGTCTCGGCATACTTCCTTATTCTCATTGCTATCTCTACCTCTATGGCTCCGCCTCCAGGCACGATCTTGGGCTCCCTCAGTATGTTTCTGACAGCATGTAGTGCATCGTTAAGGCTTCTCTCGACCTCGTCTAGCAGCATATCGTTAGCTCCTCTCAGCAGTATGGTTGCAGCCTTCGGATTCTTACAGCGCTCAACGAACACCATCTTATCGTTACCTACCCTTCTCTCCTCAACGAGCTCGCAGTGCCCTAGGTCCTTCTCCGTCAAGTCTCTTATGCTAGTCACTATTCTTCCTCCTGTTGCTTTCTCTAGTTTCTCCATGTCGCTTCTCTTGACTCTTCTGACTGCTAGTATGCCCTTCTTTGCTAGGTAGT
>JAADCV010000031.1 GCA_013154235.1 Thermoproteota archaeon | reverse complement strand
GGCCTCGGTAATCGAGAATCGCGAATAATGGTGTAAGTAGGGGGTATGCGCCTATGAGCACGAAGCCACACCTAAACGTGGTAGTCATTGGCCACGTAGACCACGGAAAGAGCACTATGATGGGCCACTTCCTAGTTAAGATAGGGGCTGTCGATGAAAAGACGTGGAAAGAGGTGCTGGAGCTAGCTAAGAAGACTGGTAAGGAGACTGAGAAGTTCGCTTGGCTACTAGATAGGCTGAAGGAGGAGCGTGAGCGCGGCGTAACTATAACTCTAGCCTACAGAAAGTTCGAGACGAAGAAGTACTACTACACAATTATCGACGCGCCGGGCCACAGAGACTTCGTTAAGAACATGATAACCGGAGCTAGCCAAGCGGACGTAGCTATCCTTGCTGTGTCTGCTAAGAAGGGTGAGTTCGAGGCTGGTATGAGCCCTGAGGGCCAGACAAGGGAGCACATACTGCTGGCTAAGACAATGGGTATCGACCAGATGATAATAGCTATCACAAAGATGGACATTACCGAGCCTCCGTACTCCGAGAAGAGGTTTGAGGAAGTTCTATCAATACTGGTGAAGTTCCTCAAGGCGGTTGGATACAAGCTTGACCATGTTTGGGTAGTGCCAGTATCTGGCTGGGTCGGCGACAACCTAGTCGAGCCGAGCCCCAACATGCCTTGGTGGAACGAGAAGAAGATCCAGGAGATAAAGAAGAAGTACGGTGTAAACGGAGCTAGGACACTGCTAGAGGCGCTGGACAGCGTCAAGGAGCCTCCGAAGCCGGTAGACAAGCCTCTAAGAATTCCAATATCCGAGGTCTTCGTGATCTCCGGAGTAGGTACAGTGCCTGTAGGCAGGGTTGAGACTGGCGTCCTGAAGGTTGGCGATAGAGTAGTGTTCATGCCTCCGGGCGTAGTCGGCGACGTTAGAAGCATTGAGATGCATCACCAGAGAATAGAGAAGGCACTACCTGGAGACAACATAGGGTTCAACGTTAGAGGCGTGTCCAAGGACCAGATAAGGAGAGGTGACGTAGCTGGCCACCTAGATCACCCGCCGACGGTAGCTGAGGAGTTCACGGCTAGAGTAATGATTGTGTGGCACCCCTCCGCTATAGCGCCAGGGTACACGCCAGTAGTACACGCGCATACTGCTAGCGTAGCATGCAGAATAGTAGAGATAATAGCTAAGCTCGACCCAAGGACCGGTAAGATCGCCGAAAAGAACCCGCCGTTCATAAAGATGGGAGACATAGCCATAGTTAGGTTCAAGCCGATAAAGCCCATGGTCATCGAGAAGTTCAGCGAGTTCCCGCAGCTAGGAAGGTTCGCTATGAGAGACATGGGCAAGACCATAGGCATCGGAATAGTAACCGACGTGAAGCCTGCAAAGGTAGAGATCAGAACCAAGTAAGGATCTAGATAAGCGTTTTGCGGAGTCCCCCAAGATATTTTTGGGGTGAGCACGTGCCGACAACCATCGTGAGGCTAAGGCTCTGGAGCACTGACGTCAACAACCTCAACTACGTAGTCTCGCAGATAGTCGACATAGCGAAGCGTGCTGGAGTGAGAATAAGGGGGCCAGTACCCTTGCCAACGAAGAGGCTAGTCATCCCAACACTGAGACCAACGCATGGTGAGGGATCCAAGGTCTGGGACAAGTGGGAGCTAAGAATACACAAGAGACTGATAGACATAGAGGCAGACGAGCACGTCATGAGGCAGATAATGAGAGTTAGAGTCCCAGAGAATGTCTACATAGAGATCGAGCTTAAGAGAAGGTAATCAAGGTTTTTACCCGTAGTACAGCGCCCACACTCTGGAGGCGCCGGGGTGCCCGAGCGGCCTAAGGGGCCGGCCTGGAGAGCCGGTGGGGCAACGGCCCCGCGCGGGTTCAAATCCCGCCCCCGGCGCCAATACTGTTTTGCATGGGCGGGTCTAAGGCTTCGTTATCTAGCCCCTAAGCCTTTTGACTTGATCTTTCAGTAATCAGGGTTCGTATAGATCCGTTCTTAAAGCCTTTAAACCTCTGTTCGTAATCTGCCTTAGCTATAGCGAGACGTAGCGGTGCTTAGGATGAGTCGAGAGTATAGACACATAGTTAGAATCGCTGGCACTGACATATCTGGAGAGCTGCCTCTAGCTTGGGGGCTGTCCAAGATCAAGGGTGTTGGGTACAACTTTGCTATAGCGCTGTGTAGGGTTCTGGGGCTTGACCCTAGGATGAAGGTAGGCTTCCTTACGGAAGCTGAAGTTGAGAGGATAGAGGATGCTCTGCGTGACCCAGGTAGGTATGGGATACCTGTATGGATGTTCAACCGTAGAAAAGACTATGAGACTGGAAGGGATATGCATCTAGTAGGATCGGATCTAGTGTTCTATGCAAGGCAGGATATTGAGCGCGAGATCAGGATTCGCAGCTGGAAGGGTATTAGGCACGCACTTGGATACAAGGTGCGTGGCCAGAGGACGCACACCACTGGTCGCTTAGGTCCAACTGTCGGTGTTAAGAGAAGGAGGTGATGATGCATGGGTGACCCTAAGAAGCCTCGTAAGAAGTGGGAGTCTCCGGGTCATCCCTGGATAAAGGAGAGGCTAGTAAGGGAGATGGAGATTGTTGGGTACTATGGTCTGAGGAATAAGAGGGAGCTCTGGATATTCCAAACAATGCTTAGGAGGATTAGACATCGAGCTAGAGCTCTGCTAGCTCTGCCCCCAGAGCAGCGTGAGGCTCAGGCGAGGATGCTCGTTGAGAGGCTCTATAAGATGGGCGTACTTCCATCATCTGATGCCACGCTGAGCGATGTGCTGAATCTAACTGTTGAGGCGCTTCTGGAGCGCAGGCTGCAGACCATAGTGTGGAGGAAGGGGCTAGCGAAGACGCCTCACCAAGCTAGGCAGCTCATAGTCCACGGCCACATAGCGATAAAGGGGAGGAGGGTAACGTCTCCAAACTACCTCGTCTCGCGCGAAGAGGAGCCCTACATAGATTTCTACCCGCTGTCCCCCTTTGCGAAGAAGGCCTCGAGTCAGAGCCAATGAGGTGGTAGAGTATGGCATTTGCAGCTCGCGAGCTCAAGTGGGGCATTGCGCACATCTATGCGTCCTTTAACAATACTATAGTGCACATCACAGACATAACTGGTGCGGAGACTGTTGCTAGAGGATCTGGTGGAATGGTTGTGAGGGCCGACAGAGAGAAGCCTAGCCCCTACGCGGCGATGATGGTTGCTTATAGGGTTGCGCAGGAGGCTATGGAGAAGGGCATCAATGCTATCCACATAAAGGTGCGTGCACCGGGAGGCCACGGACCTAAGACGCCCGGTCCTGGTGCTCAGGCAGCGATAAGAGCGCTCGCTAGAGCCGGATTCATAATAGGTAGGATAGAGGACGTTACGCCGATACCTCACGACACGACGAGGAGACCTGGAGGTAGGCGCGGTAGAAGGGTGTAGCGCTCAATGCCTATCGAGATCCGCAAGCTAGACGATTTTTCTATAGAGCTCAAGGCCTCTGGCTACCCCCTAGCGCTAATTAACTTGATCAGGAGGTACGCTCTAGCCAAGGTCCCTTGCATGGCTGTTGATGAAGTTGTAGTTCTAGAGAACAGCTCCGTACTGTTCGATGAGATACTAGCTCATAGGCTAGGCTTGATTCCTCTCTATTCAGAGATAGCACTTAGAAAGTATGGGGAGGTCCCGCCTGAGGTCTGCGCTAAGTGTAGCAGCACTGAGAGTGAGGAAAGGCCTCCTGAAGATGTGTGTAAGAAGTGCTTTGCTTACCTAACGCTAAAGGCTGAAGCTAGGGATAGGGAGGTTGTCGTCTACTCGGGGGATATAGTCCCGCTCGACGACGATGTGAGGCCTGTGTTCAAGAACATACCCATAGTTATTCTAGCGCCTAGGCAGAAGATAGAGCTGGAGCTGCGTGCACGTCTAGGCAGAGGCTTGGAGCACGCTAAGTGGAGTCCAGCTACGGTTGCGGTATCTAGGTACGTTGTAGATGTGGTCATCGATGAGTATAGCTGTACTGGCTGCGGAGTTTGCGCAACACTGTGCCCAAAGGGAGTGATAACGATGAAGGATTCGAGGCCCGTCGTAGTGGATAGCGAGAACTGCATTGCATGTAAGCAGTGTGTTGCTAACTGCCCTAGCAAGGCTATAGATATTGTGCCTAGGCAGGACGAGTACGTTCTATATATAGAGTCTACGGGTGCCCTAAAACCCGAGACTATAGTGAGGGAAGCGATCAACATACTTATAGGCGAGCTCGAGGACATCTCGAAGAAGGTGGCTAAGTGGAAGGATGAAGTGTTGAAGAGGTGATATACTTGCGTAGAACTGGCCCCACGAACTACGTGTGGAGGCTAACCATTAGGCAACTCAGAAAGGCTGCTAGAGCTAATAACGCTAGGATATGGAGGTACGTAGCCGAGCTACTTGAAAGACCTAGGAGAAGAAGGGTAGTTGTAAACCTGAGCAAGATATCGAGATACGCTAAGCCTGGTGAGGTAGTTGTAGTGCCCGGAAAGGTGCTTGGAGCTGGTGCGCTGAATAAGCCAGTTACGATTGCAGCAATGTCGTTCTCCCTAGCAGCTGTAGAGAAGATTAGGGCTGCAGGAGGCAAGACTATGCACATACTTGATCTTGTTAAGGAGAATCCAAGGGGTAGCGGGGTGAGGATACTAGTATGAGCACGCAAGAAACTGTACCTCTAACCGAGTACCTATCGAGAGCTAAGAACAGGGAGATAGTCATAGACGCTGAGGGAGCAATACTAGGAAGGCTAGCTAGCTACGTAGCTAAGCTAGCGCTAATGGGGTTCAGAGTGCATGTTGTCAACGTTGAGAAAGCTGTTGTGACAGGAGATAAGCACATGGTTATAGAGAGCTACAAGCTCTGGCTGGAAGTGAAAACCCATAAGAACCCGTATAGGCACTCACCCCACCGACCTAGGAACCCCATAGCAATATTCAAGAAGGCTGTCTGGGGAATGCTCCCGAAAGAGAGCTGGAAAGGTAGACAAGCGCTAAAGAGAGTAAGGGCATACATAGGGGTTCCCGAGGAGCTCAGCGGCAGGGAGATAGTGGCTATAGCTGATACCCTAGCAGATCAGCTTAAGAGAAGCGAGTATGTAACACTAGCAGAGATAGCTAAAGCGATGGGTTGGAAAGGTGTAGGGCTATGAGCAGCGGAGCAGCTCCTCAAGAGGCTAGGCAGGCTCAGCCTGAGGTAAAGACCCTAGGAGCATACCCAAAGATTGTTGCTGGCAAGAGAATAGTTATCAGTGTCGGCAAGAGGAAGACCGCTATTGCTAGAGCAATAATTAGGCCAGGCAACGGGAGGTTTAAGGTGAATGGTGTCCCGATAGAGATATGGCCTATAGAGATGGCTAGGCTCAAGATGATAGAGCCTCTCCTGCTTCTAGCTCCAGAGCTTCGGAACAGTATAGATATAGATGTGAAAGTTGAGGGCGGAGGCGTTATGGCGCAGGCCGATGCCGTGAGGATGGCTATTGCCAGAGGAATAGTGGCGTTCTTCGGGCTCAGCGTGCTCAAGGATCTCTACCGAGAGTTCGATAGGCACATGCTTTCAGGAGACCCGAGGAGAACTGAGCCTGAAAAGTGGCTTAGGTATAGCGCTAGGAGGTTTAGGCAGAAGTCCTATAGGTGAGGCGCGCATGATCATCCCCGTCCGTTGCTTCACCTGCGGGTATCCGATAGGTGCTGTATGGGAGGAGTTCAGGAAGCGCGTTGAAAAGGGTGAGGATCCGAGAAAGGTTCTAGACGAGCTCGGCGTTAAGAGGTACTGCTGTAGGAGAATGCTCCTATCCCATGTTGAGCTGATTAGGGAGGCAATGTACTACGCTGTGAGGTGATGTATATGGGTCAAGAATCATCGGCTCCGCAGCTCAATCTGCTAGTGCCTCTCGAAGTATATCTGCAGGCAGGTGTCCATATAGGTACGCATAGCTGTACGAAACACATGGAGAAATTCGTGTTTAAGGTAAGGCCCGATGGGCTGTACATACTTGATGTTCGGAAGACCGATGAAAGGCTGCGCATTGCTGGAAGGTTCCTATCGAGGTTCGAGCCGGATAAGGTAATGGTTGTCTCCACCAAGCAGTACGGATATAGACCAGTACTGAGGTTCGCCGAGTTCACAGGAGCGAAGCCAGTGGTGGAGAGGTTCATACCTGGCACTCTAACTAATCCAAGGCTTGACTGGTACTACGAACCGGATGTCGTTGTGCTGTCTGATCCTAGGGTTGATAGCCAGGCGCTTGATGAGGCTATAGAGGTAGGGATACCGGTTGTAGCATTTGCCAGCACCGATAACAAGCTTACTGGTGTAGACCTAGTTATACCTGCTAACAACAAGGGTAGGAAAGCGCTGGCGCTGCTATTCTGGATACTTGCTAGACAAGTACTGAGAGAGCGCGGATCAATAGGTCCAGACGAGGATCTTCCGGTACCTTACGAGGAGTTCGAGACCAAGCTGTAGCCATGTTGCGCTATCCTGTAGCTGCTGGCTCCTTTTATCCTAGCGATAGGGGTCTTTTGATTGCGGAGATAGAGAGGTGCTTCAAGCATCCTTTAGGGCCCCAGGTAAATCCTTCAGAACTTAGGAACAGATGTTTTACTGTAGACCCTAGAGCTATAGGCTTCGTGACGCCTCATGCGGGCTACAGATATAGTGGTGCTATAGCGGCTCATGCGTATGCTCGACTAGCTGCTTCGGGGGCTCCTCGCACGGTAATTATCATCGGCCCTAATCACAGCGGGCTAGGTTCTCCAGTTGCTGTTATGGATCGAGGGCGCTGGATTACTCCGCTAGGCGAGGTAGAGATAGATAGTGAGGTCGCTATGAAACTCGCCAAGCTCTCTAGCTTTCTAGATATTGACTCTAGGGCGTTTGAGTTTGAGCACAGTATAGAGGTTCAGCTACCTTTCATACAGTATCTATACGAAGAGTGCTTGCCTAGAATAGTGCCGATAGCTGTAGGGCTTCAGCATGGAGAGGTTGTGAAGGATCTCTGTGTAGCTATCAGCGAGATCCTTGACGAGTATGAGGGTACTGTAGTTATCGCAACTAGTGACTGGAGCCACTACGAACCGTACGAGGTTGCTGTGTCTAAGGATAGAAAAGCGCTTAGCTACGTTGAGGCACTCGACTTCGAGGGGCTTCTAAAGTACTACGAGGAGTCGAATCTAACTGCGTGCGGTATAGCTGCTGTAGCTATAGCTATGTGTGTCGCTAGAAAAAGAGGGTGCGAAAAGGGTAAGGTGCTAGCTTACGCGACTAGCGGCGATGTTACTGGCGACAAGACGTCTGTTGTCGGCTACGCAGCCATAGAGTTCCGTAAGGAGTAAAACTATGGCTGTGTGGCTCTGGGTACCACAGCTGCTAGTATCTACCCCTCTAAGAAGCTCTTTCTCAACTCATCTATCGATACCCTTAGGATCACGGGTGCGCTTTGGCCCTAGGCTAGGTGGGGGATACAACAATATTGATAACGATGTTGCTATCGTGTACACTAACCTATGCAGGGAACTAGGGCTTGATGAGCTACGACCTCTATCAGACCTCCGAAATCTTCCTAGGCTAGTGCAGCTAGCGCTATGCATGCAGGCCTCGCTGAGCTCCCTATCTAGATCATCGCGCGATCTATCTAGGGTATCGATGATGGAGGCGTCTGTTCTAGAAATCGATCCGGGAGCTGTGCTAGCGCTACACTGCTGCGCTCGGTACGGAGTTCCCTGCGTTGCTAGGGTAGACGAGTTCGTTAGACCCGCTATGAGGCTGCGGCTCAAGGTGAGTATCAGAAGTGTTGAGAAGGCTGCGGCTCGTGAAACACCTCTAGAACGCGATAGAGCTCTGCTGAACCTAGCTAACAAGCTAGCTTCGCACGTCGTCTCGAAGGTGCTGAGCGCTGAGAGATGCAGCGATGCCCTTGAGTACCTAAGGCTTCAATCAGCACTCTCTACCGCTATAGCTGGAGAAGGTTCCTGCAGCAGCTGCGAGGGGCTAAAGGTAGTGCTTCCGTGGCTTGGTAAGGAGCTCGATGTGGTCTCTATAGAGGTTGATTGCTATGAAGCTAGCGGTTGTTAAGCTAGGAGGCTCGGTGATTACTAGAAAGGGTAAGCCTTTCGATGTAGATTTCGGTATAACCGAGGCTCTGGGGAGAGCTCTTAAGAGAGCTCTCGCTGAGTCCTGCATAGATAGGCTAGTTGTTGTGCATGGCGGGGGGAGCTTTGGTCACTACGTAGTGTCAGAGCACGGTGGGTTACGTACAGTAGACGCGTTTATACAGACAGTCTTCTTCATGCGCGAGCTTAACCAGACGGTGGTAGAGATTCTCTGCCTTGTTGGGATTCCCGCGGTTGGGGTAGATACCCATGCTATTGCTCTATCCCTAGAGCGGGGTAAGGAGCTAGAGCTCGGTGTTGTGGAGGAGCTTGTTGCGCGGGGGGTAGTCCCGGTTATGTACGGGGACGCTGTTCTAGATAGCAGCGGTGGTTACAGAGTTCTGTCGGGGGACGATATATCGTGGGAGGTAGCTTCGGCTATGAGGGCTAGCAAGCTCGTGTTTGTTACAACGGTGCCAGGGGTATACGTTGGGGGTAGGGTTGCGAAGCTAGTATCGATATCTAGAGACCTAGATAGAATAGATAGAGTAGGATCCCGCTACGTGGATGTGACGGGCGGAATGCACGCTAAGCTAGCAAAGGGTAGAGGTAGGGTGCATAGCATAGGGGATGTGTATGTAATAGGATCGCAGCCCAAGCTACTTTACGAGGCGCTCTGTTCAGAGCCTAGCGTAGGTACGCGGGTGGTCGAGTGAAGGGTATATCTACCCGAAAGGATGAGCACCTCGAGATAGCGCTTCGAGGAGACGTTGAGGGTCCTTTATCCACGTGGTTAGAGTGCGCTAGGTTCGTGCACAACGCACTCCCAGAGATCTCGATAGAGGATGTGGACACCTCCGTAGAGTTCCTAGGAAGGAGCCTTAGGGCACCGCTGCTTATAGAAGCTATAACCGGTGGGTCGCTCAAGGCTAAGGAA
Source organism: Thermoproteota archaeon (assembly GCA_013154235.1). GTDB lineage: Archaea > Thermoproteota > Thermoprotei_A > Sulfolobales > Ignisphaeraceae > JAADCV01. Next base: position 25,101 of record JAADCV010000031.1, on the reverse strand, counting down.
GTTAACGAGAGGCTAGCTAGGATAGCTCAAGAGCTTGGAATAGCTATCGAGGTTGGCAGCCAGCGCCCTATGCTGCTAGACCCGAGCCTTGCTGAAAGCTACAAGGTTGTTCGCCGCATAGCTAAGGACGTTCCCGTGATAGCTAACATCGGCGGTGTGCAGCTTGCTAAAATAGGTGTTGAAGGCGCTAGGAAGCTAGCCGAAGAGATAGAGGCAGACGCCATCTCAATACATCTGAATCCCGTGCACGAGATAGTTCAGGTAGAGGGAGACAGAGACTTCAGAGGGGTTCTTGACTCCATAAGGAGCGCGGTAAGGGAGCTAGGGCTTCCAGTGATCGTGAAGGAAGTGGGGTTCGGAATAAGCCGCGAGGTAGCTAAACTGCTATCCGAGTGCGGCGTGCACGCTATAGACGTTGCTGGTGCGGGAGGAACCAACTGGGTACGCATAGAGATGCTCAGAAGGTATAGCGAGGGATCGGACTCCATATACTTCGAGCTAGCTGACTGGGGCATACCCACTGCAGCATCCATTATCGAGGCTAGGAGCGGAGCGCCCAGCACCATAATAATAGCTAGCGGCGGGATTAGGCGCGGAGTCGATATCGCGGTAAGTATCGCGCTAGGCGCGGACATTGTAGGAATAGCTCGACCAGCCCTACTCGACGCTGTTTGCGGCACTAGAAACGTCGAGTCCATGATTAGGACCCTCAGAAGCGTGATGGTTCTCCTAGGAGCTAGCAGCATTAAGGAGCTAGCTAGCGCTCCCCTAGTGATAATGGATAAGCTAGCCCAGTGGGTATGCGCACGAAAGCTAGGACTAAGGAATAAAAACGCCTACGTTCCGTGCTACCAGTAGCGGGTGAATGCGTTGAGCAAGGAATTGCTCGAGTACGTGTCCCGCGTTGCCAGAGCTGTGGACTCTATAATCATGGAGAGCGTGCGCGGACCGACGCGCAAGCTCTACGATGCTGCGCTACACTATGTTAAGGCAGGAGGAAAGAGGCTTAGACCAGCCGTGGTGCATCTATTTGGTGAGGGTCTAGGATGCTCTAGCACCGAAGCGCTGTCATACGCGGCGGCAGCAGTAGAGGTTCTGCACACCTACACGCTAATTCACGACGATATAATGGATAAGGATACTGTGAGGAGGGGAGTCCCAACAGTTCATACAGTCTGGGGCATAGACATGGCAATACTTGCTGGAGACCTCCTCTACGCATACTCCTTCCACCTGATCGCGAAAACCACTGAAAAAGGTCTAGAGCCCTGGCAAACCGTGAGCATGCTGAGCTCTTTAACTGAAGCATCGATCGAGCTAGCTGAAGGCCAAGCTATGGATATGGAGTTCGAGAACCGAGACGACGTATCTATAGAGGAGTACCTCGAGATGATCCGCAAGAAAACCGCAGCTCTCTTCGAGGCCTGCGCAGCAATAGGAGCTATCGCAGCTAGAGCTGCTCCAGAAGTGATCGAAAAAGCGCGTAGCGTAATGAGGTACGCTGGCATAGCTTTCCAGATAAAGGATGATATTCTAGGCATAACTGTTGCCACCGAGAAACTCGGTAAGCCTCGCTACAGCGACATTAGAGAGGGTAAGAAGACGCTGCCAATAATCATAGCCTTGAGAAGGGCGAGCAGCGAAGACAGAGAGCACTTACTAAAGGTTCTAAAGAAGGAGCTGAATAGCGAGACCGACATAGAGCGAGCTGCTAGAATAATTGAGCGGACTGGAGCCATAGAGGAGAGCGAGCGCATGGCTAGGGATTACGCCTCGAAAGCTCTGGAGCTGCTGGAAGGCATAGACTTCGTCAACGATGATCGCAAGCGAATGCTTCGCGAGCTAATAGAGTTCATAGTCTCTAGAGGATACTGATGTTGGGCGCATACACATACGTAAAGGCATCGTATAGGGATATCGAGAAGCTCTACGACCCAACGTACTTTCCTTTAGCGCTATCTAACCCCTTAGAGAGTGTGCTGAACCCAAACTGCAGAGTCTATGTGGATAGAAGTAAGAAAGTGTTTAGCTATAGGCGCTTAAACAGCTGCGAGGAGTTCACAGAGATTCTAACGAACTTCGTTGTAGGCATAGCGATAGACCCTATTAAAGCTGTAGCAAACCTCGACACCCTAGCAGTTTACGGCGAGTACGGGTACCTCCTAGAGAAGGGTAAGAGTACTACAGTGGTAGAGGCTAGAGGTAAGAGCGTCTACCCTCTCGTGAAGGAAGGTAGCAAGGTTGCTAAGGGGGAAAGGCTCTTCTATGTAGTAACGGGGAAGCACGAGGTGAGGGTAGTTAGATCTCCTATAGATGGGGTGCTCTTTGCTATATCTGAACTTATACCGAGCGAGGTTCAAGTCCTAAGGGCTGTGCTGGTGAAGGAGCATGAGCTCACCATGCTTAAGCGAGTCTGATAAGGAGCTCGTGAAGAGAATAGCGCTTAGGTATGCGCTAGAAAATGCGCTTAGGTATGGTAAGGCTAGGCTGGGTCCGGTAGTCAACAAGGTTCTAGGCGAGGTTAAGGATCTGAGGAGGTGCGCTAAGGAAGTTGCGCAGGTAGTGAAGGAGGTTGTCGAAGAGATCAATGGCTTGAGTCCGGATGAGCTACGAAGGAAAGCGTCTGAGCTTGGAATCAGCGAGGAGAAGAGAAAGGAGGAGAAGAAGGGGTTGCCCCCGCTCCCTAACGTAGAGATGTGGGGCTACGTAAAGACGAGATTCGCTCCGAATCCGGACTTTGTGATCCATCTAGGTAACGCTAGGGCTGCCATACTGAGCCATGAATATGCCAGGATGTACAACGGTAAGTTTGTGCTGAGATTTGAGGATACAGATCCTAGGATAAAGACGCCTATACCCGAGGCTTACAGAGCTATAGAGGAGGATCTCGAGTGGCTGGGCATTAGATGGGATGAGGAGTACATACAGAGCCTTAGAATGGAGCTTTACTACGACGTGATTCGCAAGCTCCTCGAGGAAGGTAAGGCATACGTAGATCTGTGTCCAGCAGACGTGTTTAGAAAGTTTAGGAATGAAGGTAAGCCATGTCCACATAGGGAGGAGGATCCCGCTACCCAGCTTGAGCGCTTCGATAAGATGCTCGAAGGGTGTTACGGTGAGGGAGAGGCTGTAATAAGAATAAAGACAGACCTAACACATCCTGACCCCGCTGTAAGGGACTGGGTCGCATTCAGAGTAATAGACACGTCTAGAAACCCGCATCCCATAACTGGCGATAGGTACGTAGTATGGCCTACATACAACTTCGCCGCTGCTGTTGACGATCATGTTCTAGGGGTAACTCATATACTGAGAGGCCGTGAGCATGCAGTGAACACAATCAAGCAGATGTACGTGTATAGGCATATGGGGTGGAGGTATCCAGAAGTAATAAACTTTGGTAGGGTCAGCATCGAGGGCTTCATACTCAGCAAGTCTAGGATTAAGGAGCTTCTAAAGAGGTACAGAAGGATGTTCCTAGGGTACGACGACCCCAGGTTCGGAACCATAGCATCGCTACGCCGAAGAGGCATACTCCCAGAGACCATACGAGAGCTAATACTAGAGCTTGGAGTGAAGGGAACGGATGCAACAGTTAGTTGGGAGAATATTGCATCGCTAAACAGAAAGATAGGAGATAGAAAGTGCAAGCGAGTATTCGTAGTGCTAAACCCTGTACGAGTTGTGCTCACGAACTTAGAGACTCCGCTACAGGTTAGGATAAGGTTTCATCCCTCTGAGAACCTAGGTGAGAGGCAGTACCTACTCTCTAGGCCAGAGATAGTGATCTCTAGAGACGACGCAGAGCACCTGCGGTCAAAGGGAGGCCTCAGGCTTATGGAGTTTGCAAACATTGAGTACATAGAAGAGAAGAACAACTCGATTGTTGCTAAGGTGGTTAAAGGCGGTGTTGAGGTCGCGAAGGCTAAGGGGTACCGTATAGTGCAGTGGATTCCCGTAGAGCACGCTGTGCGAGTAACTATATACGAGGCTAGCGGCAAGAGGCTCAGGAAGCGTAGGGCTGTCGGAGAATCTATTCTAAGGAACCTAGTAGGCGAGGTCGTTCAGATGATACGGGTGGGCTTTGGACGCATAGATAGCGCTGTTGGTAATAGTGTTGATGTGATCTACGCGCACTCGTAGGAGCTATAAGCTTTTAAGCTAAGGATCCAGAGGTGTGGACGACGACGGAATCGGATGGGGATGACTCATGTCCAAGCCGTTCTATGTAAGGTTCGAGACACCCCCCGATGTAGCTGAGAAAGCATACGAAGCACTAAGGAAGGCGAGAGAGACCGGCGGAAAGATCAAGAAGGGCACTAACGAGACCACGAAGGGTGTTGAGAGAGGTCTGTGCAAGCTAGTGCTGATAGCAGAGGACGTAGATCCTCCGGAGGTTGTCGCACACCTACCGCTACTATGTGAGGAGAAGAAGATACCATACCTCTACGTGCCTAGCAAGAAGAGACTTGGCGAGGCTGCTGGAATAGAGGTTGCAGCAGCATCTGCATGCATAATAGATCCGGGTGGAGCTAAGGACCTCGTTGACGAGCTCATAAAGATAGCTAACGAGCTAAGAGCAAAGGCTGGTAAATAACGACGCTAAAACTGGTGCTGACCCTAGTAAAAAGTGTATACCCTTGTTTTTACCTCCTAGCAGTAAGCTTCCTAGCTTCTCTCTCAGTCTCTCTAAGTATCAGTATATCTCCTATTCTAACCGGCCCTCTAACGTTTCTAGTAAGTACTCTACCTCTATCCCTACCCTCGAGGATCCTAACTCTAACCTGCGTAACCTCTCCCGTTACGCCCGTTCTCCCTAGGATCTGTACGACCTCAGCTGGAAAGCCTATCTCCTCAATCACGTTAACCTCGTAATCCTTTGTTCTAACCTCCTCGACTACCTTGGGCATGCTCTTCCACACCCGAGGATGACGAGTCGATAGGGCTTATATAAGCTGAAGCACTCACGCACCTAAGGGGATTAGTATGGTGAGCAAGAGAAAGTGTAGCTTCTGTGGTGCAACGATAGAGCCTGGCACTGGTATAATGTACGTTAAGAATAGCGGTGCGATCCTCTGGTTCTGCTCCAGTAAGTGCTTCAAGGCATACAAGATGGGTAGAGACCCGAAGAGATTGCCTTGGACCGAGCACTACCTAGGTAAGCGTGGTAAGCGCTAAGCTTCTGAGCACCTATTTTAAGCTTTGGAGCTATACATCGAGGTTTAGGTGTATGGTGTGAGCAGCGGTTCTGATAAGGATCGTAAGCCTAGGCTCAGGCAGCCTATAGTTGTGGTTCTAGGTCACGTGGACCATGGTAAGACCACGCTTTTGGATAAGATAAGGGGTACAGCTGTAGCTAAGAAGGAGCCAGGAGAGATAACGCAGCACGTTGGCGCGAGCCTCGTTCCGGCATCAGTTATTGAGAAGATCGCTGAGCCCCTTAGAAAGGTTATCCCCTTTAAGTTAGAGATACCTGGCTTGCTCTTCATAGATACCCCAGGTCATGAGCTGTTTGCTAACCTTAGAAGGAGAGGAGGTAGCGTCGCTGACATAGCTATACTTGTGATAGACATCAACGAGGGGGTCATGCCTCAAACTGTTGAAAGTATAGAGATATTGAAGGAGCGCAAGGTACCCTTTGTAGTTGCAGCCAACAAGATAGATAAGATACCTGGGTGGAAGCCCACTCCAGATGCTCCATTTATAGAGTCAGTGAAAAACCAGAGTCCAGCTGTCGTGAAGAGACTTGAGAACGCTATATACATGCTGATAGGCCAGCTGGCATCCCATGGAGTTATAGCCGATAGATTTGATAGAGTTAGAGACTTTCTGAAGACCGTGCCTATAGTACCAGTATCCGCTAAGACGGGAGAGGGGATCCCAGAGCTCCTAGCTGTTCTAGCGGGCATTACCCAGAAGTACATGTCTCAAAGGCTGATGTATGCTGAGGGGCCAGCTAAGGGAGTTATCCTGGAGGTTAAGGAGCAGCCTGGCTATGGAACTACGATAGACGTGATAATATACGATGGTGTTATCCGTAGAGGAGACACCATAGTGCTAGAGGGGGTGAATGGGCCTATAGTAACGAAAGTTAGGGCTCTCCTAATGCCTAGACCCCTAACAGATATTAGGATGGTTAAATCGGGACTTAGCCCGGTTGAAGAGGTTAGCGCTGCAGCTGGAGTAAGGATAGCAGCTCCGGGGCTCGATGACGCTATAGCTGGATCGCCCATCTATGTGGTTCCTGACGAGAGCCTCGTCGAGGAGTACAAGAGGAGGGTTAAGGAAGAGGTTCAGACCGTTAGGTTTAGGAGGGAAGTTAATGGTGTTGTTGTTAAGGCTGATACCCTTGGTACGCTAGAGGCTCTCGTTGCAGCGCTTGAGAGAAAATCCATTCCCATAAGGCTAGCTGATGTAGGGCCCCTGACAAAGCGGGAGGCTATCGAGGCAGCTATAGTCGCTAGGGAGAACAGGTACCTAGGCGTGGTACTTCTATTCAATGTAAAACCGCTTCCTGAGGCAGAGGAGGTGCTTGAAAGGGAGGGTGTGAAGGTCTTTAGGAACAACGTTATCTACAGACTGATAGAGGAGTACGAGAAGTGGGTTGAGGAGGAGAAGAGGAAGGAGCGCGAGAACCTCATGGCTAGGCTCGTGCTCCCCGGAAAGATTAGGATCCTCCCCGGTTTTGTGTTTAGGAGGAGTGATCCAGCCATCGTAGGAATAGAGGTTCTTGGAGGGGTAATAAAGCCTGGGTACCCATTGATGAGAAAGGATGGTAGGTATGTAGGCGAAGTGATGCAGATACAGCACATGGGCAAGCCGGTTAAGGAAGCGAGGAAAGGAGATGAGGTTGCGATATCCATTCGCGGAAACGTCATGGTCGGAAGACATGTTAAGGAAGGCGATGTGCTGTACACAGACATACCTCTTCATCACGCTAGAACCCTAGTTAAGGAGCTTAAGGATTCGCTAGACGATGATATGAAGGAGGTGCTGCGCGAGATACTGAAGATTAAAGGTAGTAGAAACCCGGATTTCGCAGCTCTCCTAGCGCTACTCCGATGATAGTTTTAAGCGTCGCGTACAGCCCCATTTCTACCGGAGGTGAAGCATAGACTTGCCGGAATTCAAGATAGTGGTAGCAGATCCTAGAGCTAGGAACCCTATAGCTGTTCCAGTACTCGTTGTTGCAGACGAGAGCTTGGAGTACGAGGATAAGCATAAGGAGCAGCGCGAGCTACCTAAGATAAAGATGCATCCTGTTATAATAGATAGGATAAAGCCTGAGATAGGGATCGTAGTCGTTAGGGTGTTTAAGGAGGGTGGTGAGGGAAGCAAGGAGAAAGCTAAGATCGTTGGTAAGGTTGTTGCAGACTCCAGCATAGATGTTCAAGAGGTTAGGGTCCCCGCGGGGTTCATGATGGAGAAGGTGGGTAAGGATAGAGCATTGGGAGAGGTTCTCCGCGCACCAGCGTTCCAGATAAGGGTAGGCGGAGACAAGGCTATGAAGCTAGTTGGGCTCAGGATAGGTGATGTGATCGATGCGTCGATAGTTGGGCTCCCCGGTAAGAAGCTCGAGATAAGGGGAGGATCGGATCTCGCTGGATTCCCAATGAGGCCAGACATTCCGGGTCCGGTAAAGAAATATGTACTGTTATCATCGGGCCCCGGTTTCCGACCTCGTGAGAAGGGAGAGAGGCGCAGGAAGCTGGTTAGAGGAAACACAATATCTGAGGACATAGTTCAGATAAACACTATCTTAGTGTACTGAGTATCGCGCGCTAGTGATAGCCTCGAGGTGGTATTTTGAGTAAGCTACCTGTTCCTGACATGAACATAGGTGTCGTAGGCCACGTGGACCACGGCAAGACTACGCTAGTTCAAGCGCTCACCGGGGTATGGACAGCGAGGCACTCCGAGGAGATGAGGAGGTCGATGACGATAAAGCTCGGGTACGCAGATGGTAATATAGCTGTGTGCGAAGGACTTGAGCCCCCGGATTGCTATACAACCGAGCTTAGGTGCAGCGATGGTTCGGAAGCGAAGCTCATTAGAAGGGTTTCGTACGTAGATGCTCCTGGCCACGAGATCCTGATGGCGACAATGCTAGCCGGTGCAACCTTGATGGATGCAGCGCTCCTAGTAGTTGCAGCTAACGAGCCGTGTCCGCAGCCCCAGACAAGGGAGCATCTAATGGCCTTAGAGATAATCGGCGTTAAGCAGCTGATAGTAGTGCAGAACAAGCTAGACGTTGTTGATAAGGAGCAGGCTAAGAAGAATTATCGCGAGATCCGCGAGTTCCTAAGTAAGACATCCTATGCTGACGCTCCAGTAATACCCGTTAGCGCACTGCACAAAACTAATATCGACGCCCTAGTAATGGCTATGGCTAAGCTATTTCATCCACCTCCACGCAATCTCGAGGGCCCCGCGCTAATGTATGTAGCTAGGAGCTTCGATGTTAACAAGCCGGGGACAAGGCCTAGCGAGCTCGTTGGTGGTGTTCTAGGAGGCTCGCTTCTGCAGGGCGTGATAAGGGTTGGAGACGAGATAGAGATCAAGCCAGGCATACGTAGGGAGATAGCTCCTAGAAAGTACGAGTATGTGCCTCTGACAGCTAGAGTTGAGAGCATTAGATACGGTAACATAGAAGTGGATGAGGCTAGACCCGGAGGCCTTGTTGCCATAGGCACGTCGCTCGACCCGTCGCTAACGAAGGGAGATCTGATGATAGGTAATGTTGTTGGGCACAAGGTTCCTGATCCGGTTAACCACATGGTTATAGAGTATCATTTGTTTGAACGCGTTGTTGGAAGCAGGGCGCAGGAGAGGGTGGAGCCTATAAGGCCTAGGGAGGTCCTCATGCTGACTGTGGGTACTGCTGTGACCCTAGGTATAGTAACGAAGGTTACTAAGGACACGGTTGAGGTAGTGTTGAGGAGACCGGTAGTTGTTCTGCCGAACAGTAAGGTTGCTATTAGCAGGCAGGTTAGGGATAGGTGGAGGCTAGTAGGGTGGGGTATACCAAGGGTTTGAACGTAGCTATTTTGGATACGAGCATACTCCTCCTTGTTGCTAAGAGGGAGCTGAACCTAGATAGAATTCTTGAGCAGTTAGCAGGGCTTAGAGCTGTAGCGACTAAGCCTGTTGTTGAAGAGCTAGCTAAGCTCTCTAGGGAGCATAGCGAGCGCGGAAGACTAGCTAGCTGGCTCCTAGAAACGATTGTTAACAACGTTGTTGATGTGATAGAGGAGGATTGCCATGGTGACAGCTTTGACGATAGGATTCTTTGCACTGCTGAGAAGCTAGGGGCTGTTGTTGTTACAGCAGATCTGGAGATGGCTAAGAAAGCTAGGAGACGCGGCATTAAGGTAGCTATATTCCGAAGATCTAAGAGGGGCGTGGAGGGGCCTTATAATACTTTTAGCTAGTTTCGTCACTAGGAATTGGGTTAAGTAAGTTTAGGTGGGAACGCATGTTTAGAGTGTATAAGCTGAGAGGCGTCGTCAGAATAGATCCCTCTGAGCTTGATAAGGGCTTAGAGACTGCAGCGCTGAGCGAGCTCAAGAAGAAGTTCGAGGGTATGTACAGCAGAGATCTGGGGCTAATAATAGCGTTGAGAAACCTTAAGGTCTCTCCCGAGGGCTACATAGTTATGGGCGACGGAGCTACGTATCACGAAGTCGAGTTTGAGGTGCTAGCATATGTGCCTATGATAAACGAAGTTATAGAGGCTACCGTAGAGAATGTTGCAAAGCACGGCGCACACATTAGGGTTGGACCGATAGACGGACTGATACACATATCCCAGATAGCTGATGAAGAGGCGTTCTTCGACCCCGTGCGCGGAGCTATAGTACTTAGGCAGAGCAAGAGGGTCTTGATGAAAGGCGATAAGGTTAGAGCTAGGGTAACAAGCGTTAGCGGAGCATCAGCTCAGAGGCTACCCAGGATGAGCTTGACGATGAGGCAGCCCTACCTAGGTAAGATAGAGTGGATTAAAGAGTACAAAGCTAAGTCAGGTGGTAAGTAGTGTCCCGCGGAATGAAGGGGCTCAAGGCATGCATGAGGTGCAAGGCGCTCGTTCGAGTTGAAGAAGAGCGGTGCCCTATATGCGGATCCACAGAGTTTAGCGAAGAGTGGAGCGGTATGGTCATAATAATAGACCCCAAGAGATCCAGAATAGCTAAGCTGCTAGGTATAGAGAAGCCGGGTAGATACGCTTTAAAGGTCGGTGTATAGCCTTCTGTCTTTGGTGTGGCAAGATATGAGTGTAGCGCTGGAGCTGAAGCTGGGGAACGAAGGTAAGACGTTTAGCTTAGCTGAGGGTGTGCAGGTCACTGTAGTTAGGGAGTGGTACAATAAGCTTCTCGACAGAATAGAGCTGGATCTCTACATGGATCACATAACCACTGGAACACCCTCTAGAGCGCAGGTAAGGGACTTCGTAGCTAAGCTCTATGGCGTGAGCCCTGAGCTTGTTGTTGTGAAGAGAATACTGGGAGAGTACGGCAGGGGTGCTTCGAAGGCCCATGTGCACGTGTATAGGGATGCAGCGAAGATGAAGCTAGTTGAGCCTAGGTATCTCCTTAAGAGGCTCGGAATAGAGGCTTGAGGGGGCTCTCTATGGGGAAGGACGGGAAGAAGTTTAGGTCGCAGCTCTATGAGTACGACTATAATAGTGGCACCATAAAATTGAAGAACAGGATATGCCCTAGATGCGGGTCGGTAATGGCGTTCCACAAGTGGCCCAAGCCTAGGTGGCACTGCGGTAAGTGCAACTACACAATGTTCGTATCTGAGGCACAAAGAAAGTGATAGTTCTAGGAATAGAGTCAACAGCACATACATTTGGAGTGGGTATAGTTACTGATGAGCGCGAGAACTTCATTTTAGCTGATGTTCGCGTAAAGTACGTCCCCGAGAGGGGAGGTATACATCCTAGAGAGGCTTCTCGACTCTTCGCAGAGAGAGGGCCGGAGGCTGTAGCGCGAGCACTTCGTGAGGCAGGGGTAGGTATCCGCGATATTGATGCTATCGCTGTAGCTCTAGGCCCTGGCATGGGCCCTTGTCTTAGGGTCGGGGCTACGATAGCTAGGATGCTAGCTAGCTACTACTCAAAGCCCTTGGTTCCAGTAAATCACGCTGTTGCCCACATAGAGATCGGGTTGAAGATTACTGGCGCTCAGGATCCTGTAGTGGTGTATCTGTCTGGAGGGAATACTGCTGTTCTAGCATTCGTTAAGGGTAGGTATAGAGTGTTTGGAGAAACCCTAGACATCGCGTTAGGTAATCTGCTAGACACATTTGCTCGAGAAGTCGGGCTAGGGCCCCCCTACGTTGTTGAGGGTATGCATGTTGTTGATAGGTGCGCTGCTACCGGAAGAGACTTTGTCGATCTGCCCTACGTTGTTCGGGGACAAGATGTAGCGTTCTCAGGTTTGCTAACCGCTGCTATAAGAGCGTATAGAAGGCTTGCGCCTAGGGGTAAGGGAGGCGACGTCTGCCTCTCCTTTAGAGAGGTTGCGTACGGCAGCATCCTCGAGATAGCTGCTAGATGCTTAGCGCAGACTGGGAAGAGAGAGGTTCTGCTAGTGGGAGGAGTTGCAGCTAGTCCAATTCTTCGAGATAAGCTTAGGGCTTTCTCGGAGTTCTACGGTGTGAAAATGCATGTTGTTCCTCCTAAGTACGCTGTTGATAATGGGGTTATGATAGCTTGGACAGGGCTACTAGCATTTAGGTGCGGTATAACGATCCCTGTCGAGGATGCTGTGGTGAGGCAGAGGTGGCGTGTCGACGAGGTTGAGGTTGTATGGAGGTCGAGAGGCTGCTAGAGAAATCTATATCGCTATCCCGCATCACCATATACAGCGCTGGCAAGATTATGGAGGTCGATGCTATTAGCGAGTGCAGAGAGCTGGCTACTGGTGCAGAGGCTCGTATATTCAAGTGCATGTTCTTCGGTATTCCAGCAGTCGCCAAAATCAGGCTTCCCAAACCATTCATTATGCCCTTAATAGACGAGAAGCTCAGATCTAGAAGAACTAGGGTCGAAGCTAGAGCGCTTCTCGATGCATTGCGTCTAGGGATACCAGTTCCTAGAGTTCTGTGGGTAGATGTGGATAGCGGCATCATAATAATGGAGTTTGTGAAGGGGGAGATTCTGCGGGACGCTATCAACCGTTCTTGCGCTGACGAGGCGTGCAGGTATCTGTATGCTCTCGGAGAGTACCTAGCTAAGCTCCACAACGCTGGTATAGTGCACGGAGATCCGACAACCTCAAATCTATTACTATCGCCTAGCGGGCTCTACCTAATAGACTTTGGGTTAGCGGAGTACACCTCTCTAATCGAGGATTACGCGATAGATATCCACATAGCGTTTAGAGCCATAGAGAGCACGCACTTCGATAAGGAGAGCGAGCTTAAGGAATGTCTAGTTAAGGGATACTCCGAACATATGAAAGGCGCGCAGCTTGTCCTAAGGAAGGTGCGCGAAATAAGGGCTATGGGTAGATACGTAGAGAGGCGTAGGAGAAGCGTATGGGGTGAAGAAGATAATGATTAGGATTGCCTTCGCTACCCGGAACGAGCATAAGGTCGCCGAAGCTAATAGGGTGCTCAAAGAGTTTGGAATTGAGCTCTATCCTGCCAATGTTGAGAAACTCGAGATTCAGAGCGATGATCTCGAGGAGATAGCGAGGGTTGCAGCAGAGCATGCGTTCAAGAAGTTTGGGAAGCCCATTATTGTCGAGGACTCAGGGCTATTCATAGATGCACTCAATGGTTTTCCAGGGCCTTACAGTAGCTACGTGTATCGAACGATAGGCCTTAGAGGCGTTCTAAAGCTTCTAGATGGATGCCGTAAGAGAGATGCGTATTTCAAAGCTGCTGTAGCTATAGCACTGAAGAACGATCTCGTAATGGTATTCACGGGTGTTGTAAGGGGAAGCATATCGCTTGAGCCTAGGGGAGCGTATGGATTTGGCTACGATCCCATATTCATCCCCGAAGGGTTTAACAGAACTTTCGCGGAGCTTGGTGAGGAAGCTAAGTGTTCTGTAAGCCATAGGGCTAGAGCATTTAGGAAGCTGGGAGAGTGGCTAGCATCCAACAAACAGTTATTAAGCCCCAACAATCTAAATGACGATTCCGGTGGTGAGTAAGTGGCTGGAAAGAAGCGAGACAAGGGACAGTCGCACTCGACAAGGCCTGTTAGGGTTGGCATGCCTAAGTGGGTGCACTACTCCCCCGAAGAGATAGAGGCCCTAATCGTTGAGTTGGCGAAGATGGGCTACACGCCCTCTATGATAGGTATAATACTCAGAGATCAGTATGGGATACCGCTAGTTAAGTCAGTTCTAGGGGTTAAGCTCACGAAGATTCTAGAGAGGTATGGGTTGCTCCCCCCGATACCCGAGGATCTACTGCGGCTAATGGCTCGAGCTGTTAACCTGCGTAGGCATCTTCAAGAGCATCCTAAGGACTTCGCTAGTAAGAGGGGGCTTATAGAGATAGAGTCCAAGATAAGGGCGTTGATAAAGTACTATAAGCGCGTAGGTAAGCTTCCGCCAGACTTCGAGTACCGTCCAGAGAGAGCGAAGGTTCTGGTATCGCAGTATCTCAGTCGCGCCATCGAGTTCACGGAGTTTATGCAGGAGGGAGCCGCTACATAGTTTTGCTACCTACTACCTAACCTAAGTAGTGGGTTTGTGGGGTGTCGTTAAGCTCCTTCGAGTCCCTTAGCCAGATCTTTAAAAGCGTGTCTAAGCTATCCCTGGTCTACGCTCTTGATCCAGAGTCCATAGTTTGCTCCGCGATTTTAGCGAACCTAGCAAGCGCTAGAGAAGTGGACTTCGAGCTCGCGCCCTTCTTCGAGGCGCCGAAGCCTATAGACTCCTCATCGATTCTGATACTCTGTGGTGTAAGACAGCATAGAGTTGTTGGGGGTGTTAGAATAAAGCTTCTTCAGGATATCCTAGGGGTGAAACGCTTTTCAGTTATTAGACTAGTTAAGGAGGCGCAGGAACTGTGGGTAGTGTCTCCAGAGCAGGTGGCTCTCGCAGTATCATCGAGTATCGCCTCGAGCCAAGGCTCGAGCTATGACGATAGGGTTCTAGAAGCTGTTAGAGGTGAGCTCTCGGAGATTATTTCAAGTGGGATCCTAGCTATAAACGAGCATAGCCTAAGGCTCTTCAGGTATCCCTTCGCCAAGCTCTCTGAATGCTTGTTTAGAACGATAGAGCCTTATGCACCAGGGGTCTCGCTATCGATAAATGGGTCTCGCGGTCTTCTAGAGGAGGTTGGGGTACCAGATAAACTTGGTCCGTTAGAGGAGGACGAGCTGAAGAAGCTATCCTCTAAACTCAGCGAGATATACAAAAGCTATAATCCTAAAGGATTTGAGCCCCTAGGATGGAGAGTAGTTGCGAGAACCAGCGAAAATATGGATATTAACGAGCTTAGCTACTCGATGCTTGCTGCCATAGATGCAGAGCTGCACGAGGCGATAATATCCTCGTTATTCGACTTCAGGTACACGAAGCTTCTCGTCGGATTGCTAGAGAGATTCTACAAGCGGATAGGTGAGTACATCGAGGCAGCTATACGGGGAGAGATGAAGGGAGGAAGAATGTATATTCGTGGAGCTAGAGTTGAGCAGTGGGAAGCCTCTAGCAAAGATCCTCTAAACACTCTCGCTAAGCTTCTGAGAGCTCATGGCATATCGAGTAGCTTAACGATATTCAGAGTGGAGGACTCGTACTGTATACCCCTAACGCAGATCAATCCTTCTTGGCCCCTAGACCAAGATGAACTGGCTTTTGAAAGAGGGTGCGTATGTAGCTCTAGCATGGATAAGCTCGTGAAGGTGCTGCTATGAGGATGCGAGTGTACATCGTTATACCTACAGATAGTAGGGAGCAGTGCGAGTCGGCATCTAGATCCCTAGAGCCGGACAACGCTAGCGCTCCTAATGGAGTTGAAATAGGGGTGAAATGCGAGGGCAATTACTTCACAGCTGAAATTGTATGCTTAGACAGCGTGTCGACACTCACTTGCAGGAATACAGTTGATGACTTGCTCAGCCATCTGTTCATAGCTCTCAGGGCGGTCAGGATTATCAATCACGCTTTTAAGTCCAGCCACGTAGCCTAGGCGAGGTGAGCACGTGTCTAAGGCGCAGAAGTTTAGGTTAACGGGTAGAGAGCGCTGGAGAATGAAGAAGTGGTATACCGTGCTCGCCCCACCAGTATTCGGAGAGGTTCCGGTAGCTACCACCCCTGCTGATGAGCCGTGGAAGCTTCTCGGCAGAGTTGTGGAGGTAACGCTCTACGACCTAACGGGGGATATAACGCAAGTACATGTCCACTTGTACTTCCAGGTTTGGAAGGTTGAGCAGGAGTATGCTTACACTAGGTTCAAGGGTCATGAGCTAGCTAGAGACTATATAAGGAGCTTAACTAGGAGGAAGAGCAGCAAAGTTACAGCGATAGTCAATGTGGAGACTAAGGACGGGTATAAGCTAAGGATAACTGGAATGACTTGGACTACCTATAGGTGTAAAACCTCTCAGAAAAGGGCAATAAGGAAGGTAATGATAGACCTAATAACGAAAACCGCGAGCGAGAAGACTCTTGATGAGTTGATACAAGCAATGATATTCGGCGATCTTGCTCAGACCATATTCGCTGAGGCTAAGAAGATCTATCCCCTTAGGAAGGTAGAGATATACAAGTCGAAGCTGCTGTACGTACCAACGCCTGAGGGGCATAAGAAGGCGGTTATAGTCCCTAGGCCGGGGCTCGTTGAGGCACCCTACGGAACGACACTCTAAGAGCTCATCTCGGCTTTATTCCCAGTTCAGCAAAAGAGCTTTCTCGAGGAACCATGATAGGGGTGGTTCTTGCTGCTGGTAAAGGAGAAAGGTTGAAACCATTTACTGAGACTAGGCCTAAGCCTCTGATACCGATACTAGATAGGCCGCTGATAAGCTATCCTCTAGAGCTTCTCAAGAGGATCAACGTTAGTCATTCTATTATTGTGGTGTCGTACATGAAGGATCTTCTAATCGATAGAGTTAAGGCAATCTGTAATGAACTGGATATGAGCTGCGAATTCGTTGAGCAGGGTAAGGAGCTGGGGACAGCCCACGCAGTTGAAAGAGCTCTTGAGAAAGCCAGTGGCGAGGACTTGATTGTTGTATATGGAGACATATATGTAGATCCAGACGCTGTGGCCCACTCATTAGTTAGGGCAGTTGAGAGGAGAGAACCGTTCATTATGTGCGTTAGGGTAGATGATGTATCTAGATACGGTGCCGTGAGGCTTCAGGGATCTATAGCGGTGTCTATAGAGGAGAAGCCTCCTAGCAAAGCTCCTGGCGTAGCTTACGCTGGGGTGATGCTGATACCCAAGGATTTGCATGGCCTAGTGAGCGAAATTAAGGCTTCTCCTAGAGGCGAGTATGAGCTTACGGATCTTGTTTCTATGGCGTACCGATGCGGTCGGGGGTTCAGAGCTATAGAGGTTGGTGATGAAGTGTGGCACGATGTTGGCTATCCGTGGTCTATCATAGAGGTTCACAAGAAACTTCTATCCAAAATCGATAAGAAGGTTGTTAGGGGAAGCGTGGATCAGCACGTAGTTATCAAGGGTCCCGTAATCGTCGAGGAGGGTGCTGAGGTTAGAGGGTTTACCTACATTATGGGTCCAGCATACATAGGGAGGGACGTTGTTGTGGGGCCGAGCGCATTCGTGAGACCCTATTCGGTGATAATGCATGGTTCGCACATAGGGTTCTCAGTTGAGATCAAGGAGAGTGTGGTTATGGAGCATGCGCATGCAGCGCACCTAACATACATAGGGGATAGCGTAGTGGGCGAGAATGTTAATCTAGGCGCGGGAACTCTCCTTGCTAACCTGAGATTCGATGAGAAGAACGTTAAGGTTACGATAAAGGGCAAGCGGATCGATAGTGGTCGTAGAAAGCTGGGAGCGCTAATAGGAGGCTTCGTAAAGACCGGCGTTAACGTATCCATAGTTCCGGGGGTTAAGATAGGTAGCTACGCCATAATATATCCCGGGGTTACAGTGTATCGCGATGTGCCTTCGAGAGCAGTAGTTAAGGATACCTATCGCTAAGAGATTCCCTTACGTGGATTCCCATTGCAGCTAGCGTATTCTTGCTAGTTTTCTTAACTTGACTAACTTAATGTGCTCAATACTGCTTAATTCCAGCATAATTATGGTAAATATAGGTGCAAAGCAATCGATACATGGATCGAAGTTAGGGAACTTGTGAAAGTCTATGAAGAAGGTGTTGTAGCACTTAATGGAGTATCTATCGAGATTGGTGAGAAGCTCGTAGCTTTGATAGGCCCTAATGGAGCTGGGAAGACAACTTTTGTTAAAATAGTATCGGCACTACTTAAGCACTCTAAGGGCTTAGTTAAAGTTCTAGGTCTCGATGCTGTTAAGGAGTGTGAGAGGTTAGGAAGCGAATAGCATTGCTTCCTCAGGATGCAGCGCTTGATAGCTCCTTAACTCCGTTAGATCACGTGTCTACGTACCTAAGGATTCGTGGCTACGACTGGCGCTATTCTCTTAGGAGAGCGAAAGAGGTTCTATCGTCTGTTGGATTAGATAGCTACGCTAGGACTCCGTGCCTAAAGCTCTCTGGAGGAATGAGGAGGTTAGTGCTCATAGCTACAGTTCTAGCTCCAGAGGGTGTTGAAGCGATATTCCTTGACGAGCCTAGCGCTGGGCTAGATCCTCTTAACGCTAATAGGATGTGGAGCTTAATCAAGGAGCGCGTTCGAGAAGGCGTTCGTATACTCGTTACGTCCCATATTCTTCACAGTGTTGAGGAACACGTTCCGGAGGTAATTCTATTGAATAGAGGGAGAGTTGTAGCCAAAGGAGATTCCGTAGGTCTTGTTAACCAACTAGAGAAGTATGTTGCTAGAATCGATGTTGCTTCTACGTGCAGTCGTGTAGCTAGCTTGCTAGGGCGCAGCAATGCGGTCTTCAAGTGCGTAGATGTTGGTAGTAACTGTGTGCTGTTCGTAGATAGGCAGAGCCTAGAGAAGGTCCTTAGGCAGCTTGCTAGCTCTGTAGAGCTGAGCGTTAGGAAGATTGATCTAGAGTGCGTCTTTCTATGGTATGTGCACTAGCGAGGATAATTGCGATAGCGATAATGATTGCGAGGAGAGGAGTAAAGTCGTGGTTTAGCTACGCTACGTCAGCACTGCTGAATCTGTGGCTAATGTTCATGTTTGCCGCCTTTGGGATCCAGAGGGTTGCGCTACACGTTCTCGTAGGAGCAATTATATACACGCTGTTTAGTAGCTGCATGCTGTCTGTAATCTACGACGCTTACTATGAGGCAATAAAGCTTAGGGAGCTCTTCCTAGCCTCTCCTCTTTCGCGAATAGAATTTCTCCTAGGAATATCGCTCGGACATATGATGGCGGCAACCATAATGAGCATTCCTTACGAAGCTATACTCGCGTACTTACGTCCAACGCCATTGATAGTGCTAGTGTACGTATTCATAGCTCTTTCCTCTTGGATAGTTGCGACGTGCATAGGATATCTAATACCTAGCAGAGACCCCTTTACGGTAGGGCCCAAGGCTAGCTTAATCGCCTCGTTAATGACGTTGCTTCCGCCAGTTTACTACCCAGATACGCTATTGCCCTCGCAAGCTCGTTACCTGCTCGCAGCGATTCCTACATATAGCATAGCGAAGATAAGCAAGGTTCTTCTTGGGATCGAGAGAGGTAGCGCTGCAATACTCGTTCTGTGCGCGTTACTGCTAACTATCGAGATGCTTGCGCTGCTATGGGTAGCGATTCGGCGGGTACATGAAGACTAGAATGATGCAACCACTTGCTAGTAGCATTCGATAACTGTGGCTCTCGCGGATTGAGAATGTAATTAGGTGGGTACTATGGTGCGGCGGCCGGGATTTGAACCCGGGATCTCCGGCTCGGCAGGCCGGCGTCCTAGACCAGGCTAGACGACCGCCGCAGTCCGTATAGTTTGCGGTTGGCTGCCTCCCTATAAGCTTTGATTAGGTTGTGCAGGGTCTCGATTACCATATCTGCTTTTGATCCCGAAAAGTTGCTTATACATCTATAGGTGGTTTTGGTGCTTTTGGTAGCGGTTGTGCTCTCTGCGATTGCTGGAGGTCTCGCTGTGCTATACGTTGGTCTCAACGTTCTGTCTATACTGCGTAAGGACGTTCCTAGGGATCGAGCGTCAGAGATTCACAGCTATATTAGAGAGGCCGCTATAGCCTTCATGAAGGCTCAGTACGGCGTGATACTTTCCATAGCTAGCGCTATAGGGGTAGCTATAGCGCTAGCTGGAGTAGCTATTGGAAGCCCGCTGATTATGGATATGGGGATCTCGTACCTCGTAGGGAGTCTGAGCTCGGCAATCATAGGTATGTGTGGAATGTATGTTGCGATACTAGCTAACATAAGGGTCCTGAAGCTTCTTGCAGAGCGCGGGCTGCGCAAAGCTCTTTCAATTGCTTTTAGGGGAGGATCCGTTACTGGCTTTCTGGTAGCGGGCATAGGCATGCTCGAGGTAGCTCTGCTATTCGTTGCTTACGGAGGGCTCAGCGGGGCTTCGGGCGCAAGGTTTGCAGCTCAAGCTCTCCTAGGCTATGCTTTTGGTGCTAGCACGGTAGCTCTATTCGCGAGAGTTGGTGGCGGGATATACACTAAAGCTGCTGACGTAGGTGCGGATCTCGTCGGCAAGGTAGAGGTTGGGATACCTGAAGACGATCCTAGGAATCCCGGGGTTATAGCTGATAACGTCGGGGATAATGTTGGTGATTGCGCTGGCATGGGTGCGGATCTCTTTGAGTCCTATGTAGAGAGCGTCGTTGCTGCAATGGTTATAGGCTCGATGCTGAAGGGGGTCTCGTTTATAGCTTACCCAATGCTATTCGCAGCTGTAGCTCTATTAGCAACGCTGGTAACAGCTCAATTCGTATCAGTATCGCCTCTAAAGGAGCCTGGTAGAACCCTTACCGCGACCTCTGTAGTGAGTATTGTTGGCGTTGCCATAGCTACACTAATCGCGACGGTTGGCGTTAGCGGTAGCTCCCTTATGTTTGCGTGGCTAGCATCAGTGTTCGGGCTTGTAACAGGAGGTGTGGTGGGATTCACTTCCGACTACTTTACATCGCCTCTCTACAAGCCGGTTAAGATGGTTGCAAGGTACTCGCGAGCAGGCCCCGCTCTCACGATACTAAGCGGGTTCTCGATGGGGTTCTACAGCACGTTTATACCTATAGTCACCATAGCGCTAGCTGCTGTAGGAGCTTTCATTATGGGTACGAGCGCTCTCGGAAGCTCGATAGCTGCAGGTGTTTACGCTATAGCGCTTGCAGGCGTGGGGATGCTCTCCATGACCAGCATCGTTGTGTCTGCAGATGCTTACGGGCCAATCGTGGATAACACTGCCGGGCTCTCAGAGCAAGCCGGGTACCCGGAGGAGGTTAGAGAGCTAGCGGATAAGCTTGACTCAGCTGGTAACACCATGAAGAGCATCTCGAAGGGCTACGCAATAGGATCCGCAGCACTAACAGCGCTAGCTCTCCTCTTTAGCTACGTCGCAATGCTCTACTCAGCATACTCAGCTAAGTACCCTGGAATAACGGTTGGCGAGCTCATGAAGAAGCTCTTCACTTTAGGCGACCCTATCTACGGACCGCTCTTCATCTCGGGACTCATAATAGGTGCAGTACTGCCCGCACTATTCACAGCGGTCGTTGTTCAAGCTGTTACCGCAGCAGCCTTTCGCCTAGTTGAGGAGATTCGCCGCCAGTTCCGCGAGAAGCCGGGGATACTCGAGTGGAAGGAGAAGCCCGATTATGCTAGAGCTGTGCAGATAGTGACACGCTACGCCCTTAGGAGGCTAGTGCTTCCCGGTGCCATAGCACTAGTAGCACCTCTCGTGGTCGGAGTAACGCTAGGTCCAGCTGGCTTAGGAGGAATGCTTCTAGGATCTATAGCCTCAGGGCTCTTGCTAGGCTTGTTCCAGGGCAATGTTGGCAATACGTGGGATAATGCCAAGAAGTTTGTGGAGATGGGGAACCTCGGAGGAAAGGGTTCGGAGACCCACAAGGCTACAGTAATAGGGGATACAGTAGGGGATCCTCTAAAAGACGCTTCGGGGCCATCTATAAACATACTGATAAAGCTCATGGCTATAGCGTCTACCGTTATGGCACCGCTGATAGCACAGCTCCATCCCCTTCACCTGTAGTCAGCCTTAACGCAGCTTTTTAGCTCCCAGCCTCCTCTATGGGTAGCCTCATTCTCATTCCCACACCTGTGAGCACCGCGCCTATTGCGCTCATTATAACTAGCGAGACCCATGCTGCTGCCGGACTTACACTCTGTATAGCTAGCGTTGTGAAGGGTCCTACCATAGCGGCAGAGTTGCTTATCAGGCCAAGAAGGTAGCCAGCGCGCGTAGCTAGCTCCCGCGGAAATGCAGTGGATGGCGTTGACCAGAACGTAGGTCCAGTCCCCTGAATTATACCCGCTATCACTACGCCTGCCATGACAGCGGCTATGCTTGGGTGAAGCGCTATTAGCGCTAGCCCTATGATCGCTATCACGAAGCTTATAAGCTGCACCATAGCGAATCTATTGAATAGCGCTCGGGGCCTCGTCTCCCTCCTAGAGATGACGTAAGCTATGAAGCCTAGGATTATTGTCCAAACCACGTAGGATACCTCTAGCAAAGTAGCTATTTCTGAAGCGACGCTTTCGGGAGCCCCTAGTGTCGACATCACAAGGAGCTTCATCATCGGCGCTAGCGTGAACACGACCCATATGGTTGGGAAGAAGCTGAATCCCCATACTATGGTGAACTTCGACAGCACCTTTCCCCGGGGTCTCTGCTGAGCCTGTGCCTCTGATCGATGAGCTGGTAGCGCCCACGAAGGTGTTGCAGCAAACCATATACCCGCCATCACAAGCATCGCGATTCCGAGGACTACGAAGGCTTGTCTCCACCCTACTAGCGATGCTAGTGCCGGCCCTATGGTTTCGCCAACGAGCCCCCCGATGAAGATGCCCGATATTATTATGCCCATGTAGAACGGCCTAGCACTAACGAAGAGCTCGCCTACCTGCGCTGAGAATATCGGTAAGCACATCATTACGAGACCCTGCAAGAACCGGAGTACGGGTAGCGCTTGCGGAGGAGCGTACGGTATCACGATCTGTGGCACGCCTGCTAGAGTAGCCGCTAGAGGTATTACCAACCGTGGCCTCGATTCTAGATACCTGCTATGGCCAGCTAGAAACGCTACGAATATGCCCGCTGAGTACGCAGCTGCAGACACCATTAGTAAGTGGCCAGATACTCCTGCAGCGACCAAGTAGCTAGAGAGTGCTGCCATGAGCGTCAGAGCGCTGAAGTTCACGGACATGAAGGCTAGATCCAGTATAACGACACCAACCTTCTTGGCGCTACTCATAGCAGCACCCCCTACAGCCTCAATATCCACAAATTTTAATTGATTTCGGCTCTCACTACACGCGCATCAACTACTATAAGCACGATATGCCTGGTGTTAAAGCTAGGTGTTGCTTCTACGGTTCTCGCAGTGCGCTGCGTAAGGGGTTTACCGTAGCGCAGAGCAGTTGCTGGGATCGGGTACATGTACAGGTTACTGCAGAGATGGGTCTAGAGCTGGATGGGAGTTTGATCTGGTTGCCTACAGCTCCTTCACTACAGCTAAAATCCTAGCAATGCTATGTTTCGTAGGTGCTTGCGTTGCTGAAGGTACTAGTGGTGCATCCTCATCTATCGGTTGTTGGTGGTAGTGAGGAGCTTACGAGGCATCTGGTTAGGCAGTTCGTTGAGATGGGTATAGACGTTGGTGTGTTAACGGGCGATGTTGGTAGAAACCCTCTGCCGGCGAAGACGTGGTTCATAGAGAGCAGGGTTGGGGAGGGTGTCGCTGAGAGGTTCTGCGACGTGGTTCTATCCTTTGATAAGGTTATTAAGAAGTTCGAGCCGGACGTGGTAGTGATAATGATTCACGAACCCCTCTATGCAGTGGCATCAAAGGTGGTTGCGCCAGGAACCCCCATAGTAATATACATTCACTTCCCGATAGAGGAAGAGCTTAGCAAGGAGAAGCTTAGAGAGTTCTACAAGTTCTATCGATTCCCCATATTCGAGCCGGTCATGTATAGGGTCCCCGACGTACATGTAGTTAACAGTCTCTACACTGCTAGAGCTCTCTACAGCATGTTCGGAATAGAGGCGAACATAGTCTACCCCTGCATATCTAGGGAGTACTTAGAGGAGGAGCCAGATCTCGAGAGAGAGCGTGAGCCGGTTATACTAACTGTAGGACGATTGGTTCCACAGAAGAACCATAGGGTGGTTGTGGAAGCGTTTAGGGAGGTAAAGAAGTACGTTCCTAACAGCAGGCTGGTAATTGTAGGTCCTAGAGATCCTAGGTTTGCAGACTACTACGAGGAGCTGAGAGCAATGATAGACGAGACCAAGGATGCAGAGCTAGTTGTTGACGCTAGCAGGAGGCAGCTCATAGACATGTACAGAGAAGCGAAGGTGTATGTACACGCTAGAATAGGTGAGCACTTTGGTCTAGCGCCACTCGAAGCCATGAGTCAGGGAGCTATAGTTGTTACGCACTCGACAACGGGGGTAGCGGAAGTATTTAGCCCAGAGAAGGACATGGTGGTCTACACGGGGTTCAGAGAGCTCGTGGAAGCAATAGTAAAGGTTCTTAGAATGCCTCGCGATAGAATCGTGGAGATGCGAAAGAGGGTGAGAGCTAAGACAATGTTCTTCAGCCCCGAGAGATTCGCACGAGAGATGCTCGGAATGATTAGGATGGCGCTCGAGAACAAAAGCAGAAACGTGCCACCCGCGCTAAAGGCGATTCCCCTATAGGTCAGACCCGCTAGGGATCATCACTGAACTCAGCACTCAAGACCATCATCACGCCACATCTATACAAAGCTATAACCCTCTAAATACCTACCGCTGTGCTGAGGGCCCGTAGCTCAGCCAGGATAGAGCGCCGGCCTCCGGAGCCGGAGGTCCCGGGTTCAAATCCCGGCGGGCCCGCCACAAACATATCTTATATAAGTCCCTTTCGTGAAGAAGCTGTAGACCTTAATCGTTAATGAGAAGAGCAAGCATATCCCGTTTAAGGAATAATTATGTCTGATGATCGTAGGGAAGAGTTAAGGGATTACTTTGAGCCATGGGACCCTCTTGAAGTCCTCGTCAAACGTAAGTATGGTATCTATACCATAGTGCTCAGCTGTTACCGCGATTAGTGCGTCTCCAGGTAGAAGACCATACCTTCTCATAGTTTCTAGAAGCTCTTTGAGATCACCTTTATCCTCTAGAACCAATATTCCAAGTTTATTTATTAATTCTTCAAAATCGCTTATGGCATCGCTAAATCCTTCTAGACCACGCTTCCTTATATAGTCCCGTAGCTGCTCCAGCTTCCTCACTCCAAGTTTCCTCCAAGCTTCAAGCCTTATGAGTGTGAAAACTACTTCGTCAACAATTCTAAGGGTTACTGCAATGTCTTCTCTTTCAACTAGTATCTCTTTTACCTTAGAAGCGTAAGGTTCAACACGGTGAAGGTAGTATACTATAGCATTAGTATCTAAGAGTATCACTGAGCTTCAGCCTCTAACATGAACTCATCAAGTAGCTCTTTTGATGCGGAGCCACGTTTCCCATAGAACTCTTCGACTATTCTTCTTCTATCCTCAAGTCTCTCTATTCTAACTAGAACCTCTTCACCTTCTCTAAGCTGCACCGGCTCCAGTAGCTTTAGCACACCCTTCTCATACCTAGCTTTAATAACCCTAGACACTTTAAACACCTTACCTAGCTCTATCAGTACTAGCCCTAACACATTTTAATAGTTCACTAGCTTCCAAACCAATGACTAGAACAAACTAGCTATAGACTAGCCATCCTTTCGTAAAATCTAAAGGGATCAGCTATCCCAGGTATTAGATAATAGATACGAAGAACATACCTAGCTGCCTCAGTTCACCATTAATT
>JAADCV010000010.1 GCA_013154235.1 Thermoproteota archaeon | reverse complement strand
TGAGATCGGCGGTCTCTGCGTCATGGCTAGGTACCCTATCGTAGACGCTATGCCTTGCCGTCAGATTAAAAGCTTTCGCACCTAGCTCAGCGTGGGTAGGCTACGAGATGATCGTTGTTGTCGAGCACCTAGAGCCCTGCATAAACCGGTGGATCCTAGCCGAGTACTCGTACGTAGCTAGTCTCTTCCCCGGCAGAACGTGGTTCACAAACGTTAGGCGGGGAGCTAGCGCTCTGAGGAAGCTGGGTAAGGTATTCAGCGAGAGCTGCGTAGATCTTCTGAGGAATAGAAAAGTTGTTGTCCTCGATCCGCAGGCCCCTAAACCTCTCACTCGAGACGACCTGCTGAGCGCGGAGTTCGTTGTTATAGGGGGGATAATGGGTAGCCACCCTCCGGAGGGAAGAACGAAGAGGTTCCTAACCGATAGAATGCCGTGGGCAGAGCCTAGGAACCTAGGTAGGGAGCAGATGACTATAGCTGGAGCTGCTAGGGTCCTCAAGCTCGTTGAGGATGGAGCGGAGCTGAGCAGCGTGAGGATCGTTAGGGGGCTGAGGATCGCTGAGGAGCTAGGGAAGGGGGTTAGCCACGTTATCGAGCTACCATACGCTTTCCCAGCTAGGGAGGATGGCTCTCCAGACCTTCCCCCTAGGTACCTAGAGATAGTTAGGGAGTACGCTGTGGTGTACGAGCAGAGGGTTCTAAGGAGTGCAGATGAGTGCGTGGACGATTACGACGATAGCTAGGTACACAGTCGAGCCGCGCAGAGCAACATTGAACCTATCCCTAACCCCTAGGGCCTTAGCTATAGCTACGCTAGGCACGTAGAGAACCGCCATGAGGATCCATCCCATGTACGTAGCGACGTTCTTCGGCATCGGCAGGGCTTGCAGGAATGATGCTACAAAGCCTAGCGCTGCTAGAATAGATAGGGCTAGCCCTACGCAGAACCCGTATATAGCCCTAACGATCACCATGCCCAGCTCCTCGCCGTATACCCTAACCGGGTTCCACATGAGGTAGGAGCACCATGAAGAGGTCTATGAGCTGGGTGGATATAAAGGTGTGGATAAGCGAGCAGCGCGAGGCTGTTGTAGGGAGCTACGTAGATAACGTGTACCTAGTTGGAGAGACCGTGGTGCTCAGGCTTAGGTGTAGGGATGGTAGCTACCGCGAGCTCGTTCTAGAGCCATCCAAGAGGATCAGCTTCACTAAGAGAAAGATTAGGCCTCAGCAGCCTACGCAAGCTCAGACGCTTTGGAGGAGCCTACTTAGGAACTGCAGAGTCTCGGAGATTAGGCAGCTTGGCGAGGAGAGGGTTGTCTTCGTAGAGCTCTCGTGCGGAGCTAGCCAGCAGCGCACCCTCGTAGCGGAGATCCTTCCGAGGGGAGTTGTAGCGGTGATCTCGAACGAGAAGATAGTTGCGTCCACAGCAACGAGGGTCATGAAGGATAGGGCAATCACGAGAGGCTCTAAGTACACGCCTCCGCCAGCTAGGCCACCGCTATCCGAGATCCCCGTGGAGAAGCTCCTCGAGCTCCTCGCCACGGGAAAGGACGTTGTTAGGGGCCTTATCAGGGGGTGGGGCGTTCCTCCAGAGGTTGCGGAAACGGTTCTGCACGAGATGGGTATGGATCCTCGAACCCCTCCAGAGTCTATAGATGCTGGCACAGCTGACCAGCTTAGGAAGAGGGTTCTCGACCTAGTCGATAGGATCCTTAGGAGCCCAGAGCCGTGCATCGTGTACAGGGGTGGCGAGCTAGAAGGCTTCTACCCGTTCGTGCCCCCTACCCGCGCAGATGGTGCTGAGGTTAGGAGATTCGACTCTTTTGACGAGGCTGTAGACGAGTACTTTGCGGCGCTAGCTACGCGCAGTGCTGAAGCACCTCCCGAGATCGCGAGGGAGATCGAGAGGCTTAGGAGGGCTGCAGCTAGGATAGAGGAGAGCATAGAGAGGCGCCGAGCTAGGCTAGAGCAGCTGCGGAAGCTCCTTGAAGCCGTAGAGTCGAGGTACCTAGAGCTCGAGAGAGGTCACGAGGCGGTTAGGAAAGTGGTTAGGAGCCGTGGATGGGAAGCGCTCGAGAGGGTTGCAGCGAGAGAGGGGTCGCCTATCACTAGAATCGATCCGAAGAGGGGTGTCTACGTTCTTCGCCTAGGAGACGCGGCGGAGCTCGAGCTAGATGTTAGGAAGAGCTTCATCGAGATATACAGCGAGCTACGTAGGGAGGTGTCAGAGCTCGAGAGAGATATCGAGAGGTCTAGGAGAGAGCTCGAGAGAATCAAGAGCGAGATCTCTCGACTCGAGAACGAGGCTAGGGAGTACGTCGAGAGCAGGATAGCTAGGCTAGCTAGAAAGGTCGAGTGGTTCGAGAGGTTCCACTGGACAGTAACCAGCAGCGGCTTCCTAGTCCTCGGGGGTAGGGATGCTAGCCAAAACATATCTCTTCTGAGAAGATACGCTGAGCCCCATGACATAGTGATGCACGCTGACGTCAGGGGGGCCTCGGCAGTCGTGATAAAGACTGGGGGGAGAGATGTTCCGGAGAGCGACCTGCGGGAGGCAGCTACGCTAGCAGCTTGCTACAGCAAAGCGTGGAAGGCTGGGAGGAGATGCGTAGACGTGTTCTGGGTGAAGCGCGAGCAGGTATCGCTCTCAGCGCCACCGGGGGAGTACCTACCGAAGGGCTCCTTCATGGTCTACGGCAGGAAGAACTACATTAGGTGCGTCGAGCTGCAGCTAGGTGTAGGAGTTGAGCTTGTTGACAGAGAGTTCTACAGAGTGTTCGTAGGGCCAGAGCACCTCGTTGCTAAGCGCTGCGTAGCCTACGCGGTGCTAGAGCCAGGGTCTAGGGACCCCTCCTCCGTAGCTAAGGAGATTGTCGAGAGGATGTCTAGAGCTGGGCTCGGGGTGGTTGCGAAAAGCGTTGACTTGAGCGAGCTGAGCCTGAGGATCCCGGGAAGGTCAAGAATCGTTAAGTTTGTAGCCCGCGAGGTAGACGAGGTGCGCAACCGTGCTGAGGGCTAGGGATGTAATGGTTTCGAACCCGGTTACGATAAGGAACAGCGCTAGCGTAATGGAGGGAGTGAAGCTTATGGAGAGCAGAAACGTTGCGTCCCTCATAGTCGTCGACGAGGATGGTAGGGTTCTAGGGGTGGTCACAGCGAAGGATATCGTCACGCGGGTTGTGGCGAGGAGGCTAGATCCCGAGACCGTTAAGATGGGTGACATAGTTTCGAAGCCCGTTACAGTGGTCGAGCCCGACACGCCGCTCAAGAACGTGATAAACATGATGATAGGCACTGGACACGGCCACATACCGGTCGTGGACGAGAGCGGTAGACCCATAGGGATAGTTACTGTGGACGACGTGCTGAAGTTCGTTCCCGAGCTCCTCGAGAGCATGGAGCTTAGAGGCTAGCACTGTATAAACTGTTCGCATACTAAGCCCTAGACGAGGGAATATCTTGAGTGACTCTGGTAGCGAGGTCGTCAAGAGCTCTATCGCGGTGATAAACAACACTGTCGTTAAGGTAAGCGCGGAGGACTTCACGAGGCTCCTAGAACTCTTCAGACCTCGGGGAGCTGTCGTCGTGAGGGGAAGGGTTAAGGGAGGGGTTCTCGGAAAGGGTAAGGAGGTTCTCGTACTCATACACGGGTCTATAGCGTATGTCTACCCGGTTGAGAAGGGAGAGGAGGTTGTCGTAACCCCCGATATAGAGGTCGAGGACCTGAGGTTCAGCAGCGGCCTCGCATCCTTCGCCTCAAGCCTATAGCCACAGCCTCTTCACCTCGAAGCCCTCAACGTATCTAGAGACCACAGCCTCTAGCTCCCTATGAGGCACCTTACCCACGTTGAGGTCTATAGATAGCGGGGTCACCGATATGCATCCCTCTACATCAACAGCATACGTATCGGATCCAGGCTCTGGCTCCACAGCCTTAAACGAGAGCCAGTAGTAGGGCCTATTCCTAGGGTCTCGGCGCTCGATATAGGTCGAGAGCCACCTCAGCCGAGCCGCCCTAGTTATCCTAACGCAGTTGGAGAACCTATCCATCGGCGGTATGTTGACGTTCAGCACATCGACGCCGGGAGGCAGCCCGTTGTCTATGATCGCCCTGGCTAGAGCTCTAGCAATCCTCTTCACTACGCTCCTCAGCCTCTCGTCTTCAAAGTCGCTGAAGGACTGGATGCAGGCTGAGAAGGCTACAGAGGGTATCCCTATCAACGCAGCCTCTATCGCTGCTGCAACGGTTCCGCTGTAGAATATGTGCTGCAGCGTAAGGTTATCGCCTACGTTTACCCCGGATAGAACGATGTTTGGCTCGAACCCGAGAACGTCTCTAGCTAGGTGGACGACGTCCACGGGCGTCCCGTCGGTTACGAAGACCTTCGAGCCCCCTACCTCAACTTCGTATATCCGGAGAGGCCTAGAGAAGGTTATCGTGTGGCCAACCACTGACCTCGGGTACTCCGTCGAGAACACCATGACCTCTCCAAGGCCCTCGACAGCCTCCCTGAGAAGGTAGAGCCCGGGGCTAACGTAGCTATCATCGTTGGTTATCAGTATGCGGGTCATAGTGCCACCCGCGCTCACTCAACTTCTATTCTCTTCCAAGATTTTAAGGATTCGTCTATGACGCGCATCAGCTCCTCTAGCCTCGCTCTAAGCTCTTGGAGAGTATCGGGGTCTAGCATCGACAGCGTCTCGCTATCAACGAACTCAGCCTCAACGAGCTTAAGCGCGAGCGTGAGCTCCTTAACCTTCCTAACAATTGACTGCATAGCTAGCGAGAGCATCTCCCTCCCAGCATCGCTAAGCTCAATCCTATCCCCCCTCCTAACAATGAGCCCCCTCCTAGCAAGCTCATCTATAGCCGTGTAGATGCTGCTCTTCGGTATAGAGAACCTGTGCAGGGTCTCAACAACCTCCCTAAAGCTCCTAACCCCTCGAGACACCAGCACCAGCACGTAGCTCTGGACATCACCTATCCTAGCCAAGCCCGTGCCCCGATAGCAATGAGGGTAGAAAACCTATAGAGTTTGGGAAGCCGGGGCGCCCTACTCAACAGGGATCTCGCGCCCCGGAAGAGCGCGGGGTATCTCTATCACTAGAAGCCCCTGGAAGTACCTAGCCTTAGCGCTATCTGTGTCAGCGTCCTCCGGAATCTCGATCCTTACACGGTAAGATCTAGGCTCTCCAGGTATCGAGGGGTCGCGCTCCGCCTTAACGTAGAGCAGCCCCCTCCTAGCGTACACCTTAACGCTCTCCTTCCTAGCTCCCGGAAGCTCTACCTCGACCACGACCTTATCCTCGAGCTCGCTAACCCTGAACCTCGTCCAGTTGGGTCTAGCCGCGACGCTCTTGAACATCGTGCTGGCTATGGTCATGGGGACCGCTACGGCGATCCCTACAAGATCCTTAGCTACCTTAGCTACCTCCTTCACGAGCCTCCCGATGTCGGGCTCGCGATCTCTATTCGGGGTGGGACACATCTTTCTGCACCGAAAGAATCTTTCGAGAGAGTAGGATATAAGGGCCGCGGTGGTATCAATGAATGCAAATTAACCAGCGATTGCGAGATCCTCACGCAGCAAAGCGGAGGTAGGTGCTCGATGCCTGTTGTCGGCAAGGTCGAGGGTAGGTACGATCCTCACCAGGTGGAGGAGTGGGTCAAGGCGTTCTGGGAGAGGGAGAACGTGTACAGAAGGGTTAAGGAGTGGAGTAGGGGCAAGCCAAGGTTCAGGTTCCTAGACGGACCCCCCTACACCTCTAGCGACATGCCCCACGCTGGCACAGCTCTCAACAAGGTGCTTAAGGACTCTATCCTCCGCTCCTGGAGGCGCATGGGCTACGAGGTTACCGACACCCCTGGCTATGACTGTCACGGGCTCCCGATCGAGGTTGCCGTCGAGAAGAGACTGGGGGTGAAGGTGAAGAGGGATATAGTTGAGAAGGTGGGGGTAGCCAGATTCATTGAGGAGTGCAAGAGGTTTGCGCGCTCTAACATAGAGAGCCTAACGAGGTGGTTCAAGGAGCTGGGAGTTTTCATGGACTGGGACAGGCCCTACGTAACCATGGAGGATCCCTACATCGAGGCCGAGTGGTGGTTCGTCAAGAGGGCCTGGGAGAGGGGTCTCCTAGAGAAGGAGTACAGAGTTGTTTACTGGTGCCCGAGATGCTCAACAACGCTAGCTGAGTACGAGGTTGAGTACCGGGATCTCGAGGATCCATCGATATACGTCGCCTTTCCGCTGCAGAACGACCCTAGCACAGCGCTCGTGATCTGGACGACAACCCCGTGGACTCTACCCGCGAACATGTTCGTGATGGCTCATCCAGACGCTGAGTACGTAGTTATCGAGGCGAGGGGTAGGAAGCTGATAGTTGCTAAGGAGAGGCTAGAGAGCTTCGTTAAGGACTGCGGCATCGAGAGCTACAGCGTAGTGAAGACGCTCAGGGGGCGTGAGCTAGAGGGGCTAAAGTACGTGAACCCCCTTGAGGAGTTCGTCCCCCTCCAGAGGGAGCTTAGAGATGTGCATAGAGTTGTGCTAGCCCCTGAGTTCGTGACCATGGAGGAGGGCACGGGGCTAGTCCACGCAGCTCCAGGACACGGCTTCGAGGACTTCGAGGTAGCTAAGAGAATAGGGATCGAGAGGATAGTGTGCCCGGTTAACGACGAGGGGCTCTTCACCGAGGAGGCAGGTAAGTACCGAGGCATGTATATACGCGACGCGAACCCCGTGATAATAGATGATCTCCGCAAGCTAGGAGCTCTCGTAGGCGAGGGTAGGGTTGTTCACAGGTATCCAACGTGCTGGAGGTGCAAGACGCCGGTTCTGCTAAGAGCTACAGCGCAGTGGGTGATCAAGGTAACAAAGCTCATAGATGACGTGAGGCGCGAAGCAAAGACGGTTAACTGGATCCCGAAGTGGGCCCTCAGCAGGCTCTGGACAATGCTCGAGAACCCCAAGGATTGGGTGATAAGCAGGCAGAGGTTCTGGGGAACACCGCTACCGATATGGGTATGCGAATCCTGTGGCTACACCCATGTCGTTGGAAGCGTTGAGGAGCTAGCCCGAATGGGTGGCTCGAGACCTAGAGAGCTGCATAGACCGTGGGTCGACGAGATCGTGTTGAAGTGCCCGAAGTGCGGAGGGGTGATGAGGAGGGTTCCAGACGTTGCTGACGTGTGGATGGATAGCGGCGTCGCGTTCTACGCAATGTACGGGCACCCCGAGAGGATGGGGCTGAGCATAGACGACGTCGCTGCCGACTTCATAGCCGAGGGGCATGATCAGACCCGCGGATGGTTCTTCAGCTTGCTGCGCGTAGGGGTGCTCTCCTTTGGCAGAGCCCCGTATAGGAACGTGTTCGTGCACGGGTTCATGCTCGACGAGAAGGGTAGGGAGATGCACAAGAGCTTGGGGAACTACGTAGGGATAGACGAGATACTCGCTAAGGTTGGGCGCGACGTGTTTAGGCTATGGGGCCTGAGCTCGACCCTGTGGGAGGACATAAGGTTCTCGTGGAGAGGCCTCGAGGATGTTAAGAGGGCTCTGAGCGTAGCATGGAACGTATTCGTCTTCGCCTCGACGTACATGAACCTAGACAACTTCGATCCTAGCGCGACTAGGATAGAGGACGTTGCTAAGCACATGCGCTTAGAGGATAGGTGGATGCTGTCGAGGCTAGACACGCTTGTAGAGACCGTGACTAGAGCAATGAAGAGCTTCAGGGTTCACGAGGCTGCTAGAGAGCTATCTAGGTTTATCGTGGAGGATGTTAGCCACTGGTACATAAAGCTCGTGAGGCCTAGGGTATGGGTAGAGGAGGATACACCCGATAAGCGAGCTCTCTATGCAGTGCTCTACACGGTTCTAAAGACGTGGCTGCTGCTACTAGAGCCATTCGCGCCATTCATAGCCGAGTACCTGTACCAGAAGTTCGTTAGGCCAGCTGAACCAACTTCACCCATATCGGTTTCTCTCACGGAGTGGCCAAAGCCCAGTGGGTTTAGAGATGAAGAGCTGGAGAAGCTGATGGATGTAGCTAGGAGGATTGTTGAGGCTGCTGCAGCAGCTAGGATGAGCGCTGGGATAAAGGTTAGGCAGCCAGTGAGAAAAATCGTTATCTACAGCGACGATCCTGCAATTGCTAGAGCTGTCGAGAAGCTAGGAAGCGTCATAAAGTTCATGGCTAACGCTAAGGAGATTGAAACGAAGCCTCTAGACGCATCTAAGGAGGTCGTTAAGGCTATCGCCAAACCTAGGTTTGGATCCATAGGGCCCAAGTTTAGGAAGCTAGCAAAAGCTGTAGCTAGGTACATAGAGGATAACGCTGAGGCAGTCGCTAGAGACATAGCTGAGAAGGGCTCTCACAGAGCTACTGTAGATGGAACCGAGATAGAGCTTACACCAGAGGACGTCGAGATTAGGGAGAGCGTTGCTGAAGGCTTTGCGGTTCACCGGGAGCCCTGGGGCATTGTAGCTATAGATACTAGGCTTGGAGAGGAGGAGCTGCTCGAGGGCCTAGCTAGGGACTTGGTTAGGAGGATACAGTTCATGAGGAAGCTCATGGGGCTCGAGATAACTGAGTACGTGAAGGTAGTGGTCGCAGCTCCTAGAGACGCTGTAGAGCTCGTTAAGAAGGTTAGCAGCTACGTCGCCTCAGAGACCAGAGCTAAGGAGATCGAGGTTAGTGAAGGTGCGGAGACCAGCTGCAGTGGGCTAGGTAGGGAGTGGGAGATCTCAGGAAAGAGGTTCTTCATATGCGTGGAGAGAATTCAGAGCTAAGGTTTTTCACTATCGATGACGTTAGCGAGTTAGCTAAGATAGTGGCGAGGCTTCTTAGAGAGGATCGATCCATTCTCGTGTGCATCGGTACAGAGCTTCGAGGAGATGACAGAGCTGGCCTCGAGCTATGCAGGGAGCTTAGGGAGTCTAGCCAAGCGGATGAAAGTAAGCTCGTTGAGTGCCCCTTTGGGTTAGAGATGTGTATAGACGCTATAAGCGAGAAAAAGCCTAAGGTGATAATCGTTGTCGATGCCGCTATACTGCCTAGAGGGAGCGACTACGTGATTGCATCTCCAAGCGATGTGCAGAACTTCGTCCCGTTATCAACGCATAGCATCCCCATATCATCGATAGCAAAGTTCCTAGAGAGGGAGATGAGTGTTGAGAGAATAGTTGTTGTGGGGATAGCAGCTGAAGCCCTAGAGTTCTCAATGCAGCTATCTGCTAGAGCGCTTCGCAGGGTCAAGGTTCTAGCTAGAGAGATTGCTCGGTTCATACAGTGTAAATAGGTAGGTACTTGTATAAGGAGTATTACTGAGTGTGCGGGGAGGGGTATGCCTAAGAGGATACCGCTTCCATTACCCAAGATAAGAAGGGATTCTATGCCCATAGAGATAGCTCTAGCAGCGCGGAGAAGCATCAGGAAGTATAGGAAAGGAGAAGCGATAACCCTCGAGCAGCTATCCCAGCTCCTCTGGGCTTGCTACGGAGTGTCTGACCCCAGCAGAAGGTTTCTTACAACCCCTAGCGCTGGAGCAACATACCCTCTAGAGATATACGTCGCGGTGTACCCCGGAGGGGTATCCGCTGACTGGGGCTTCGTGGATCCAGGATCCTACCGCTACGACCCCTACAGCCACAGCCTAGAGCTCGTCAAGGAGGGCGATACTAGGTACAAGCTGTTCAAGGCGTGCCTCGACCAGCCGTGGGTCCTAGATGCGTCTGTAGCGATAGTTATAGGCGCGGTGTACGAGAGAACAACTAGCTACTACGGTAGTAGAGGCGTTAGATACGTGCACTTCGAGGTCGGGCACGCGGGCCAAAACATCTATCTAGAGGCTACAGCCCTAGGGCTCGGAACCGTAGCTATAGGCGCGTTCTACGACGACGAGGTTAGCTCGATAATGGGTCTTCCGCCAAGCGTCAAGCCTCTGTACATATTCGTTGTTGGGGTTCCCGAAACCCAGCCTAGCGTTAAGGAGAGCGAGATATCGTCCTTCATACTAGCTAATAGGAAGGAGTAAGCTCAGGGACCGCTATCTTCATCACCTATCAGGTGGAAGTCGCACTCATCACCTTCTTCGTATCTCTACCACCACCCTTTTTACTCTGAGCTCCTCATGCACGTATCAAGTGTATGTGAATGGAACAAACTTGCCCTCCTAATATGGATTTAGAATCTCTTGATGCTTGTAGGTTAGCTAACATATATGCCACTTTATAGATTGTAGTACTGGTTGGTGCGGGGTGTGGATAAATGTTCATATACAACAGTACTAGGGACTCAAAACCTCTTGCCTTTATGCTAGGGGTGAGGAACCTTGCGGTGGAAGTGCATAGGCTGTGGATACGTTGAAGAGGGGGATCCTCTGCTCCCTAGGTGCCCTAGATGCGGATCCCCTCTCTTCCTAGAGGTAGAGGCGGATAGAGGTAGTGTTGCGAAAGCCATAGACTGGGCTAGGTCGAGAAGGGAGCTAGGTGTCGGCAGCTGGAGCAAGCTCCTGCACTCAGAGTGCAGAGTGTCTCTAGGAGAGGGATGGACCCCTCTCGTGAAGGTAGAGACCCTGAGCAAGTCCCTTGGTGTCGAGCTCTGGGTTAAGAACGAGTGTCTCAATCCAACACACACGTTTATCGATAGAGGGGCAGCTGTCGACGTGTCTAGGGCTGTGTGTAAGGGGTTTAGATCCATATACGCTGGAGGGCTAGGGGATTTCTCTGTGTCCATAGTTGGCTACGCTAAGTACGCTGGACTAGACGTCGAGATAGCGATGCCTAAGGAAACAGATATACAGCACCTCATAAGGGTCGTGCTGAGCGGCGCAAAGACCTCGCTCGTCGATAGCTACGAGAGCGCTGTCTCGATAGCGCTGAGGGTTGGCGGCAGGTACCCAACGCTACCCTCATCTGGATCCATAGCACAGGGATTCAAGACTATAGCGTACGAGATCTACGCCCAGATGAATGGTGTTCCCGACGCTATCGTTGTTCCAGCGGGAGACGGCGTGCTTACCTCAGCTATGTACGCTGGGTTCAGAGATCTCTACGACTCCCTAGGTCTCGAGATCCCTAGAATAGTTGTGGTGCAGCACGGGTTTTCGCCAACGATAGTCGAGGCTCTTGGAGGTGAGGTTGTTAGGGATAGCGAGGATAGATCCCTAAGGGAGGTCTCGATAAGGCAGCCCCAGGCTCTCACCTCAGCTATTGAAGCAATCAAGCGAAGCGATGGTGGAGCAATAGCTGTGAGCTCTAGCGAGGCGATAAGGGCCACCGTCGCGATAGCTAAGAGCCTAGGGATATTCGTAGATCCTATAGGCGCTGTTGCGCTTGCTGGGGTGCCGCGAGCTATCGAGCGGGGACTCATCGGTCCCGGAGACAGAGTTGTGGTGGTGCTAGGCGGGTGTCCATCAAAGGACTCGTTCCTGCTGTACAGGGTTGCCATGAGTGACAAGGCTGTGTCTAGGATCGTGAGGGAGCTTATTGGGGCTGACGAGGAGGTTAACTCGAGCCAGCTAGACATACTCTACGCTCTAGCAGAGGAGGGGCCTCTGAACCTGTGCTCGCTGTGGAGAGCCCTTAGGAGGAGAGGTAGGAGGATCTCGCTATCCACGATACATCACCACCTAAAGGTGCTTATGGGTATGGGGCTAGTCGAGACGCTGCCAATCGAAGGAACCTCTAGGCAGCTCTACGCGATAACAGATAAGGGCCTCTCCGTACTAAGGAGATACGCGCCCTCAGCTAGCCCAGAGGGATAGTGATGAGGCTCCCCCACTGATAAGGTGATGAACTGTCGAGCGGCTGACAAAGCCCTCAATAAAGAGCCCTGGAATCGATGACGAAAGGGCTGCGGCTATGGGTCGCTCGCTCAGGTTTCCAGAGGAGTTTGTGTTTGGGGTAGCTACGTCAGCGTACCAGGTGGAGGGAGATAATAGGAACGCTGATTGGTGGGAGTGGGAGGAGAGCGGTAGGGTACCCTCTAGAAGTGGTAAGGCGTGTAACCACTGGGAGCTGTACAGGATAGACATAGAGATAATGGCTGAGCTCGGGATCCAAGCATATAGGTTCTCTGTGGAGTGGAGCAGGCTGTTTCCCCAGCCAAAGAGGATTGACTACGGTGCTCTGCAGAGGTATCACGAGATACTAGCGCTTCTAAGGAGGTACGGTATAGAGCCCGTTATAACCATACACCACTTCACGAACCCCATATGGTTCGCGAGGCTCGGGGGCTGGAGGAAGAGCGAGAATATTGAGCACTTCGCTAGATACGTAGAGCTACTAGCTGACGAGTTTAGGGATGTTAGGCTGTGGATAACGATAAACGAGCCTAACGTCTACGCATTCATGGGCTTCATCCAGGGTTCGTGGCCTCCCGGTGAGAGAAACCCTAAGCTAGCTGACGCTGTTCTAAGGAATCTAGCTGAGGCGCATGCTAGAGCCTACGAGATACTTAGGGGTAGAGGCGCTGTTGGCATAGCGCAGAACATGATGTGGTTCGTTCCTAGATCTAGCAGTAGGCTCGATTCGAGAGCCAAGGAGCGTGTTGAGGAGATATGGAACTGGGGCTTCCTAAAGGGTGTCATATCCGGAGAGCTTAGGGGATTCGCTGGTAGGTACAGGGTTAGGGAGTCAGGGCTGGACTTCATAGGCGTGAACTACTACACAGCACTGAAAGTTGGGCACAGCTGGAACCCGCTCAGAATGTTCCTAAGTATTGAGCCTCTGCAGAGCCCAGCGAGGTCGACCATGGGGTACTACATACATCCTCGAGGGATAAAGGAGGTTGTAGCTGAGACCCACAGGATCTTCGGGAAGGAGATATACATCACCGAGAACGGGTTCGCCGTCGAGAGCGACGACCTTAGGTCTAGAGCTATAGTGGAGCACCTCTACTGCCTCCTCAAGGCTATGGAGCTAGGAGCGAGAGTTAAGGGCTACTTCTACTGGAGCCTGCTTGACAACTTCGAGTGGGATAGGGGCTATACGCAGAGGTTCGGATTGGTGGAGGTTGATTTCCAGACGTTCGAGAGGCGATTGCGGAGGAGCGCAGAGGTGTACTCGACGATAATTAGGAGCAGGGATCTCGGCGAGGTGATGAAGCGCGTAGGTGCAGAGAGCGCGTGCTAGCCATCGATTCATAGACGTATAATACCTGGGGCAGCCCTAGGTAGAGGCTGAGGTGGCTAGATCGGGTTGAGGAAAGCGTACGTGCTTGCTGCGGTAGTAGCTGCTATAGCCATAGGCGTGGTTGTGGGCTACATCGCATCCACCAGCTGGAGCCATGGAGTAGCTAGCCCCCTATCGCAGTCCGGCGTGAGCCTCCAAGCTCAAGCATGTAGATACAGCTTTGTTAGGCACTTCAGCTCAACGCTGCTAATGTCCTACGTTAGCGCGAGCATAAATGGGGAGCAGATGGCTAGGCCCATAGCTGTCGCGCTAGCCAACGGGTTCATGATGCCGTGCCTCCTCTCCCCCTACAGCTTCCCAAAGAGCGCTATCCACGTTGCTGGAACGATAGGTGTTAGAGCCCTTAACCTAAGCGGCTCGAGAGTTGTTATCCTAAGCAACTTTACTCCACTACCGCTAAACTTCACCATTAGGAAGAGAGGTAGCTACGTCGAGGTAGCTATGAGTAGCGCCATGCCCAGAAACGTCATTAGCCTAGTTGATGTAGGGTTCTACTCGCCGCCGCTCGTCTCGAAGGAGATAATAAACGTGACGATGCCTATAGCCTCCTTCGTAATCAGCCGCGTTAGCGAGTACAGCTACGACAAGGACGAGACGCTGAAGACCTACTGCACGTACGAGTACATGCCATCGCAGGGATCGAGAGCACCGAGAGGTAAGCAGTGCCTAGAGCTAAGCAGAAGCGGTGCTATTCTAGTCAACAGCTCGAGAAGCATCGGATCATCAGACCTCTACAACGCTATAAAGGCGATCCCAGGTAGCGTTACAGTAAAGCAGATAAACTCTAGCACCATAGAGCTCCTAGTCAACTACAACGCTAAGATGAGCGGATTCAGCATAAGGGCCTACGCTGACGAGCTGATAAAGCTCAAGGATCTAGGCGGCGCAACGATAACTGTCCAGTGCTTCGCTAAGAAGGTGAGGCTCAGTGTCACCGTAGGGAACCAGACGTACGTGTTCAATGTGGACAACAAGCTCCTAATGAAGGGCTCGTTCTCAACCAGCTAGCCTCCAAACGTTTTTCAGCTCGCTGCATCTCAACTCCGGAACAAATGAGCTTCTGCATCAGCGGTGTAGGGATGCAGCGAGCTAGACTAGAAACCCTAGCTCAAGTACTTAGGTAGCGTTGAACCGCTTTGCTTATGGGTTCAAGCGCATACAAAGCTGTAAAAATCTTAGGGAACGAACTTCTGCGCGTCCCGATCTACGCCTACCTCGGCTAGCACCCTCCTAACGAAGTTCTTCTCAGCGTCGGTAAGGGGCTCAAGAGGAGGTCTAACCACTCGAGATATGGGTGCTCCTATGGATTCTAGTGCTGCTTTAACAACGCTTGGAGCTGGCTTATCGATCTCGTAAACGCGGTAAAGCCTACATAGCTTTCGATGCGCCTCTAGGGCGCTGCCTATGTCGCCGCTCCTCCACTTCCTAACAAGGTCTATATGGATCCATGGAGCTACGTTAGCTAGCCCTACTACACCACCATCGCACCCCTCTATGAGTCCGTGGAGCAGCATGGTGTCTATGCCTAGAAGTACCGAGAAGTCCCTTCTAGCTCCCTTAACCTCGTCTAGAACCTTCTTTATGTAGCTCATAGAGTCGTAGGTTATCTTTATCCCTACAACGTTGCTGAACTCGATGGCTAGCTCCCTAACAACGCTAGGGGGTATAACGACTCCCGTTGTAGAGGGTATGCAGTACAGCACAATGTTTACATCGACACTCGATGCTATCTCAGCGAAGTGGTTGTAGAGCGCGCGTGGACCTAGCTTAAAGTAGTACGGGGTTGTCGAGATCACGGTCTCAACCCCTAGATCCCTAAATCTCTTAGCAAGCTCGATGCTGTGCAGCGTAGTGTTAGCACTGATCCCTGGGGTAACCGCTACAGAACTCGGCACAGCATCTATAACAGCCTTGACAAGCTCTGTAGCCTCATCCATCGTTAGGTGAGGGAACTCCCCCGTTGTAGAGTTCGGGAATATTGCGTCTACTCCAGCGTTGCTGAGGTACCTAGCTAGCCACGAGGCTGCCTCTAGATCTAGCGAATAGTCCTTTCTGAACGGCGTTACCATCGGCACTATAACGCCGCTCACGCGAGCCATATAATCACCCCGTATACTGATATCGAGCTAGGCGAGGAAATTAGGCTGAGTAGCGTTGGAAGAGGATCTAGATGCTCTATACAGCGTGCTGGGATGGGACTCTAGCCCTAGAAGCAACAGACTCGTAGAGAGCTACGTAAAGCTACGCAAGCTTCTATCACTTGGACTGCTACGCGAGTGCCTTACCGGAAAGAAGCACGTTAAGGTTCTCGACTGCTGCAGCGGAGGTGGAATCGGAGGCTACGCTCTGGCTAAGGCTCTTGAGGACGAGGGCTTTGTCCCAGAGGTACTGTTCGTTGATCTAGCGTGCTCGCTCCTACCTCGGGTAAGCCAAAGAGTGCTTCTATCTGATTCT
Source organism: Thermoproteota archaeon (assembly GCA_013154235.1). Classification (GTDB taxonomy): domain Archaea; phylum Thermoproteota; class Thermoprotei_A; order Sulfolobales; family Ignisphaeraceae; genus JAADCV01. The sequence goes on along the minus strand of JAADCV010000010.1, from coordinate 18,974 downwards.
GTATGCGGAGACGCTAGGAACCTATCATTCCTGAGACCTAGGCTCTTCGATATATCCGTGATCTGGGGCTGCAGCTCAGCCCATTTCAACCCCTTCGAAATGCATAGGGTTCTAGCGGGGCTATCCCTAGCATTGAGCAGCAATGGGTGCCTGCTAATAGAGGAGGTAGATAGGATGCAGAGCGTCTTTCTAGGCACTGGCTACAGGTACGTGTGGCCAGAGCCAAGCGATAGAGCTGCGATAAGCCTTCACCGAGGCTACGACCCATGCACGTCAACAGTTAGAAGAGCGCTAATCGATCTATCTAGCGGGAGGATAGTCGAGCACAGAGTATGCATGCTGTGGACCCCCGCGCTAGTAGCAGCCCTAGCCTACCCGTACTTTAGAGAAGTCGAGATAGTCCTAGAGAGCGAAAGCCGTGGAATCGTAGTCTGCTGCAAGCCTAGAGGCAGCATCAGTGCTAGGGACGCGATGAGCTTTGCAGAGCCCTTAACACACTACCTATAACCTCTACACATGCTCTACGAAGCTCCTCTACACCTCCCTCGTTCACGATCATGTGATCAGCTAGCGCTATAACGCTGCCTATTCCCCACGAGAGCTCGCGTCGATCCCTAGCAACGAACTCCTCCCACGTCCTAGGATCATCAGGCCTGCCTCTCCTCCTAAGCCTCTCGAACCTTGTCCTAGGACTTGAGTGAATTGCGACGATAACCAGCTCGAGACCTAGTTCGTTCCTAAAGTAGTCGACCTCATGAAGGCTCCTAACACCGTCGATTATACATGCGGGGCCCCTCAGCTCCTCAATCTTCCTTCTAGCAAGAATAGCTACAGCGGCAGGCCCCAGCTCTCTCCTAAGATCGTTAGCAAACTCGTTCAGCCTCTCCATAGGCACGCCTCGCTTCTTCGCCTCCTCTCTAACTACATCTCCCAGAGAGACCCTCTCTATACCTAGAGACTCTAGAGCAGCATTGATACAAGTTGTCTTGCCGCTACCCGGCATACCCACAATCGCTATACCCATACTGCACGTCATTCCTAGACCCGTAGCCCTAGGGTAAGCGGCTAAGGATTTTATTTAGATTGCTCGAGGTAGTAATCAATAGAGGTCTCTGTAGCGAGCTACACGCTTTGGAAGAGCTACCTAGAGACCTCTAGCCTAGGCGGGTAGCTTGGAGGCATAACGTATATGGTTGCCTTCCCAACGTCTACCACTATGTAGTACCCGCGCATGAGCTTCGAGCTCGGGGCCCTGGGGTAGAACGATACGCAGATGGTTGCTGGCTTGGTAGGCGAGACGCTTATCGGAACACTATTGCTCGCTACAACATTGCTAACCGGGCTATCCTCAAGGATCTTTATAGTTACGTACCCACTCCACGGCCTCTCCGCAACTATTTCTACGCATCCCGAGACCTCTTCTCCAACCTTGGCTACCCAACCCTTTCTACCGTTGACGATCCACCAAGCCTTCGATACGAGTATGGATATCGCGGGGGATGATGTGGTCGTCTTAGGAGGTGTTAGAAGTACCTTGAGCCTAGGCGGGTACATCGGGGGCATCACGTAGAAGTTCGTTCCGTTTATGTATACAGCTAGGTAGTACCCTCTAAGGGATGTGCTCGAGGGGTAGGGCGGAGTCCAGGTGATGTTAAGCGTGTATGTTCCCGGGAATCTAACGTAGAAGATCTTTGTGGTGAGGGGTATTCCAGTACCCACGGTTATGTCCTCGAGTATCCGGATCGCGACACTAGCCGTGCAGCTATCGCTGGAATAGAGCTTTACCCACGCCACGACGTGCTGTCCCACAACCGCTACCTGCGGTCTGAATCCAGCCGCTACAACCCTTATGAAGCACGGGCTTACGTGTACGAGGGCCTCCTCGCTGATCTTGGCGGTGACTGGGACGAGAGATGGTAGTAGCAGGAGCTTGGGATATATCTCCTCACTGCCCTTGATAGATACGTAGGCTATGCTCCCCCGCTTCACGGGCATCGGTATGGATATCCTTACGAGCTTCGATTCTCCGGAGCCTAGATAGAGTGTGTCGTGGTACGTAAGGGCTAGTGAGCTGTTGACGTATATCCGCGCGCTTAGCTTAACCGTTAGAGTTAGGGGGCTAGGGTTAGATACCTTGGCTAGAAGTATAGAGCTAACGTTGCTCCTCGGTATGAGCTCGAGTGGGACGAGCTTCACCGATCCTCCGTGGATCTCTAGAGCGATGATGGGTAGAGACAGGACTATCGCTATAGCTATGCCTGCTGAGGCTATCGCCGCTACGGCTTTCCTCATAACCGCTGCGCCGCTCTAGACTAGTGTAGAGAGGGCATAAACGTAGCGCGCTACTCCTTTATGTATGGCTTGCCTAGAGCCCTGGGCATCGCCATCCTAGCCTTTCTAGCTACTATAGCTAGCACGGCTACGGTTGCTAAGTACGGTATGGTTTTGACTAGGTAGGCGTACCTAGCGAACCCCATAGCCATCTGGAGGACGTAGGGCACTGCGTTGAAGAATCCGAAGATGTAGGCGCCGAGGATGGCTAGCAGCGGGTTCCAGTTGCTGAACGCGACGTTGGCTAGCGCGATGAATCCCATTCCTGAGGTTATGTCCTTCGTGAACTGACCTATCCATCCTATAACTAGAAACGCGCCGGCGTAGCCCATTAGCGCCGCTCCTAGGAGTGTGGATAGGAACCTAACCCTATGCACGTTTATACCCATAGCCTCAGCAGACCTAGGATCCTCGCCGCAAGCCCTTATCCTTAGCCCAGCTCTAGTCCTCGTTATGAGGTACCAAGCTCCTACCGCTATGAGTATCGAGGGTATGGTTAGCACGGAAACGCTGCTCTCGCCAACTTTGAAGCTAGGTAGCGTCGGTACGGATGGAGATGCTCCGTAGCTATGCCAGGTGAGAACCAACCCCATTACGCAGAGGCCGTAGGCGAACATGTTTATGCCTATGCCGCTTATTATCTGGTCTCCATTCAGGTACACGCTTATGAAGCCGTGGAGAGCGCCTACAGCTACACCGCATCCGATACCTGCAGCTAGGCCTATCAGTGGTGATCCGCTTAGAAACGTTGCTAGAGTCGCGGCAAAGGCTGAGAGAAGCATTATCCCCTCGATACCTATGTTGACTACCCCAGCCTTCTCGTTGATTATCTCGCCAACGCTGGCAACGAGCAGCGGCGTCATAGGCGTTAAGGCGTCTACGAATAGCGTTGCCCAGCTAGCCATGGGCTTTCACCAGCCTCCAGCTCCTTATGTAGTGAACAATCAACCTGAATGCGTAGGGGGCCGCTAGGGCGATGAGGATAGCTCCAGTAACAACCTGGGATAGCTCCGAGGGGGCTCCGAAGAGCAGCTCGAGCCTCGTGCTGCCTAGGCTAACCCACGATATGAAGAAAGCTGATAGGGGTATCGCTATGGGCATGTTCCTAGCTAGGAGGGCTACGCCTATCCCCGTGAACCCAACGCCGTACAGGCTCGACATCGTATCGGTTATGTAGTAGACAATTCCTTGAACTATGAGAGCTCCTCCTAAGCCAGCGAATGCGCCAGCGAGAAGCATGGAGTACAGCGACGCTGTGCGGGGATTCATGCCAGCGTAGGTAGCTGTCTTTGGGGAGAAGCCGCTAACCCTAATTGTGTAGCCTAGGCGTGTTCTGAAAACTATGTAGTTAGCCACTATAGCGGCGCCCACAGCGATAAGAAGAACCCCGGGGACACCATAGATACTTCCTATCCTGGCTGAGGGAGGTATGCTCACGGATCTATACCCAGCTTGGGGGCTCGGTATGACCTGGGTCACTATGTATAGAACGACGAAGTATAGGGTCCAGTTGAGCATTATCGACGTCACTACCTCGTTTATGTTGAGCCATAGCCTTAGGAACGCTATGAGCGAAGCCAGCCCAGCTCCAGCAATCATGCCGCTAGCGATCCCGAGAAACGGGTTTCCAGTTAGGTAGGAGACCACTAGGGACGTTATGGCTCCGAGATACATCTGGCCCTCGCTACCGATGTTGAAGAGGCCCGCTAGGGCGGGGATAGCAAAGGCTATTGCTGTGCATATCAAGGGGGCTGCGTTCGAGAGTATGAAGCCAGCGTTGCTGACAAGGTAGTGCGGATCGAATATCGCTGCTAGGCACTCCCCAGGGTTGTAGCCGAAGGCGAAGAGAACTAGCGCAGCTACACCTATCCCAACCCCTATCGAGGCCCCTACCTCGAGTAGGGGGAGGAGCTTCTCGACTCTAGGCAACGGCTCCACCCATGAGGAGCCCTAGCTCTTCAAGGCTGTACTCGCTGGGCTTCTTGATCGCTAGGATCCTTCCACCGCTCATGATCGCGACGCGGCTGCTCAACTGCATAACCTCCTCTAAGTCTGAAGATACTAGGAGCACGGCTCCCCCACCCTCAGCGAAGGAGACTATGGTCCTCCTAACAAACTCCGTCGCAGCTACATCTAGTCCGTGTGTAGGCTCGGAAACGACGAGAACCCTAGGTCTCTTAGCAAGCTCTCGGCCAACCATCAGCTTCTGCTGGTTCCCACCGCTTAGGTACCTAACGCTGGTGGATAGCGATGGGGTTACGACGGCGAATGTTCGTACAACCTCGCTCGCGATCTCGAGAATCCTCCTCATCGATAGGAGTCCAGCTCTAGAAACCTCCCTTACTCTCGTCAGCACGCTATTCTCAGCAACGCTCATGTCTAGCACGAGCCCGATATCTCGGGACTCAGGCACGTAGGCTAGCCCAAGCCTGTACCGCTCCTCGGTGCTAGCGCTAGTCACATCAATTCCATTGATCTCTATACGACCCTTCTCAACGGGTCTCACCCCAGCTATAGCCTCGACAAGTTCTCGCTGTCCATTCCCCTGCACTCCCGCTATTCCAAGAACCTCGCCCTCTCTAACCTCTAGCGAGACACCCTTTACTGCCGGAAGCCCTCTGTCGTCGCGAACCCAGAGATCCTTGACAACCAGTATCGGCTTAGCGTGCTCACGGCTCTCAGCTCTCCTAACCTTCATCAGAACCTCTCTACCAACCATCATCCTAGCTAGATCAACCTCGCTAACCTCGCTGGTTACAGCGGATCCAACCACGCGCCCCCTCCTAAGAACCGTGACCCTATCGGTAACTTCCTTAACCTCCTTAAGCTTGTGCGTTATGAACACGATCGTTATGCCCATCTCCTTGAGCTTGCGCAGCGTCGAGAAAAGAGCCTCGACCTCGAGCGGGCTTAGGACAGAGGTAGGCTCGTCCAGGATCAGAACCCTAGCTCTCCTCATGAGAGCCTTGAGGATCTCAACCCTCTGCTGAAGCCCTACGGGAAGCTCCTCGACCCTAGCGTCCAGCGGTACCCTAAGCCCCGTCCTCTCCATAGTCTCCTCAGCGAGACTCCGAGCATCGCTTATCCTAGCCCCCCGCTCAACGCTGGATAGAGCTAGAAAGAGGTTCTCCAGAACGCTCATCGTAGGCACTAGCGTGAACCGCTGGTAGACCATCGCTATGCCCATCCTCATAGCATCCCAGGGTCCCCTGAACCTCACCTTCTTGCCGAAGACCTCGATCTCGCCGCGCGTGGGCTTTATCTCACCGTATATTATCCTCATCAGCGTGGTCTTGCCAGCCCCGTTCTCGCCGAGAACACCGTGGATCTCGCCCTCATCTATCTCTAGGGACACACCGCGGAGGGCGACAGTTCCATCAGGATAAACTTTCCAAACGTCCCTAACAACGATGGCAGGCCTTGTCATGGCCTATGTTCCTCGGGGCTTGTTGAGGAAGCGGGATATAAAAAAGGTACATAGTGTCTATCCCTATATCCCGCAGCTAGGCCCTCTACTTAGAGAAAGGTGGACAGCCCTCCTCTAGCTGCTTGAAGCTGCTTAGCTTGAATATCTTGAGGGCAGCTGTTAGGTTGCCCTCCTCCAGCTCCTTGATTATCTGCTCGTACTGCTTGTGATCCTTCGGATTGATGAACTGTATCTGGCCGTTTATGATAGCCTTCTCGAGGTTGTGCACTACACACCATGCCCACTGGGAGATGTACTCCTCCCTAATCTTCTTCACTATCTGGACAACCTCGTCCGGAGTTAGGTGATCCGGTAGCTTGTGGTACTGGTAAGCTAGCTCAGCAAACCACTTCACTCCCTGCAGGTTCCATATACCTACAGCACCCTCCTTTAGTCCAAGCCTGTAGATGCCGGGCTTCCAGTGGCCCGTAACAACCATCTTTATAGCGTCGTAGACAGCTACGTCAACTCTCTTAGCGCCGCTCAGCGGTATGTACCAAGGTGCGTACCACTCCTGGCTAGCGTCCTCACCTATTGCAAAGGCCTTGCCATAGCCCTTCTTGTTCCAGTCGACAACAGCGTTGAGAACGCCTATTCCAGTAGCTCCAGCTAGCTGGTACAGCACTAGGGCACCCTGCTGAAGCATCTTCCATGCAGCGGTGTAGCCAGCCTTGGGATCTTTGAATGTGCCAGTGTAGACCCATAGCACCTTGACCGGTATTCCGGTGAGCTCCTGGTAGAGCTTGGCTCCCCATAGGTAGCCTATGTGGAACCTCCATAGCGGGGGTATGTCCATGCCCATGACCGTGCCTATGATTATCGGCCCGCTCTTGTTCTCCTTAATCATTATCTCGTGCGCTAGCTCGGCAGCTAGGAATCCTACAAGAGCACCAGTCTGCTGCTCCTTGAACAGCAGATCAACCTCGTTAGGTCTGAAGACACCGGTTGTCGAGTCTATAAGCGCGAACTTCTGATACGGGAACTTGCTAGCGGTCTGGTTCAGCGGGGTTGTCCATAGGAATCCTATCAGAACTATCAGGTCGTACTTGTGGCTCTTAGCGTACTGCTCTAGGAATGGCACCATCGCTGATACCGAGGGAGGCTTGTTGAACTGCACGGTTATGTTGAAGTCCTTAGCGGCTCTCTCAGCTCCTAGCCAAGCCATGTCGTTGAAGCTGAGGTCTCCTCTGCCACCAACGTCGAAGAGGACTAGCACTCTGATCTTCTTGTGGTGGGGAGCAGTCGTAGTACTCATCTTCGCTGTGGTTGGGGACGGTGTTGCGGTCACGGTCTTGGTCGTTGTCATGGTGGCTGTGGATGTTACGGTGGTGGTAACGGTCTTGGTGGCTGCCTTAGCTGCGACTATCTCGGTCACTATCTTGGATATAGTTACGGTGCTTACGCGGTGCTGCGTGTAGCTTATGGCTGCTGCGGCTATGCCTATAGCGATTATGGCTATGACTATCGCTGCTACGGACACCGAGGCCTCGCGCGAGACCATCCCAATACCCCTTGCTTAAGCTATGCATAGCCCGGCTTATAAGCTCGGTGCTCCGCTTAACCTTAGTTAGCTCAGTTATGTAAAAATAAAATGGCTTTCGCTTTACACCTCTGTCCTAAGCCTCGGGTTGAACATCTCGTCTACCGCGTACGAGAACATGAACAGGCCGAGCTGGAGACCTATAACTGCGAGGACTACAGCTATCACGGTGTTGTAGTCAGCGTTGTTCCAAGCCATGTACAGCATGAGCCCCCAGTTGTTCGCAGTGAACGGGAGTATCGCTAGGAAGTAGAGGGCGATACAGGAGTAGACAGCTCCGATCGTCGAGAATATGAAGTTCACCGCGATGAAGCTCGCTAGGTTCGGCATGATCTCTCGAAACACTATGTGTCCCGTGGTCATTCCCAGAGCCTTGGCAGCCTCGACGAACTCCCTGTTCTTAAGGGTGAGAACCTGGCTCCTAACGCTCCTAGCTAACCCGGTCCACGCATTCACGCTTAGTATAGCTCCGACCACGAATGGGTTGTTTGCGTAGCTTCTCAGTATGGCGGCTAGGACTATCAGTAGGGGTAGCCCCGGTATAGTCATCAGCACGTCTGTTATAGACATGAGCGCGACATCTACCTTGCCTCCCTTGAAGCCCGCCACCATGCCAACCGTTATGCCGATGATAGTCGTTATGAAGCCCGCTATGAACGCTATTTCGAGCACGGTCCTCGATCCGTAGACGATCTTAGCCCATATGTCAGCGCCGTAGTAGTCGCATCCGAGAGGGTGAGCTAGCGAGGGAGGCCACTTCAGCAGCGTGGGCTTTAGCTCCATTGGGCACTGGAAGTTCTCCGGCTTGGGAACAACGAGCGGGCCAACGGTAGCCATGAGGAGGTAGCCTATGAGGAGGATGAATCCGAAGAGAGCCTTCTTGTTTCGCACGATTATCTTGAGGGGGACGATTATCCACTCGTGGACGAACCACTTCAGCTGCTCCCTCGTGTACGCACCTCTAGCGCCTACAGCGCTTCCGCTCATGCGGGACCACCCCTCCTAACCCTCGGATCCAGTAGGCCGTAGGCGATGTCAGCTATGAAGAGGGATACGATGACAGCTATGATTATCACGTCGAAGGCGCCCATCATCAGGAATATGTCCTTGTTCATAACTGCCTGGTATAGGTACCACCCCATTCCCTGGTAGTTGAAGATCTTCTCTATTATTACGGATCCTCCGAACATGAAGCCTATGCTTATCATCAGAAGCGTGAATATGGGTAGCAGCGCGTTCTTACCGATGTAGACAGTTGTTATCCTAGAGCTCGGCAAGCCCCTAGCCTTAGCGTAGGTGATGAAGTCCTCGCCTAGGACGCTGATTGTGCTTCCCCTCATGACGAGCGCCCACCAGCCAACGCTGGTTATAACCCACGATAGGATGGGTAGCGTTGCGTGCCAGAGAACGTCAGCTATGTACCCAAGTATGTTGCCGTGCTTCAGGGCCTCGAGCCCAGCTAGATCGTAGGTTCCTCCCGTTGGAAAGATCCTTAGCTGGAAGGCTAGGTATATCAAGAGCACTAGAGCTATTATGTAGTTAGGTATTGACCTAAGCACAGAGAACACCACTATCAGCGCGCTATCGAGCTTTGAGCCGTGGACGTAGGCCATGGCCATACCTATCAGCACGCCAACACCGAAGCTGATGAGTAGCGCGGTACCGACAACAAGAACCGTCCACGGAATAGCCTTAGCGAGGATCTCCGTTACCGGCACCCCCGTAGCAACGGTTATCGAAAGCCCTAGCTTACCCTGGAAGAAATTGATTATGTAGTGGAAGTACTGCTCCACCGGGTTTCCTCGGGGTATGAATGGAGCTGCAGCCCTCGCTATGGAGTAAGCCTCTGACCAGGGAATATGGTACTGGTAGACCATCTGCGAAGCAAGAGCTCTTATGGGGTCTATAGGCTCAGCCTCAGCTATGAAGAACGTTATGGTTATAGCAGCGAATATCGTGGCGAAGGAGATGAGCGCTCGGCGAACTAGCCAGTGCATCTAGAGGCACACCCCAAGGCTAGCCCTACTCTATTACGTGGGTTAGGAAGAAAAATTGTTGTGTTGAAAGGCGCCTAGCTCCGGGGAGCTAGGCCTTCTTCCTAAGGCTTATGGCTACTCCCGCAGCTACCCAGGCACCTATCAAGGCGATGATGGATACAGCTAGTATTCCGTAGAGTAGCCCGCTAGGTATCGATACCGAGACCTTAGCTGGCGACGCTACGTACTTAGTTACGGTTACTGGCGATACCGTGGTCTTGGTTACGACAACAGGCTTGGTGACCGTTACGGTAACAACCTTTACTCCGCTTGGCGCGGATACCGTAGCTGTCTTGGTTACCGCGACGGTGGTGGTCTTGGTTACAGCGGTTGTGGTTGTTACGGTTACAGCAGTGGTCTTGGTGACTGTGGTTGTTGTTGGTACTACAGCTACAGCGGGGCTAGGTAGGCTACAGATCTTTGGTAGCGGTGGTACGCTAACGCCCCAGTAGCTCGGGTTGGGCCTCACGTACCCTAGCTTTATCATTAGGGCTAGCGCCTCTAGGTGGCCACCGCCAGCGTTCTGGTACAGGTTGTAGTAGTTGTACTTGATGTTCCAGTCGGGCCATAGGAAGTGCTGTATGTTGAGGTATATCAGCAGGTGCTTGTCAGCTAGAGCTAGCTCTGGCAGGTAGTAGTTGACGGCGTAGGCAAGCTCCTCAGCGATCTCGTGCTGTAGAGATGGGTTCATCGTGCTAGCTAGCTCCTGCACTAGCTGGGTAACGTTGACCTTCTTGTGGAAGTACGGTAGGTAGACCACTGTCGGGAACTCTGGGCCCTGCACAACCTTTCTAGACACTCCGTTTACCTCTATCCAAGTCCTCTTCATGGCCTTGTATGGATACACCATCCAGGCGCCGTAGAAGTCTAGCGCGAGGTCGTAGTGACCACCTAGGTACCACGCGCTGCTCCAGTAAGCAGGTGCTGGCGGAGTCTTGAGCTCCACCTGTATACCGAAGTTCTTCAGCTGCTGCGCTACCTCAGTAGCCATAGCTACCCAATCAGTCCATCCTCCAGGGGCTATCAGCGTCAGCTTGAATGGCTTTCCATCGGGGGTGTACCACACTCCGTTAACCTTCTTGAACCCTAGGCTCTCTAGGATCTTAGCAGCCTCCTGTGGGTTGTACTTGTACGGGTTAAGCACGCCGTTCTCTACGAGCGGCTTAACCCATAGGTTGATCTGTAGAGCTATCAGATCCGTGGGGTAGGGGCTGGGGTCGTACATTCCGACACCTCCAGCTAGCGCAACCTTGGTCCTGTTTATTGCTAGGGCGATAGCTACCCTAACCTCTCTGTTGGCTAGCCACTTGTTCCTGAAGTTGAATACTAGCGCACAGCCGCTCAGGTCGTAGATCTTGACTACTCTAGCGAAGCTGCTGTGCTGCACCCAGTTGTATAGGCTGGGAGGCATCATGAATATGTCGAAGTCTAGGCCTCCCGTCCTGTAGTACTGCCACCCTATCTGGTTGCTCGTTATCTTGGGCATTATGATCTCATCGATGTACACGTTCTTCGCGTTCCAGTACTTGTCGAACTTCACTAGAACAACCTCGTTGCTGGTTATGGTCTCTAGCTTGAAGGGTCCGGTGCCTATCAAGGTCTTTGGCTGGTACTCGAGCAAGCTCTTTAGGATGCTCTGCATCTGGCTCTTGCTCGTGGCCTTAGCTATCTCTTCAGCCCACTTGCCGTAGATGTGGTACGGGAACGTTATCTCTCCGTTCTGCCACAGTATGTACCAGGGTACTAGGTAGCCCCACTTCTTGACTACGAACACGACGGTGTAGTTGTTTAGGCACTTAACGTCGCTAATGTAGTTCCACACGGGCTTGCCCATAGCCTTGTAGATCATGAAGGTTGTCCACACGTCCTTGCAGGTGAATGGATAGTTGTCGTGCCAGTACACGTTCTTCCTTAGGTACACCACGAACCAGTGCTTCTCTGGAACGTACTTCCAACCCACAGCCAGTATAGGCACGAAGGTGTTAGGCACCTTAATCCACTGCGCGAGCTTCTCGAACACTAGACCGACTATGTTTATGAAGTGTGGCGAGGCTGGGTTAAAGCTACCTGCTGGCGGCGGGCTCCACCAGCTGTGGGTCTTGAGAACTATCACCTTGGCGTGCACAGTGGTGCCTGCACCTATTAGGCCCACGGCGATTGTGCTTAGAACGACCACAGCTATTAGTAATGTGGGTATCAGGTACCTTAGTGTCATATACAACACCCACCTTCAAGGACGCCTTAACTTTATTCAGTAATAAACTTTTCTATATTCTTTTTCGTAATGCAATATAGTCGTACGAGATGAGCCTTCAATCCAACCTTCATGTGCCGGAGCCAAGGTTATGACTCTGAATGAAACACTTTCGTTACATACGTAACGCAAATTGCTTAGATATTAATCTATCGGTGTATAACGATTTGACATTGCTAGATGAATGCTTATCTCTGCTTTGCTTTACTTATGTAGGTTGTAACAGTATGACTCGCAAGTGTTCTCGTAAATACAGGGTGCTATGCTATCCTCCTCTATGGAGCTAGATGCTCTTCAGAAGCCATCTTGGAAAGTACTTTCCTGGTGACTAAAAGTACTAGCGCTAGAAATATACCCACTATGACTAGCGCTAGGATCGCTACGACGAAGGTAGCGCTACCCGGCTTTAGGTATGCTAGCGAGAATAGCAGTAGCACGAGTAGGGCAATGCCTATAGCTATATTACCCTTTAAAAACGCCTCCAAACCTCTCCACTCCTACGATATGCGAGGGGTTCACCTCTTAATAACTCTCCAGCACGCGACCTCGTGAAGAGGCTTTACCTCTGTCAGAGGAGGTTCCTCTTTATCGCATAGCCCCTCAATGTAGAATGGACACCTATCGTGGAACCTGCAGCCCTTGGGCGGGTTGACGGGGCTCGGTATGTCTAGGCTTCTCAGCTGTATCGGCTTCTTCTTCCGGGATATCTCTGGGTCTGGAACCGGGACTGCTGATATCAGGGTCTGGGTGTATGGATGCATGGGGTTCTTTATTATCTCCTCGGCGGGGCCTATCTCAACGATTTTCCCTAGGTACATAACCGCTATCCTTCCACCTCCCTTAGCGCTGAAGTACCTAGCTGCTCCAAAGTCGTGGGTTATGAAGAGGTATGCTGTACCCATCTTCTCTCGCAGCTCTAGCATGAGATCGAGGATCCCTAGCCTAAGGCTAACGTCTATCATGGTTATGGGCTCGTCGGCGACTATGAGCTTCGGGTTCACGCTTATAGCTCTAGCAATAACAACCCTCTGCCTCTGCCCACCGCTGAGCTGATGCGGGTACTTGTAGAGGAAGTCCTCTGGCGGTGTCAAACCTACTAGCTCTAGAAGCTTCGAGACCCTCTCAACGAGCTCGCTTCGAGTCCTCGCTATGCCCCACCTCTTTAATGGGGTTGCGAGTATTGTGAACACGGTTTTGGTGGGGTTGAGCGCTGCATAGGGATCCTGATGCACTATCTGCACGCTCCTGCGGTAAATCATGAACTCCGAGCTGCTGAGCCTCCAAATATTCTTCCCTCGGAACAGCACCTCCCCAGCTGTAGGCCTGTAGAGACCCGCGATCGTCTTTCCTAGCGTGGTTTTTCCGCAGCCGCTCTCGCCGAGAAGCGTTAGCACGCTGCCATCGTATAGCCTCAGGTTAACTCCGTCAACAGCCTTAACGTACTGCACAGGTCCTAGGAACCCTTTCCTTATGGGGAAGTAGATCCTTAGGTTCCTAACCTCTATAAGTGGAGGCGCGCTCATTGCCTCTCCACCTTCTTAGCCTCTTCGGGTGCGTAGAGCCAGCACGACACTATCCTACCGTTCTCTAGTTCGATTAGAGGAGGTTCCTTCCTTCTGCATATGTCTGTGGCTAAGGGGCATCTTGGGTGGAACCTGCAGCCCGGAGGCGGATTCACGAGGTCTGGCGGCGAGCCGGGTATGGGCTTCATCTCGTCGACACTGCCTATCAAGCTCGGTATGCTGCGGATCAGCGCCTGGGTGTAGGGATGCTTAGGATCCTTGAATATCTGGTAAACATCTCCGAGCTCCATGAGCTTGCCCGCGTACATCACCGCGACCCGATCAGCTAGATCGGCCTCGATAGCTATGTCGTGGGTTATGAACACCATCGTTATGTTGATCTTCCTCCTAAGATCCTTAAGCAGATCCAGTATGAACCTCTGGGTCAGCACGTCCAGAGCTGTCGTAGGCTCGTCTAGGATAACAACCTCCGGATCGAGTATGAGGCCTAGCGCTATGGTGACCCTCTGCCTCATTCCGCCAGAGAGCTCGTGAGGGTAGCTATTGAGGACGCGCTTAGGGTCTAGACGAAGCATCTCGAAGAGCTCCTTAGCCTTCTCTATCACAGCGCGCCTATCCCTAACCCCGTGAGCCTTAGCTGTCTCCACAATGTGGTCAACGATCTTCAGCGTTGGGTTCAGTGCGTTTAGAGCAGCCTGAGGAACGTAGGAGATCCTCCTCCACCTAACCTTTCTAAGAGTGCTCTCCGGAGCCTTAGCTAGATCGATGTTATCGAACATTATGGAGCCCTTCACTATCCTAGCACTCTTCGGAAGTATCCTTAGTATCGATAGCGCCAGAGTAGACTTACCACTACCGCTCTCTCCAACAACCCCCAGAACCTCGTTGCGCATGATATCCAGAGACACGTTATCTACAGCGTGCACGTACCCGCGGAGACCGCGGTAGAAAACGACTAGGTTTCGAACCGATATTATGGGCTCAGGCATGCTCAGCGCCTTCGGGGGGAGCTACCCCCGCACAGACGTTACCTACACGCATTCCTAAAATCTTTACATTCCTCTAGCCGCGGTGAGGCAACACAGCGAAAAACCCTAGGGGAGGCCCGTAGAGAGGTGATGCGATTGGCTTACGTGAGCTCGATGCTGTTCAGCTGCCTGGATCTCGTAAGCGCGGTTAGGGAGGTAGCTAGCCTCGGGTTTAGGAGGGTTGAGCTTAGCCACGTTCATCTAGAGCGCCTAGATCCTAGCGCGGAGCGTGTAGCTTCAGAGGCTATGAAGATCCGCGAGATAGGTGTTGATACTAGCGTAGCGCATCTCCCAGCAGATAGGTTATCGACTAGGGTTTCGGGAAGCGGTGGGTGGAGAAGGTGCTTCGAGAGGCTGAGGGTCTTTGTCGAGGTGCTGCACCGTGTTCTAGGCGCGAACGTATTTGTTGTTCACCCTCTTCTTCCCGAACCCCAGCCTAACGCAACTAGCTATAGATACGCTAAGCTCAGCGAGGCTGAGACAAGGTCCCTCCTCAGAGCTATGGACTCGCTAGCTAGAGACCTCGGAATACACATCGCTGTTGAGAACAGGGTTGAGCGGTACGCATTCGGTAACCCGATAGGTGATCTACTGTCGGTGATCGATGGTCTCGATAGGGTTGGGCTATGCATAGATGTGGGGCACGCTAACGCTTCGGGGATGAACCCCGTGGAGGTTGCTAGGCTTGCGAGAGATAGAACAATAGCGTACCACCTGCACGACAACGACGGTTCGAGAGACCAGCACCTGCTCCCCTACCTAGGAGTGATTCCGTGGAGCGAAGTCATTAAGGAGCTTAACCCTTCCGCAGCACTAGTGTTCGAGGTGTCGTGCAGCTCTAAGCCAGAGGTGTGCAGATCCTACGGTAGATACCTATCGATGTTCATTGACGTGATGAGCTTGCAGCGTGCTGAGAGGTGATGAAGGTTGGAGGGGTGCTGATTCACTTGCTGGACCCAATACTCCATTCCTCACCTTCGCCCCAGTCCACGTACATGCAGCTCCTCTCAAGGAAGCTGCGAAGCTCGTCGCTAACCCCTGCCTCGCTAGGGTGACTAGGAAGGTACCTGCGGTAGCGAATAGCTATAACGCCGTCGAACAGCTTATTGAACTCCCTAACGCTTCTAACAACCTCGCTCTCGGGAACCCCCTCTATGCCGAACAGCACGTATGCGACTACCTCTACGGGTGACCCGATAGCGCGTAGATCCTCCCTAAGCTTGCTCAGCCTAAGGATCTCGCTCTGCGGAATACCCTTTCCCAGAACCTCGTTCCTTATCCGCTCATCGAATACCTCTAGCCCGACCCTCACAACTAGCCTAGATGGCTCGAGGATTCGCAGAACCGTGGATACGCTGCTAACCGATAGGAACTCGGGCCTAGACTCGATATCTAGGATCCGGCCCCGTGTCAGAGGCTTGAGCATCTCGATCACAGCTAGAGGAAGCTCAAAGAAGCTTCCTCCGTTAAACACCGTGACTCTATCAGCTCGTATCTCTCTAGCGAGCTCGATAGCTCTAGCAACAATGCTGCGGTTCCTCTCAAGGATATCCCTGAGGCTAGCTGACTGCTCGAGGTAGAAGGGGCAGAACGAGCACCTCCCCCAGCTACACGGAAACCCCTGGAGCACGACGATGAGCCTCCTGCCTAGGGGGTCTACCGAGGGGAATGCGCCTAGCATAGAGGCACCTCGTAACGAGCTTCGCAACCCCTAATATAGGCGAAGGTAGTGTGTCTACAGACATAGGGTTGGAGCTTGGAGACCCCGAGGTTCGAGGTCATAGGGCTGAGGCTCCCGGTCATCGAGGAGCCTACGGATCTAGCTAGGCTAATCGTGGAGGCTGCTGAGGAGCAGGCTGGAGGCATAAGGGATGGGGACATAATCGTCGTGACCTCGAAGCTGTACCTCAAGAGCGTTGGAGAGGTCATAGACCTATCGAGGGTTAGGCCTAGGCTAGCAGCGAGGATAATCGCGAGGATATGTGGAAAGAACCCTGTCGAGACAGAGCTCGTGCTTAGGTGCACGAAGAGGATCCTAGCAGTAATACCCCTCGAGGTGAGCAAGAGCGTTGCTAGAGCGCTAGCAGAGTTCTCAGCTGATCCAGAGAGAGCTAAGGAGGTTATCAAGTCCATTGGCGCGCTGCTACTCGTCGTAACAAAGAACAACCTCGTGGCTCTGGATGCGGGGCTCGACTACTCCAACCTGCCGCCCGGTAAGGCTATAGCGCACACCATAGACTTCGACGAGGCTGCCAGAAGGCTTAGGCAGAGAATAGAGGAGCTGAGCGGCAAGCGGATAGGCGTGGTTTTGACGGATACCGAGAGCCTTCTCGTGTACAGACCGTGCAGCATAGACATAGCTGTAGGAGCCTCGGGAATACCCGTAGTATCTAGAAAGTTCGCTGAGCTAGACGTCTACGGAAAGCCGAAGTTCGGGGGCGTTGACTGCATAGCTGACGAAGTGGCTTCAGCTGCAGCGCTGCTAATGGGTCAGACGAGCGAGCGCGTGCCCGTGGTTATAGTGCGTGGGCTAAACCTTCCTAGAATAGATGAGGAGGTGAAGAGGTTCTGCAGAGAGCGCGGCAGGAGGTTCTCAGCAAAGATGTGGTTAAAGACTGCCTTGGCTAGGCTGGTGTTCGCTCTATCATCGTTCTCCAGAGAGTAGCTTTCGAATACCATCCCTTAGGGATGCTAGAGCCGTGGGCGTTACAAGGACGAGGTCCGGGTCTCGGTAGAGACCGTTTAGGGAAACCTCCTCGATCTCGCGCGGCGGAACAGTCCTAGGAGCTAGGTTAGGTATCTCCACGCCTAGAGACCTAGACACGATCTCGACTGCCTTAAAGCTATCGCTATCCCACCTCAAGAAGCATGCAAAGCGCTTGTAGAATCCTCGGAACCTCTCCACGTATCTTCGGAGCCTCCACACTAGGACCTCGACATAGAGCTTCTTCACCTCGGGGGTCTCGTACGAGGGGTTCCAGTCGTAAGCTACATAGGGATAGAACTCCTCGAGCTCCCTAGGCACGACGCCAGCGTTAGTAAGAATCACTTGGTGCACGTCCTCAAATCTTCCGCTCTCGACTATAGCTCTCTGAATGAGGTAGTGGATGAAACTCTGCGAGTACGGCTTCCCGTAGCTGCACGGAATGAAGAGGCAAAGCTCGTAGAGCTTCCTAGGCTTGTAGAGCTTGAGCAGCTTCTCGAAACCCTCGTTAAATGCCGGGTGCAGAAGGTACTTGACCCCAACTCCCCGCAGATACTCCTTACCATCGCCACTCCACACTAGCTCTCTACCGCTCCACACAAGCCATGGATCCAGGGGCTCCCCGCTCATGGTATCAGCTCTCCGATTCAATAGCCTCCAGAATCCTTGGCAGCACGTCCTTCTTCCTAGAGGTCACGCCCTTGAGCTCCACGAAATTCTTCGTGACCTCCTCGCCAAACGCTCTAGCAACGGGGTCAGCTCTACCGACAGCAGTTATGAAGCTGCGCCCCTCTATGTAGTCTGTAACCATGAGCACGAGGAACTCGAGCCCCTTCTCTCGGCGAATCCTATCCATAACCTCGCGCAGCCCTACAGCCATAGCTAGGTAGTTCTCGGGGCGGGTTGTGAACACTTGCGCTATACCGAACCTAGTTCCGCCTATCTCAAACACCTTGAGGTCCCGCGTCACTATCTCTCTAGGATCGCTAGGCTCGTTCGCAGCCATCGCCAGCCTCATGAACTCGATAGCGGCCTTCATCTCGACACCCGCTACCTTAGCTAGTGACTCAGCAGCAGCTCTATCCATGTCTGTCGTTGTAGAGCTTCTGAACAGGAGCGTATCCGATAGTATAGCGTAGAGCATAGCTTCGGCTAAGCCCCTATCTACCTCTATGCCCTCCTCCCTAAACATCCTCCATATTATGGTGCACGTCGAGCCAACGGGCTCTACTCTTAGAAACACGGGCTTGTGGGTCTCTATATCGCCACTGAGCCTATGGTGATCCACCACAGCTACTATCTCAGCCTCCTCGATCCCCTCGATGCTCTGGCTAAACTCGTTGTGATCCACTAGAGCAACCTTCTTCCTAAAGTCCTTAACTAGATCGCTCCTGGTTATCATCCCCCTAAGCCTCCCGAACTCGTCCACGACAACGATAGCTCTAGCACCGCCCCTCACCATAGCCTCCCGAACCTCTGATAGAAGCGCATCCTCGTGAACCCTTATCGGAGGCTCCGAGAACCTCTCGACAGGCTGGCTAAGGTCTAGCAGCCTAAGGGTTGTGTAGGTATCGTAGGGAGAAGACACTATCGTTACTCCTCTCTCCCTAGCCTTAGCAAGAACCCTCTCGCTAGGAACGAAACCGCCGGTGAGCACAACAGTCTTCACCCCAACATCGATAACCCTATCCACAACATCCTCGCGGCTACCAACCACAACGATATTACCCCTAAGCTCCTCACCCCTACGATCAATGTCGTCGATGCCCATGGCAGCGACGTACACCCTCCCGCTAAGCACGTAGCTCTCCTCCCCAACGAGAACCCTGCCGTTGCTCACCGCAACAAAGTTCCTCAGCGGAACACCCTCGAGCGTTAGCCTCATCGATGCTAGCTCCTCAGCAAACCTTCTAGCAAACGACTCAACGCTAAACAGCCCAGTAACCCTACTAACCTCATCAACAACCGGAAGGCTCCGAACACCGATAGAGACAAGGGTATCTATAGCGAACTTCACCGGCTCGCCAACCTTAACGAACCTTATGTCCCTAGTCATCACATCCCGAGCTCTAGGCCTAACGTCCTCCACTAG
>JAADCV010000027.1 GCA_013154235.1 Thermoproteota archaeon | reverse complement strand
GAGAAGTAGTCCCAGTCCACCGCTGGGTAAACCACGTTGCTCTCGATTCCGAAGTGCTTGTGTAGCGCCTTTGCTGTGTAGTTCGAGTTCGTCATGTGTATATCAACAACCCTGTAGAAGGAGCCGTAGAGGTTGGGGAACCTGTACATCTCTATGAACTTCCTAAGGTTCTCCGGGGTTAGCTCCTCCTCGAAGGGGTAGTGGATGTACATCGCGACGCCCATCTCTGGCTTAACGGCCTTTATCAGCACGGCGTAGATAGGTTCCTGAATCATGAGGAGCACGACGTGGGGCTCCCACTTCCTTAGGGTCTCCTCGAAGGTGTAGTGAAGGTTCATTATCCTCCACGTTATGTCGCTTACCTTCCCCTTAAGCTCGGGGATCTCCTTGAAGAACTCGAAGTGCACGTTCTTGGAGTCCGGGAAGAGGTCGTCGCGCTTGTGGTGGGTGCACACAACGATGTCGTGCCCCTGCGACGCTAGCTCGTAGACCAGTATCTTAGTCAGTATCTCGCTACCTCCAACCACGTAGAGGTGGGGATGAACCACGAGTATCCTCATAGCTGTCTCCACTCTCGTTATCGACGCTTATGCGGTAATGCTATATATCGCTAGGGGCTCGAAGCGGTTATGGCTGGATATCAGCGCATTACATACGCTAAACTCGGGTGTAATCCAGGGATCGTCAATCTCTATACGCTTCAACTCGGAACCTCGTTCCTTCGAGCACGGGCTGTAGCCACCCTAGCTCTAGAGCACGCAGTCTCGTCACCAGCTCTACACGCCTCTAGATCCCTCACCCACCTAGAGTACCAATCCGGCAAGGTTTCGTAGGTAGGAGTTAGAGGGTCTGGAGAGCCAGCAGCTACAAAGCTCCTCAGCCTATGTATGCACGCTGGGCACCTACCGCACGGCCTCTCGCCGCCTCGGTAGCATGTCCACGTCTCTCCCAAATCGATTCCTTTTCTCAGGCACCACTCGATGATCCTCCACTTCGGGTAGTCAACCCACGGAGCGTAGACAACGATCCTAGCCCTTCCCTCGAACGCAGCTCCGCTGCCAAGGTTTATAGCTAGCTCTACTGCATCGACGAACTCTCGCCTAGTGTCTGGATAGATAGGTTCTCCAGGAGCGCTATCACCAGCCTGGAACCCTACGGAGATGATCCCTAGCTGCGCTTCGTGAAGCTCTATCAGCATCTCTAGGATCGAGGCTGCGTAGGATAGCAGCACTAGGTTTCGCTGAGGTACGTATGTTTCGGGAACCCTACCTGGCTCAGCCGCCTCTGGAATAGGCTTATCGCCTGTGAGCGCTGATCCCGCCCCATCTACACCTAGCAGGGCTCTAGCCGATAGGCTACCAACGCTGATCACAACGTGCTTGAACCCGTACCTCTCCGCGAACCTCTTCGCGCACTCAATCTCCTTCCCGTGGCTCTGCCCGTATAGAAAGCTAGCAGCGTAGAGGAAGCACTCGACTTCCTCACCCCTGCTCCTTGGCTCGTCGCAGAACTCCTCACGAGCTCTGAGAGCTGCTGCCGTGCTATCTATTCCTCCAGAGACCAGAGCTAGAATAACCCTCCTCTCCAAGGATAGCTCCACCGCCTAGCGCTCAGCTGCGACACGCTAATAGCCCTAGATGATGAGCTCGAGAGCGCCTCGCGTCGCTAATCTAATAGCTTCCTAGTCCCCTAGCTAGCTACGTGGGCTAGGTGCGTGGATCCAAGGCTATGCGTGCTGTGCAGAGGTAGGGGGCTTTGCGGAAGGGCTTACTGCCCGATCCTAGCTAAGGCTAGCGCTCTAGCATCCCTATCCCCAAGGCTAGGCAGCTCTACGGAGTTCAGCGGCTACTCACCACCAGCGATATTCGTTGGTAGGAAGGGGTATCCAAAGGTGTTTGCAGGGCCTGGAGCTTCGCCGAGCTTGGAGAAGGCTCTAGTTGGTGATCACCCTGAGCGCTGGGCCTCTATGGATCTAAGCGAGGTTCTTTCCGTAAGGCTATCCACGGTCTTCGGCAGGAGGAAGGTTCTGGTTACGAATCTGAGCTCTAGCTACGTCTCTAAGCTTATCGAGCTAGCTCTATCTACCAAGCCCATGGACGTGGAGCTCCTCTTCGAGAAGCCGCCCAGGATAAGGGTTTCTCTAAGCGCTTTCGAGCCTCCGATGGGGCCCCAGGGCATAGCTAGGGATGTTAGGGTATACGGCTCTAGCTCTAGCTGGAGAGCTGTAGAGAGGGTTCACAGCGATTGGGATCTAAGCGCCTCTAAAGCTATAGTCGAGCTCTATAGGTGTGGAGCTCCCGTAAGCCTCATCCAGAGGCTCCTAAGCGTTGGAGCTATAGGTAGGAAGCAGAGCCGGAGGCTAGTACCGACGAGATGGGCTATCACAGCTGTAGACGACACTCTGAGCAGGTGGATCTTAGAGAGGGTCAAGCGCTTTCCAGAGCTGAGCGAGGCGCAGGCCATGTATCTACGCACGAAGGGAAACCTCTTCGTAGCGATCCTGCTCCCCAGCAAATGGAGCTTCGAGTGGATGGAAGCCTGGTTCCCAGGATCAACCTGGAACCCTAGCGGAAGCACGGTGGTTATCGAGGGGGACTACGAGGGGTTTGGGGGTAGAAAGGACTATCCCTCGATAGGCGGGTGCTACTTCGCTTCTAGGCTTGCGATAGCTGAGTACCTCTATCGCATTGGGAGGCAGGCAGCTGTAGTTACTCTCCGCGAGATATACCCGGGGTTCGATATACCGGTTGGTGTTTGGTTCGTGCGGGAGTGCGTTAGGAAGCTCACTAGGGTTAAGCCCGTTAGGATAGGTAGCGTTAGGGAGCTGAAAGAGTTTCTGGATAGAGTTACGGTTCTCGGAAGCCGTGTCTGGATATCGAGATCTAGAATCCTAGGGCGATTGGTTAGGAGTAGGAGGCTGGATGAGTACCTGTAGAAGGGGCTTTGGTGCGGAGCTAGTAAAAAAGGTGCTGTTGCTTAAGACACTCACTTCTTTCTAGCTACAAGCGCTAGAGTCGCTCCGATTAGGCCTAGGCATATCGCTGATAGAGCTGTTGCTGCAGCAGCGAGAGGCTCTATGGAGCTCTTCACGCTGCTGACCTCGCTCTTCACCTGGCTCATGGAGCTGCTGATGCTGTTCAGGATCTTAGCTGTGGAGCTGCTGATTGTGCTCTTCACAGAGTTTATGGCGCTGGTTATGGTTGTCTTGAGCTCGTTCGTGGACGTGGTTATCTTGTTCGATATGGTTGTTAGCTCTCCCTGAATGCTCTTCACGCCCTGCGATATCTGGCTCACGGTGCTAGACAGGCTGCTTATGCTGCTCTCAACAGCTGAAATCTTGCTGCTTAGCGAGGACTGGGCGCTGCTTATAGCTGCTAGCACCTTGCTTGTCGAGGACTCTACCGTGCTAGACACCTTGCTAACGATCGTGTTTGTCGAGGTCTGTATAGCTGACAGCACGTCGCTCTTGGCGCTCGCTATGCTGCTCTCTAGGCTCGATACCGAGCTCTTTAGGGCGCTCAGCACGGAGCTCGTGACGCTGTTGGCGGACGCCTTTATGGTGCTTGTTAGGGTGGACTCCACCTTGTTTAGCTGGTCGCTAAGCGTGCTAACGGAGGTCTTCACGGTCGCTGTTATGGACTCTGTGGACGAGCTTATCTGCTTGCTTAGGTAGCTAGCTAGCGTGTAGAGCTTCTCGATAGCTACGAATCCCTTAGCTACGTATCCATGTGCGTACACCGGGAGGGTGGCGCTAGGCTCGACGCTACCGTTAACAACTATCGTGTACATGCCTGTGCTGCTAGGTGTGAACGTAGCTGTGTAGACTCCAACAGCCTGCTCCGTTAGGTGCAGCGGCACCTTGCTACCGCTCGGCAGCACGATGTATGCGCTTAGCTTTGCGCTCACCGGCTTGCCCTGCACCGTAGTGATTATGGTTATAGGCACCTGCGTGTTTACAGCTACGCTGCTAGGCACCGAGACCTTTATCGATAGTGGGTAGGTGGCGTAGACCTCGATGGTGGTCTTGAGTATGCTCTCAAGCTCCTTAGCGTACTTCGTCGAGGATGGTCCTAGCCACGTGCCTAGGTACCCGAAGCCTACGGCTGGCCTAATGATCTTGATCCCTATCGTGTGCTTTCCAGGACCTAGGTATGGTAGCGTTAGTGTGTAGTTGATGAATCCGTTGAGAGGCGTATGGATCTCTGCAACAACTCTATCTCCTACAGTTATCCCTAGCAGGTTCTGGAGCCCTAGCAGGTCTAGCCCGTAGGCGCTGACAATGATTCTGCTGCCTCCTCTATACATCTCCTCCCTCGTCTTCACTCCAAGCGCTCCTAGGTAGAACCTGTAGTAGTAGTTCTTGCCTATGATCCTCAGCAGCAGTAGGCCAGACTTATCAGCTGTGAAGTTCAGCGTTAGTATGTAGACACCGCTCTTGTTTAGGCAGAACGTCTTCTCGCCAACCTTCTGCAGCCATATTAGGTACAGGGACCAGATATTGTCGTATATACCTAGGTTCCACTCTCTGTATATCTGCACGGTGTAGCAGCCCTTGGTAGCGTTAATCGCGACCTTTCCAGGCTCGGTAGCTAGGTATAGAGGTGCTGATAGCGGGTACCCGAGTATGGAGGAGAAGTCGTACATCTTCACCGGGTTGACAGCCTTAACGCTGTAGATAGTGGATCTGTTAACGGGCTTCGAGGGTAGCTTCAGCGCTATCGTTGGGTCTCCGAGCAGAGCGTTGAGCATTATCTCCTGTATGGTCATTCCGGGCACTACGGGGTAGCTGCTCTTGTAGTAGGCGACCATACCTCTCCAGAAGATGGATCCTAGGGTTACGTTGCTAGCCTTGCCTATCATGGATGTGTAGGCTAGCAGCATGTCGCCTAGTAGCCCGGTAGCTCCGTAGCTCTGCGTCGATAGGGTTCCGTTAGTCATCTGTATCCATACGTAGTCCCAGTTGATCCTGGCAGCGCCTATGTACGCTACTCCGGCAGCGGGGCTAAGCAGAACAGCCTCCCAGAACGGGTACTTCGGAGGTATTATGTACTCGTACTTCAGCACGGGCATTATATCCGTGTCCCACCAGCCATCTCTGCAGGCTACGCTCATCACCACGGTGTAGTTGGTCGTCGGCTTGAAGCTCATTAGCTCTGTTGAGAACGCTAAAGTCTCCCAGCTCACTTGGTTGACCCACCACAGTGTTGGCTCGTACAGCCCGTAGCCATCTCCGTGAGCAACAGCTAGGAACAGCATCGCTCCAGTCTTGCCGCTGAGGACAGCGCCTATGGTGTTGGGGTTGAATGTTCCCTCGCTCTGGCTCAGCACCATCACCGGGGCCTTGCCAACGCCCTCGTCAACGAGCTTCTCGATGAAGCTCTCTCCGAACATGTAGGTTATTAGGAACGGGAAGCCTCCTCCTAGCACTATCAAGGGCTTTCTCTCTGGAAGGGTCTTGTACCACGTCTCTAGCTTCTTAGCGTATATCTCTATGTAGAGCCCGTTGTCGAAGGGTAGCCTACCCACGTAGATGTTCGGTATCAGGTCGTAGTCTGGGCTAGCGTAGAATATGTCTGTTGGTATCCAAGCGTCGTACAGCGAGACGTAGCGGAACTCCATGTAGGAGAAGTAGTAGAAGCTCGGCGGCACCTCCCTCGCTCCGCCAACGATCAGCATGTAGCTGTAGTTCCCTAGGGTCTGCCTAAGGAACTGTATTATCTTTAGAGCTAGAGTAGCGTTGTAGTACTGCTGTATGTACCACGGTATGAGCTCCCCAGCGACGGGGGCTCCCGACTTGGCAGCCATTAGGAAGCTGTAGTAGCCTGGGTACTCTGTTATCGGTGGTGCAGGCTTGTAGTGCTTCCATATGTACTCGGTTGTAACCACGGTTACCTGGTACCCTAGCTGCTTGTAGATAGGCACTAGGTACTTGTTGACGTAGGGGAGCAGCTTCTCGGTGGTTAGTATCAGCAGGCCCTTAGGATTGTACTTCACCTCCTTGATGCTTCCGTAGCTAACCACGATGCTCAGCTTCTTAACGAAGATGAGGGTGCTCGTAGCCGGGTTGTACTGGACGGGAGACACGTATAGGAATATCAGAGTCTTTCCGTGCAGGCCGTGGGCTACCCTAACCTTGACTATAGCTCCGGGGTAGAAGGCGTTGCTGTGATACACGCTCTCGTTAGCGACGATCCTGGGCTTGCTGAACTTTAGGAACTTGGAGAACAGCGCGGACTTGTTGAGCATTGATGGAGCGCCGATCATAACGGGTGTTGGGGCTGGCACTACGGGCTTGCTAACCTTTAGGGTCTCGAAGCTCTGTACGGAGACGTAGACGTGAACGTTCTTAGCGTAGCCGTTGAGTGTTACAGTTATCACTCTGTAGGGAAGCGATGGGTATCCAGGGGCTGTTGTGTACCTAGGTGCTCCTGGAACCTTTACTAGGGTCCACTTGCCGCCGAGGGTAACCAGCTGAATGTTTCTAAACTCTATGTTGTATACGCCAGCAATGTTCTTAAGAACATTTTGCTCAGGTATGTTAATACCCATTGCTTTAAGATCGCTATTTAGCGAATGTTGAGCTAGTGTTATGGTAGGTGCTGCAAGTATTGATACTATGAATGTTACTACTACTGCAATTGGGAGTATCTTACGCATCATGAACCCCACCCACAATAGTCGTGAAGTCAGTCATCTTACAGAAATTTAACCTCTTCTGCAGCTTTATGCAAATCAAAGGATACATAGTCGGAACTAAGAGCGCCAAAGGTGGCTTGAACCGCGTAGCACGCTAGAGACCCGCACGTAACGCGGGTAGAGAAGCTAGAACGCTAGCGATTCAGCTAGTGCACACAGCTACGCTAAGCTACAGAGCTGCGCAGCGAGCTAAGAATAATAGCTAGGCTCTGCCCTGCGAGCGCGCTACAGTGGGTAGCTTAGCGTAGCTCTCCGGATCTATCCCCCTAGGATCCTTAG
Organism: Thermoproteota archaeon; assembly: GCA_013154235.1. Classification (GTDB taxonomy): domain Archaea; phylum Thermoproteota; class Thermoprotei_A; order Sulfolobales; family Ignisphaeraceae; genus JAADCV01. The sequence continues at coordinate 3,481 of JAADCV010000027.1, read as the reverse complement.
CCACTATGAATCCTCGCAGCGCAGAAGACGTTGTGATTAGATCCACGTCGCGGAAGAACATCCATAGCGTCGCCGCCACCGAGGCTACGTCCCATAGGCGTACATCGAGAGGCGCTCGGTCTCCCGTCAACAGGTTCATTACGATCCTCCTAAACACTCCCCTCCTAACGTCGTAGCCAGCGCTTATCGTAACGACTATCTCTTCCTCGCTAGCGCGCTCGATCGTCACTTCCTTGCATCCAGCTCTGCAGAGCAGCCCGTAGACCCTATCGAACTCCTCGATTATGGCGATGCCGCTGGGCTCGACTACCTTAGCTAGGGCTGCGCAAAGCCTAACCATTTGGTAGGGATCGAAGTGCGGTGTCGAGAGCCCGTGAACTAGAGCTATGTCTGCCCTCAGACCGAGTCTATGTACCTCGGTAGCGCTGCACTCGATGCCCCTAGCCTCTATCCCTAGAAGCTTCCTAGCGTAGCTAACAGCGTTGTCCAGAGCCCTCTTCCTCAGGTCAATGAAAGTGAGATCCACATCAACGTTGGCTTCCTTAAGGGCTTTCGCTAGAGCTAGCCCACCAACACCCTTACCACTGCAAACATCTAGAACCCTTACGCGCTTCCTAGACACCAGCTCGCTAATCCACGGGTGACGAAGAAGATTCTTGAAGTCCCTATAGGACTCATCAAACCTCTTCATACCCTCGGGAGACTCGAGATCCTCAGGCCACCTCAGCAGCGCGTAGACCTTCTCGAGAAGCGCTTGCTTCAAAGCGCTCCTACCGGCACTGCTACACGATTCCAAAGCTAATTAGCGTGACGAGTATGCGTATACACGAGAACCTAGTTCGCGCGAGGTAGTGCTAGCGGGTTGCGTAGCGATGCTGTGAGGTGCTTAGCTACTTACGGGGCTTGCTCAAGGGCATGTCACGAACCGTGTGTATAGATGCGTTGTCTAGCCTCTCGCCGCTAAACGATCTGCACACTATGTGGAGTCTCGTGCTGTAGCCCTCTATCGGTAAGTGCCTAGCCTTAGCCTCGAGATCTCGAGCTATTCGGGTAGCGTCCCGCTCGTCTAGGTCGCTCCACTTGACCTCCACTAGGTGAGCTACTCGCTTACCCCTATCTAGAGCAACGATATCTATCTCGACCCCCTTGTGAACGAACCTACCTATCTCGTCGAAGGCTAGAGCTCCGGACCTACGTAGCCACCTCATGTAGTGCATCGCCACCTCCTCGAAGGTGTGCGCTACGTGCGCCTCGAACGAGCTTGCAGCAGCGCTAGGTAGATCCGCGTCGCTCACCTCGATACCCATAGTGATGAGTGGCTCAGCGACTCTGAACCACATAGCTAGGAACTTGTCGCGAATGCGGTAAGCTCCGCGCTTCGAGAACAGCACCTTCTCGCGCTCGACGAGGCCAAGGCTCTCTAGCACTGCTAGGTACTTAGAGACGTGCTGCCTATGCACACCGATGCTGCTCGCTATGGAGCTTGGAGACGTGCATCCCTGCGCAATAGCCCTGAGAACGCTATAGTACGTCGAGGGCTCCCTAAACTCCTCGCGCAGAATGAAGAGAGCCTCGTCGCGAAGCGGAGCTGTAGGCGCTAGCACGAGCTTAGCTAGAGCCTCTAGAGGTCTCCAGCTGTACTCAACGAGGCTGTGGTAGTGGGGAACTCCGCCGAAGAGCGCGTACATCCTCACCACGTCCTCGGGCTCGAGCCATGGATAGAACTCGGCTACGCTCCACGGGCTCAGCTCCTCGATACGCATCCTGTACCTAGCCCTTCCGTAGAGAGGGGCTCCGCCGCCGACAACGCTTCTGTGCATGACGCTCACGAGGCTCCCCACGATCACTAGCATCATCCTCGTCTTCCCAAGCACGTGATCCACGAACCTCTGGAGCTCGCCAGCAGCTCTAGGCTCAGCCCTAACCCAGTAGCTGAACTCGTCTATCACGAGAGCGCAGCTGCCAACCCTATACGCGAGCGCCTCGAGGAGAGCGTCTAGAGACTCGTACCTAGCTCTCGAGAACCCTCGAATACCCGCCTCCTCGATAGCTCGAGCTAGCTCCCTAAGGTTAACCTCGTGCTTAGCTGGAACAGCGTTGTAGTATATGCAGCTACCGATCCTCGAGCACCACTCTAGGACTAGCCTCGTCTTACCAATCCTCCTCCTACCGTAGATCACCGCTAGACACGGCCTGCTTCTCCACGCGTCGTCTAGAGCTCTAAGCTCCTCGTCACGATCTATGAAGCGTGTAACAGGCACAGTAGACTACCCTAGGTGTGTAACAGGCAGAGTAGACGCTTATTAAGTTGGCTACAGTGGGCACGTTGCTAGCCTATGGCTGTAGGGGCAGTGGCTACAGGTTGGCGAGTTGCCCCAGCAGTCCTTCTCATTGCTTCTCGTAGGCTCGCAGTAGGGCGCTAGGTGGCAGTCTAGGCAGCTAGGCATTATCGAGAGAGCTGCTCTAGCCCTAAACTCGATGTAGCTAGGCTTCGTCCAAACCCTATCAAGACCCTCATCAACGCGGCCGAAGATCACGGGGTTCACGCGCCTCTCAACGAAGTTGAAGCTGTGGGTAGATGGATGCGCGTAGAAGATGCATGGAGCTACAGCGCCGTCGACCCTCACGAAGGCTGCTTGCTTAGCTGCGTAGGGGCACCTCCTCTCTACGCTCGGCCTGCTCCTAGGGATAGTGATCTCGTAGTAGTGGCTAAACATGTACTTGCTTATCTCGCTCGATACCCTCTCTAGCTCCTCGATGCAGGAGGGGTCCGAGAAGCAAGCGAGCTCCCTCTCCATAAACCTGTTGAGTGGGACCAGATGGCTTATCTCGAGCTTAGACACAGCGAATCTCTTAGCGAACTCGGGGAAGTTCCTCAGCTCTCCAACGTTTAGCCTCGTTACAACGAAGTGTGTAACCACCCTAGGCCTCCTGCACCCCCTAGACTCCCTCTCGTTCCTAAGCTGATCCAGCCCCTCTTCAACAGCTTCTAGCCTAGCTCCCCTAATCGCTGAGTAGGTCTCGGGGGAGAACGCGTCTACGCTTAGTATCACCTCGCTAACCCTAGCCTCAACGAGCTCGCTAGCGATCCTAGCTAGAGCTATCCCATTGGTGTTCACAGCTACCTCGACTCCAGCATCTCGAAGCATCCACACAGCATCCAGAAACCTTGGGTATGTGGTTGGCTCACCCCATCCACTGAGAGTAACTCTCTCGATCCCTAGCTCCCTGCACTGCTCAGCAACGAGCTCAACCATGTCTAGAGGCGCGTGCCTACCCTCGATACCAACCGCTCTCCGGAAGCAGTGAGCGCAGCTAAGGTTGCAGCTCGTGGTGAGCTCGAGAACCAGAGCTCGAGGCGCTCTCGACGATGAGGAAACCACCCACTCGCCAATCCTTAGACTCAAAGGCTGTGCCCAGCAAACAGACCTCGTCGATGCCTTATCAAGGCTCTGCACGTGAAGCTCTAAACCTTGTATCT
>JAADCV010000062.1 GCA_013154235.1 Thermoproteota archaeon | reverse complement strand
GTGGCGCCCGACTCGGGACCCCTCACGGCGGAGATCCCCGTGGTCCCGGGTTCAAATCCCGGCGGGCCCACCAGCTCAGCACAATAATCCCCCTTCTCGCTAGGTACAGCGGTGCGCAGCATTGGCTAGGAGAGGCTCCAGCAAGAGAACGTACCTAGTTGCTCTCGCGCTCATACTCGAAGCGATATTCATACTAGCTATACCCCTCGGAGCCAACCTCAGCGTCCCCGTATCACCATCGCAGTGCCCACCCCCAGTATCGAAGCCTGTTGAGCAGGTGTGGAACGGGAGCCTGATAATAGATGTCGCTAGCCTAGAGATGAAGATCAAGGGGGTTAAGAAGGTTGAGCCCTACATCCTCGTGAGAAACATCGAGGGAAGGACCTACACGGTTAGCCTAGGGGTGTACAACGGTAGCCACGTCCACATAATAGATCTTCTGAGGAGCATCCCGAGGTTCGTAGGGCCCATGACCCTGGACGTCGATGTTGGGGAGAGGGTCACGAACATGCTCCTCCCGCCGAACGCAGCGTACTACGACCCTAACGCGAAGCACTACGTCTTCCAGTACTTCTACTGGGGAACCAACACCGTGGGAACGGTATTCGTAAAGCCGCTGTACCACAGCGCTAGGGTTACCGTGAGCCTCCGGGAGCCAGCTAGGGTAGGGCTCGAGCTATGCATAGGGAAGAGCTGCTGGCTAGCTAAGGTCGTTGACTGCGGACCGGGTAACTGCACGATAGAGGCTAGCTCCAGCCAGCCATTCCAGTACACGAAGATCTTCTACGTCTATAGATGCGGGATCCTGAACGCTGTTGCTAGCGAGGAGGGCGGGCTCAGGATAGAGCTCCGGACCAACGCCTGGATACCCATAGTGATCTTCGCGGCTGCGGCTGCAGCCACGGTTTACATGGGTGTTAAAAGGACTAAAAGGTTTAAATAGACTCTTAATGTTTTGAGATCACGAGCTTTGGGTGGTTGTATGAGGCTAGCTAGGATTATCCCAATAATAGTCCTAGCCGCAGTAGCCCTAAGCACCGTAGCCCTCATAGCCAACAGCGCCGTTCTCGCTCAGACCAACTACAGCTGGATAGCCAAAGTCGAGAAGGTGTACTGGTTCAGAGTACCCCAGGAGAACGTGCCATACGCCCTAACGACAGGCCAGATAGACGTGTACCTATTCGGAATCAGGCCCGAGATGGCCGCCAAGCTAGCTGGCAACCCAGGAATCAAGCTGTACTCCGCCCCAAGCGGAATCGTGGACCTGATCCTCAACCCAGCGCCAGTAATGGAGCTAGCCTACCCGGGCAAGAACATAACCAAGGCCCAGGCCGCTAAGCTCCTAGGCATACCCGAGATAGCGATCTCCCAGATCTACTGGAACCCCAAGAAGAAGGCCAGCATGGTGGACGTGTGTATAAGGCTAACCAACGTGCCCAGCCCATTCAAGGTCGCTAAGCAGGCCCCCAGCAACATAAAGATCAACCCGTTCTGCTTCAGGCAGATAAGGTTCGCCATGAACTACATCGTGAACAGGCAGTACATAGTTAGCTCGGTGTACAAGGGCTATGCCATACCAATGTACGCACCCTACAGCGCAGCCGACCCAACCTACCAGGTGATCGCTGACATCGTCGCCCAGTTCATGTTCACCTACAACCCAGACTACGCCAACAAGATAATCACCAAGGTCCTAACCGAGGTAGGAGCCAAGAAGATCGGTGGCAAGTGGTACTTCGAGGGCAGCCCGATAACCATACCCTTCATCATTAGAGTAGAGGACGAGAGAAAGATCATTGGAGAGATGGTGGCTGCCGAGCTAGAGAAGCTAGGCTTCATAGTCAACAGGCTAGAGCTAACCTTCGGACCCGCCATCACCAAGGTCTACACCACCGACCCAATGAGCTTCGAGTGGATGATCTACACCGAGGGCTGGGGCAAGGGCAGCATCGACAGGTGGGATCCATGGACCATTGCTCAGTTCGCCGCACCATGGTTCGGCTTCATGCCAGGCTGGCAGCAGCCTGGCTACTGGCAGTACAGGAACTCCACCCTAGACAAGCTAACCGAGGCCATCTGTCTAGGTAAGGTCTCCAGCAAGGCTCAGTGGATCGCCTACCTAAGAAAGGCTGTGCTAATGAGCCTACAGGAGGCCATCAGGATCTGGATCGCTACTCCCGAGACCATCTTCCCAACCACTAGCAAGCTAATGGGCGTAACCCTCAACCTAGGAAGCGGACTGAGAGACGAGGTGCTGAACCTAAGGAACTGGTACGTGCCTGGCAGAGACTACATCAACGTTGGACACCTATGGATCTGGACCAGCAGAACCGTCTGGAACAACTACGGTGGCTTCGGTGACGTGTACAGCGTTGACCCAATGAGAGCAACCTTCGACCCATGGATCTGGAGGAACCCGTTCAACGGAGAGCCAATGCCGTTTAGAGTAACCTACCAGGTCAAGACTGCTGGGCCCAACGGCAAGATACCAGTGCCTCCGGACGCCCTAACCTGGAACCCAGCTAAGGGCTGGGTGCCGATCGGCAGCGGCCACTACGTGAAGAGCGTAGTCATCTTCAACCTCAACAACATGATCGGTAAGGAGTACCACGACGGCCAGCCCATAACCTGGGCTGACATCCTAGGTGACTGGGCTCTGTGGTTCGACATCGCCTACAACAAGACTAAGGCCAGCATGGAGCCCTCCATCGCTAGCACTGCTAAGTGGGTGCTGCAGCCAATTGTCGCCATCAAGCCGGACTTCAAGGACAACAAGCTGTACGTCTACATCAACTACTGGTTCTTCGACCCGAACTACATCGCTGACATGGCCTACCCAACCAGCTGTGAGAACCCATTCATCATGGATCTAGTGCAGCAGTACCTAGCCTTCGACCTACAGAAGTACGCCCTCAGCGAGACCAGAGCTAGGTCCCAGAGGATTCCGCAGCTCAACCTAGTGCTAGCTAGCCAGATGCCAGACATTATCAAGGCTCTAGAGGCTCTGAAGACCGATGCTGGCTACAAGTACGCAGCCAAGTTCTTCACTGTGCCAGGCCAGTACACGCTGCCCAAGGACGAGTACTTCAAGTTCATTGACATGGCTATCAACTGGATCAAGAAGTACAACGTTGCCTGGATAAGCGACGGTCCATTCATGCTGGTGTACTTCAACAAGGATACCCAGAAGCTAATACTGCAGAGGTTCGACTACAGCGGCTACCCGATCAAGAACCTAGATGTGTACTTCGGAATACCGAAGTTCACCAAGATAACCTCGGTCAGCGTGCCAACGATCAACCCAGGCGCCTCTGCTGTAATCACTGTTAGCGTAACTGGAGAGTTCCCGATAACCATCGAGTACCTAATCATGAACCCGAGCACCATGAAGCTGGTGCTCAAGGGCAACCTGACCACCACCACGCCAACAGCTCTAATCAAGCTGACTCCGCAGGAGACCGCTAAGCTAGCGCCCTTCAGCAGCTACACGCTGATAATAATCGCCTTCAGCAGCAAGGTAGCTATGCCAGCCGAGAAGGTCATTGGTATAACCACCGGTATGGCTGTATCCACGCTGAAGGGACTAACGCAGCAGGTGAAGAGCACCGCTAAGAAGCTAACGAGCGTAGCTGCTAACGTGAGCAAGCTAAGCAGCGAGATCGCGACGCTGAAGAGCAAGCTGAGCCAGGCAGTAGCTAACCTAAGCAAGAGCATCGCGACAATAAGCTCCAGCCTATCCAAGGTCAGCCAGTCGCTGTCCCAGGCACTAAAGAGCCAGATCGCTAGCGTAAGGCAGGCTCTAGGTGCGCAGGTGGCTAGCACGCTACAGCAGCTAAGCAGCACGATAACAGCCTCGATCAAGAGCCTAGGCAGCAGCATCAGCAGCGCTGTAGCTGCCATCAAGAGCACTCTAGGCACCATGAGCAGCACTATCAGCAGCATCAGCACTACTGTGAACAGCCTCAACACTAAGATCTCGACGCTCAGCAGCGAGGTGAAGAGCCTGAGCAGCAAGGTGAGCAGCATCAGCAGCACTCTAAGCACGCTGAGCACCAAGATCGATAAGCTGAGCAGCGAGGTATCGAGCCTAAAGAGCGATGTGAGCAGCATACACGGTGCTGTCTACGGAGCTCTAGGAGCTGCTATAGTGGCTCTGATAGGCGCTTGGGTAGCTGCTGGCTTCGCCATAATGGCTGCTAGGAAGAAGTAAGCTTAGCTAGCAAAAACACCCGTGTTTTTACAAAAACGCTTTTTCTTATTCTCGCCCCTCCTTCTCCACCACCAAGCTCATTGTGTATAGAAGGTCTGAGACTCTGTTCAGCGCTATAGCCACGTCTCTCGGGATAGCTCCCTCGGCAGCTGCTCTCCAAGCCCATCTCTCTGCTCTTCTGCATATCGTTCTAGCTAGGTGGAGGGCTGCTGCTCCAGGTGGGGGCCCTGGCTTTACGAAGTGGAAGCTCAGCTTGTTTGTTTCCCAGAGCCTCTTCGTCTCCTCCTCTATTCTGCTCGTTAGCTGCTTCACGCTCTCGTATCTCCCTGTTGCTATGGCTGCGCAGATGCTCATTAGCTGGCTCTGTATCTCTGTTGCTAGCTCTGCTAGGTTGGTTGGTAGGAAGCACTTTGCTAGTCCTATGCTAGCTACGAGCTCGTCTATAGTTCCTAGGAGCTCTATTGCTGCGCTGCCCTTCCACACCCTTGCTTCCCCTAGGTCTGTGTAGCCATCGTCTCCCCGGTGGATGCGCTTCAGCTTGGTCACCCTATCCACTCGGTTTAGCAGCCTCTATTTCAAGGGTTGCGAACCCCTTATCTATTGGGGTGTGTAGCTAGCTCTGGTGCTGTTCATGAGCCTCGAGAGGGCGCTTAGGGAGGTTGATAAGTGGTTCGATTGGGGTGTCGAGCTTCTCAAGAAGATGGTTTCGGTGCCGACCGTCAACCCCCCTGGGGAGCGCTACGGAGAGTTCGTGAATAGGGTTGCTGAGGAGCTGCAGGAGTTCGCCGATGTCGAGATCGTGGAGGTTCCTAGAAGCTTCGTTGCCGAGAGGAAGCCTGAGCTAGCTGACTACCCTAGGTACATACTCGTGGCTAGGGTCGGGGGCAGCGAGCCAGTTCTAGAGATAAACGGTCACTACGACGTTGTGCCCCCTGGAGATGGGTGGAGCAGGAACCCGTTCATGCCTGTGGTCGAGGGTGGTAGGCTCTACGGTCGCGGAGCTGTCGATATGAAGGGTGGGATAGCTGCGGGGGCCATAGCCCTTAGGGCGATTGCTGAGAGCGGGGCTGAGCTAGGTGGGTGCCTAGAGCTGCTCCTAGTGCCAGACGAGGAGATAGGTGGCGAGACGGGCACGGGCTACGCTCTAGAGGCTGGGCTCGTGAGGCCCAGCTGGGTCATCATAGCTGAGCCGAGCTCGATAAACACCCTGTGGATAGGTCACAGGGGTGCGGTTTGGCTATACGTAGAGGTTCTAGGGAAGCAGGCTCACGCCTCTAGCCCGTGGCTAGGGGAGAACGCGTTCGTGAAGGCAGCTAGGCTAGCTGTAGCGCTAGAGGAGGAGCTTCAGAAGCTCTACAGCTCGAGGAAGAGCAGCTACGAGTACGACGACCCTAGATCAGCGCACCCAACAGCTACCCTAGGCGGAGAGACCTACGGCGGAGCAAAGATAAACATAGTTCCAGGAAGGTTCAGGTTCTCCATAGACAGGAGGCTAATCGTGGAGGAGAAGCCCGAGGACGTAGAGAAGGAGCTGAGGAGCATCATAGAGGCTAAGGCTAGGGAGATAGGCTGCAGAGTAAGAATAGAGACAGTGCACAGAATGCCGCCCTCCGTAACAGACCCGCAGAACCCACTAGTAAAGACAGGAATAGAAGCGATAAAGAACGTGGCTAGAGTAGAGCCAAGAGCGGTAGTATGCAGCGGAGGCCTAGACATGTGGTACTACACAACCAGGGGAGTACCAACCATAACCTACGGACCCGGACCAGAAGAACTAGCACACCAGCCAGACGAGTACGTAGACCTAGAGCAGGTTAGAACCGTAGCAAAGGTATACACCTACACAGCCCTCAAACTCCTAGCAAAGTAGGGAGCAGGACAAAAAGCAAAATTTTGTTTTAGGCTAAAAACACCTTAGCCCCCTAGAGGATGACATCGTCGTCCGGATCGGGTTCCCTCTTCACGGGCCTCATTCTCGACACCCCCAACAACGCGAGGTAGTACCTGATAGTCTCCACCACGCTCACCACCCTGAACTTGATCTTGACCCACGCGCTGCAGCTCATCTGCATCTCCGTACAGAGTATGTGGTTAGAGATCCGAAGTCCTTGGCACAACCTAGCCAAGCCTCGCAGCGTGCAGTAGCCGCCCAGGGACCACAGGAAGATAGAATACAATGGATAAGGGGAGAGACCTATTACCTCTTCTACGCAATTTCTAGGGGAACAATGAGGGATCTACTCGAAGAGCTCTACAAAGCGCAGGTGCTAACAAGCACGAAGATAGCGAGAAAATTCTTTGACGATGTGAGAGAGGTGGAGAGAGTCAAGCGCTTCTTCTACACTCTTAGGAAGGTAGGGATTGTGCTGAAGCCAGACTTCGACATATCCTCGTTTAGGATAAAGAGAGCTGTGCTCATCCTCCACGATGTGATACTCCGGGACGTATCCCTAGTGGAAAGCATAGATATACCCGGGGTCAAGTCCGTAGCCCCTCTAATACCTAAGGGAGTATTCCTCGTTGTTGAGGGAGGTGCGATAGATACCTACGGCGCTGATGAGAGAGCAATGAAGGTGTATGCATACGAGCGTGTGTTTAGGTCGAGACCTCCTAGAGATCTACTCTTTCCTGTTGCTAGGAAGCTCGATGCTGACATAATTAGGTATCTTCTCACGGTTCTTGGCAAGGGCGATATAATTGATTTTCCTGAGACCGAGCTTCTCAACAAGTTTGATTGGATAGATCTCGAGATAGTTAATCTCGTGTCTGAAGACCCTTCTATTAGCCTTAGGGAGCTTCTCTACAAGCTCGAGTATGAGAGGGTTCGTAAGAAGGTTAGGCATTTTCTTGAGAGGATTGAGCGTATTGAGAAGACGATTACTGGCTATGGTGTTTCGAAGATCGTGTCTTTGAAGAGTTTGGCTATGGGGATAATCGCTGTTATTCGTGGGGGTGATCGTAGGGATGTGCTTCGTCTTCTTAGGATACCTACTGTTATGGCTGTAGGAATCTCTTCTGAGGGTCATGCTGTTGTTCAGATGGTTACTCTCAGGGAGCTTTTTCATGAGACTGTTAGGGCTCTGGATGATTTCTGTAGTGTGTATGGTTTGGAGCTTGTTGATGTGTATTCCTATGATCCTAGGTTCATTGTTGTTAACAAGTTTATTAGGAAGTCTACGGGTGGTTACATCCCTAGTGCTAGGGCTGATGAGCATAGGTGGGTTAAGGTTGATGTTGGTGAGGTTGTTGATGTTGTGAGGAAGGTTGTTAGGAGCTAGACTGGCTCGAATATTCTTGTTGGGTCTGCGTTCTCGTAGAGGACCTGGTGCGCTAGGATGTATGTTGCTGCGCTCCATAGCTGGTCCTCTGACCCCATTGGTTTTCCGTGTAGTCCGTGGAGCCACTCGTTGAATTCCCACTCTCTTGTTTTGCCTAGCCTGTTTGCTTGCGCTAGTCTAAGCATCTTCTCTCTAGCCTTAGCCTTGTCCTCTAGGGCTAGGGTCGCTATGTATAGCCCTCCGATGAATGGCCATATTCCTCCGTTGTGGTAGTGGTAGGGTAGGCACTTCTGGGATCTTCTCCTAAAGATGTCTACCTCTGGCACCCATGCTAGGCTAGGCATGTATATCACTGGGTGCAGGCACTTAGCTGGGTACGGCTGGTCCACACCCTCCTTATCTATGTACTGAAGGATCCTCTGCCTCTTATCCTCGTCAGCTACCCTAGCTAGGGCTGCGAGAACGTTTCCCAGCGTCGCGAACCTATCATCTAGGTACTCGTAGGATACGAAGTGTATGTAGTGCATCCTGCTAGGCGATATGAAGTCCTTTAGGAACTCCGGCGATCCAACTGCTCCCCACTCGACAGCTCTCTCAGGGGTTGTTCTCCTTGGCCAGAACAGGATGTTTATCCTCTCCCTAATCTCCCGGGAGCTGAGCCCTGTTAGCTCCTCCTCCCTAGCTAGCCTCACGGCTAGGTACCAAAGCACGTTTATGTACAGAACCTTGCCCTCCCTACCTATGCTAGCATCCATCCAGTCCGTTCCCCTCATCGATGTTATGAGCAGCGAGTCGTCTAGAACCTGCTTGTAGCACCAGTCGAGAGCGTTCCTAACAGCCTCCTTATCGCAGCACCTGTAGACGAGGCACGCTATGACCCACCAGAGGGTCGAGTCTATGGAGTACCAGTATATCCTCCTCCTCTCCAGATCCACGTAGGTAGGGACCTGCCCCCTATCGCTCTGGAACTTGCCTATGAACTCGAGGGTGGAAACAATAACCCTCCTAATCCTCTGATCCTCAACGAATCGAAGCGCTAGAGCCGATATAGCTGTGTCCCTAGTCCACACCTGCCTATAGAACGTCGAGGCGTAGAGGAGGTCGCCACGAATATTCCTCTCGATAATATCCCAAGCCCTCTTAAGACCCTCCTCGATCAAGCCCAACCCCCTTAACCACACAGCGAGCCCAAGTTAATAAAGCACCAGCCGAGACACCACCGCCCAAAAGCCCCAGCTGCGCAGCAGCCCGTCGCGAAGCATCATCGACCCCCAGCCCATCGGGGGACTCCGCCCGCGAAACACGGGGCCGGGACGCCTAGGTAGAGAGCTTGAGAGCCAGCTTAAGAACAGCTCGGCGTCTAGAACGCGTATCTGGAGCCCGTGGCTACGCGCCACGTAGTGAAGGAGCTTCTTGTAGAACGCCCTATCGTCTCTACCCGGCACTGCTAGCAGCACTAGGCTCTCCTCGCTCATCTAGGCGCGGCACCCCTACTTTCTCAGGTCGGCGCCGAGCTCCTCGATGCTGCTGAGGCTCGCTTCGCCGCTCCACCTAGCTACGGTTCTCGCGACCCCGTCTCTAGAGATAGCGAGTCTCTGCACTGACGTAGAGTCGAGAACGCCTCGCTCCCTAGCTCTCCTCAGTAACCCCCTTAGGAACTCTATGCTCTGCGTAGCTACGATAACCTGGCTACCGCTCGCCGCCAGGCTAGCGATAAAGTCCGCAACCACCGTTAGCCCGTCGGGGTGGACGAAGGCTTCGGGAGTATCCACGAGCACGGTGCTCGGCTGTCTAGCGATAGCGTAGAGGAGCGCCATGAACGCAGCCACTCTATGGCCGTCGCTAAGCTCGTATATCGACACGCGCTTACCGCTAACAGACCTCAGGTGGAGCTCCTTGCCTAGGAGCTCGAAACCCTCGACCCAATCGATGTACTTCCGAAGGAGCTCGATAGCACTCCTCTCGTTAGCTAGCCCCTCCCTAGCGTAGGCGAGGTACAGCGACTCGAACATACCCCTCCAGTATATGAAGCCCGGTGAAACACCGCTAGCTCGGGCAACCGCTTCTCAACGCTCTTCTTCACGACGACTAGCCCCTCGGGACTCTCTATCAGCATCGACTTGCTCAGCGCATCCCCATCGATAGAGTAGACCACCTTGGTATGTATGTATGTACCTTGGGCGATACCATAGGATCCTCGAGATCTCCTCCACGGCGCCAGGCCTCTCGAACGCGATACGCATGGGCTTGACGCGGAGGCGAACCGCAGCTACATCTACGTGACGCTCTAGCAGCTTCATCGCGAGGAGTAGGAGGTGTCGAGCACCGGCTAGCCTAGCAGTAGGACCTACGTATTTTAGTGGTAGTTCTGAGAGCTCGGCTACGACGGAGCTATTCATGTCCTTCTCTAGCTCGGTCAGCACCCTATCGCTATCTTCTCCTAGAACCCTTCGAGCCATATCCTTCACCCTGCGCTCGGCTTCGAGAGCTAGGGGATGCATGGTCTCGGTGAAGAAGCTCGCGATCTCGTTTCCGCTGCTGAGCTCCAGCTTCCCGACGAAGATTCGCGGTACGCGTGTCCTCGGGCGAAGCGTGGTCACGAGCACGAGCCCTAGGGCGCTGTGATGAGCGCCTAGGCGGCTCGCGATGGTGTAGCCAACAGCTTCGAGAACCGCGGTCTTCCAGAGGCGTTGGGGCCCACGAGCACGCTAAGCCTATCGAGAGCCACGTCCACAACCACGTAGCTAAGCCCGCTCCCAGGAACGGAGTAGGGCAGTGACGCAACTACGCGCTTCACATAGCTAGACACAATCCTTGTTCACCCTAGCGAACTACCGCAGCAACAACCCTAATTTACGCATTCGAGCCCAGTCCTAGGAAGTTAACCCCGAGGCGTGTCTAAGGCGCGCGTTCGGTACATAAGGAGCTGCGTAGCGGCTCGAGCCCCTCTTATTCTCGCTACGCGTGTGCTTTAGCGGTGGCAGCTTGCTCGAGGCCATCGTTGTTCGAGGCAGGATCGCTAAGCGCATCGTTGAGGAGGCTAGGAAGCTGGGGCTCAGCGTCGATGAGTACCTCGTCGAGCTCCTTAGCCAGGGCCTAGACCCTAGGGAGAGGGCCGTGGAGTACATCGAGGTCTCGAAGGATCTTCTCGAGGAGGCTAGGAGGGAGCTTGAGAGGGGTAACGTTAGGCAGGCAGCTGAGAAGCTCTGGG
>JAADCV010000003.1 GCA_013154235.1 Thermoproteota archaeon | reverse complement strand
TGGAGCGACTAGGGATGCTACCTTCGGCCCAGTGATAATGTTCGGCCTAGGAGGCATATTCGTGGAGGTGCTCAAAGACGTGAGCTTCAGAGTAGCGCCGCTAACCGAGGAGGATGCCGAGTCTATGATTAGGGAGATCAAGAGCTACAGGATCCTAGAGGGGTACAGGGGGATGCCTCCGAGAGACATAGACGCAATCAAGCAGATAATACTGAAGACCGCGGACATAATGCTGAAGCTCGATAAGGTGCAGGACATAGACCTGAACCCAGTGATGCTCTACGAGAAGGGTAAGGGAGCTATAGTCGTAGACGCGAGGGTTATCCTAAGGACGAGCACCTCACCTGAGCACCACTAACAAACTTTTTACCCATGTACAGCCCCACTCGCTAGGGATCAAATGATTCCTTTAGCAGCCCTACCCCTACTATCGATGGGGTGCTTCAGCGACTTGCTGAGGTCGGTGCGCGGGGCGAGCTCCAAGCTTGTTGATAGAGCTGTTGTTAGCTACGGTGCTGAGGTGCTGAGCCATGTTGTTCCCCAGGCTCTAGACGATCTCCTTAGGGCTGGAGCGAGGAGGAGGCTCTCAGTATTGGAGGCTGTCGCTGTAGCGCTAGACTCCTACAGGCATAGCTACACGCTTAGCTTAGTGCGTAGGTGGCTACGGGGAGAGGCTAGCTTGGGTAGGGCTAGGGATGTTTGTAGGGAGGCTGGGTACGCTATAGCGTCTAGAGCTAGGGAGCTAGGGGTTGTTGCAGAGGTTCTGCTCAGCCTACTCGATCACGACCTTCTCATAGCTAGCGTCCTGCCTAGGCTAGGGGTTTGGGGAGCTTGCCGCCGGCTCTCGAGGGCTCAGCGAGAGGTTAGCGAGCTCAGTAAGTGTGTGTCTACCGCATCAGCTGCTGTGGCGCTAGCTGCTGAGGCATGGGGTAGGGGAGCCTATAGCGGGTTCTGCAAGGCTCTGGAGGCTGAGCTTAAGGGTCTTGCAGAGAGAATAGATGCTGCTCTAGACACCGTTGCGATACTGCTGGACCCCGATAACGATGCTGTTGCTAGGGAGGTCGCGAGGTGGTGAGCTAGGTGATGATAAGGTTCGAGAGGAGCTTTGAGAGGAGCGCTCGGGGCGAGGTTAGGGCTAGGGCTATGGAGGTAGCTGATGCTGTAGCTAGGGGAGAGGCTAGGGCTAGGAGGCTCGTTGGTAGGCTCTCGAGGTACTCAGTCGCTAGGATCGATAGCCAGAGGATGCTGGTGGTCGAGCTTAGGCACAGCCTGCTGAGGGTCATCGGTGTGTGCAGGAGGGAGTCGATAAAGTTCGAGGCTCTATCTAGGCAAAGCGGGTAGCGTATCGTCAACCATATATATCTACAGAGTTAGAGCGCTCGAGGGATCTCCTTGAACCTTGAGGAAATCGAAAAGCTGCTCGTAGAGTCGCTCAAGCTGAAGCTCGAGCCCATAGGCGTCAAGATGCTGAGGGATTCGAGCGAGCTCGGTAAGATAGGGGCTAAGCCCTACCCTAAGAACCTAGCCCTGTGCCAGTACCTCAAGGCAGCAGCCCTCTTCGGAAAACCGTTTGGTCTTACGCCCGAGAACTGCGATGCTTGCGTGATAGGCTCGTGGATCCTAGGGCTTCGAGAGCTCCCGAAGGATCTTAGGGAGAGATGGTGCGAGCTAGCTGGATTCACCCCCGAGGTATTCGACAAGATGATTAGCTCTACCCATGCGCTGCCCGCGGGAAGCTACGGAGCCTCCGTGATCGCCCCACTAAGGTTCTTCTCCCTCAAGAACATCGAGCCCGACGCAGTCATCCTCTTCGTAAACTCGGCGCAGGCATACATAATGCTCTCGGCCTACTTCGACTCCACGGGCAGCAAGCCAGCTAGCGACTTCAATGGACACGCTGCGTGCGAGATCGTGGCCGCTGTAATGAAGGGCAGATCCCCGTGGCTAACCATTCCGTGCGGAGGAGCTAGGGCGTTAGCGGAGTCTCAGGATGACGAGCTTTGGCTAGGGTTTAGGCTGAGCGATCTAGAGAAGGCGGTAGCGAGGCTAAAGAAAACGAGGTTTAGGTACGCGCCACCCATACTACAGATGCTACTGATACCTCCTCAGCCCGAGTTCGTGCTCACGAAGCTCATCGCTAGAAGCGCTTGACTCTCGCTATCAAGCCTTTTTCTCAGCTAGCTCCCCGAGCTCTAGGGCTCTAAATGCCTACTCGAGAGGACGATGCATTCGATTCTCTAGTTGAGGAGCTAGCTAGGTTCGCAATGGAGTCGGACCCCGCAGCAGCTACGAGCGTTGGCTTGCATCAGTACGACCACATGCTTCCCGACATGAGTAGGAGCGGCATGGAGCTAAAGGCTAGGAGAGTGGAGGAGTTCCTCGAGAAGCTTAGGAGAATCGATGCTTCTAGGCTAACGGGGTTCAGAGCCTATGACTACGAGGCGCTTACTAGGGCTCTTGAGTACGCGCTGATCAAGTTGAGGGACTGGCCGCTTTGGAGGATGGTTCCCCAGGGATTTAGCTACGGCGCTTCAGCTATATTCGCGCTCCTCTTGACGAGGGGCAGCGTTCCTGAGCAGCACCTACTCTTCGCGCTTCGCTCGAGGGTTAGGGGATTTGCTAAGCTGGTCGAGGACTCTATCAACGCTGTTGACGAGCCCTACTCTCTGTGGATAGACTACGTCAAGAGCCTAGCCAAGGGGCTTCCAGCACTTCTAGGAGCTGTCAAGGCTCTAGCCAAGGAGCTTGAAGATGGCGAGCTTGCGGGCCTATGCGACAGAGCCGTTGATGAGCTGAAGAAGCTTAGCGAGCGTCTAGACGATCTAGCGTCTAGAGCTAGGCCAGGCTACAGGCCCATAGGAGCCGAGCTCTATCGCAAGCTCTTGAAGACCATGTTTATCGAGGAGGATCCCGAGCGCCTTAGGAGAATCGGGTATGAAGAAGCCGAGAGGTATCGAAGGCTTATGGAGGAAGCTGCTCGGGAGGCAGGGGCTAGGAGCATTGAGGAAGCTCTAGAGATGATCCGTAGGGAGCACCCAGCGTCTCCAGACGAGGTGCTGAATGAGTATAGGAGGGCTATAGAGAGGGCCCGGAGGTTCCTAGCAGAGAAGGGCGTTGTGGAGCTACCACCCATGGAAAGAGTCGAAGTTGTTGAGACCCCAGAGTACGCGAGGCCCGTACTACCGTTCGCGGCATATATACTGCCCGAGATCATGGGGGTTAGCGGCAAGGGGTTCTTCCTAGTCACTAAGCCGCTAAGCGAAGACATGCTGAAGCACCACAATAGGTTCGACATACTGAACACAGTTGTTCACGAAGCGTATCCCGGTCACCACACCCAGCTCTCCTACCTAAGGCTATGTCCCTCTATAGCTAGGAAGCTGCTGATAGAGCCTACCGACCTTGTCGAGGGATGGGCTCACTACTGCGAGGAGCTAATGCTTGAGCTAGGGATCGAGCGCAGCCCCCTGTACAAGGTGAAGGTGTATCACGATGCTCTGTGGAGAGCTGTTAGGGTATACCTAGATGTTGAGCTCAGCACAGGTATGATAAGCTTCGAGGAGGCTGCGAGGAAGCTAGCTAGAGACGCTTACCTACCTGAGGAGGGCGCTAGAGCTGAGGTTCTTCGCTACACAATGACTCCCGGTGCTCAGCTATGCTACAACTATGGAAAGCGGAGGATACTCGAGCTTAGGAAGGAGGTAGAGAGGATCCTAGGCAAGCGCTTCAGCTTATCGCTGTTCCACCGCATGCTGCTTGAGGAGGGCAACCTACCTCTAGCCCTCTTAGCGAATGTAGTTGTCGACAAGGCTAGGAAGCTCGCGAGCTAGATCAGCGCCCTACCGCTCTTCCCATCGAATACATGCACCTTTTCCAGAGGTATCCTAAGCCCAGTAACCTCGCCCGTGGGGAGCTGGGTTCCAGCTCTAGCAACAGCCTTAATGCTCGTCTCCTCGTCTAACGCTAGCGTAACCACAACATCCTTGCCTAGGGGCTCGACCACGAGAACCCTAGCTTTGGCGTTCGGGCTCTCAACCCCTATCTCGATATCCTCAGGTCTTACGCCTAGGACTAGCTCGTCGCTCGTTCTAGAGCTTAGAGCCTCTCTCCACGCACTTGGGAGCTCGTACTCGAAGTTGGGACACTTGAGGACGTTCCTGCTCTCGTCGTACGTGCACCTAATGAGGTTCATGGGCGGCGTGCCTATGAAGCTAGCTACGAAGATGTTGCTAGGATTCCTATAGACCTCATCTGGGGTCCCTATCTGCTGCACCTTACCCTCGTTCATAACCACGATCCTGTCGGACATCGACATCGCCTCTACCTGGTCGTGGGTTACGTAGATCGTGGTTATCTTCAGCTCCTTCTGAAGCCTCTTCAACTCAGCCCTCATGTAAACCCTAAGCAAGGCGTCTAGGTTGCTAAGGGGCTCGTCTAGGAGCAGCACGTCTGGTTCCTTAACCAGTGCTCTGGCTAGAGCAACCCTCTGCTGCTGACCACCTGAGAGCTGCCCGGGCTTCCTATCCAGCAGGTGATCTATCTTGAGGAGCTTCGCAGCCTCCCTAACCTTCCTATCTATCTCGCTCTTAGGCAGCTTCTTTATCCTTAGCGGAAACGCAATGTTTTCGTATACAGTCATGTGTGGGTACAGCGCATAGCTCTGGAAAACCATACCGACGTTCCTATCCTTGGGCGGGATATCCGTAACGTCCTCGTCATCGAAGTATATCCTTCCCTTGGTGGGCTTGTATATCCCCGCTATCATCAGCAGCATCGTGGTCTTGCCGCATCCCGAGGGTCCTAGCAGCGTAACGAACTCTCCATCCATGACCTCTAGGCTCACGTTGTCTACAGCTCTAACCCTCCCAAAATACTTGGAGACCCGATCTAGCTTAACCCTAACCATGCTACCTCACCCCCTTGACCCCACCCACGTATATTCTAAGCAACAGCTTCTGGGATAGGGCGAAGAACACTATCGTGGGTATCGCGTAGAAGAGGCTCGCTGCCGCTAGCAGCCCCCAGTCAACGTACTTGAACTCTCCTATCAGGTTGTATATATAGACCGAGATTGGGTACCACTGCTGATCCGTTATGAATGTGAATACGAGTATGAACTCAGCCCATCCAGCTAGGAACGCGAAGAGAGCTACCGCTGCGAACCCAGGTAGGACTAGCGGTAGGATAACCTTTCTCCACGCAGTGAACCTACTGCATCCATCTACTAGAGCTGCCCACTCCACATCCCACGGTATCGAGTCGAAGAAGCCCTTCATTATCCACGCACCCATCGGTATCTGCAGCGCTGCCTCGATCACCATGACCCCGGTCAGCGTTAGGAACCCCTTGCCGTAGAGCCCGAGCTTGTTCAGCAGTATGAAGAGGGCTATCAGAAGCACGACGCTGGGGAATGCGTGGAGGGCTAGGATGAACTGCATCATCTTGCTCCTGCCGGGGAACTCCATCCTCGATAGGGCGTAGCCCGCCATACCAGCTACGAGCGAGACTATGAGCGCGGTTCCCAGCGCAAGGTACAGCGAGTTGGCGAACATAGGCCATATGCTCGGGTACCTCTTGAGACCCATCGAGATCTCGCTCCATAGAAACCTCCAGTTCCTGAGCGTGAAGCCGACGGGTACGATACCTAGGGTTACCCTCGAGCTAAACGCTTGCGCTACTAGCCCAGCGTACATCAGCCATATGGGTACTGCTGGCACGACCGCTACAGCTATCACGACCAGTACCTTGAGCGCCCTCTCAAGCCAGACCCTCCTCCTAATCCTTGAGTAGTCTCTCCTAGCCATGCATCACACCTCGATCCTAGCTGGCTGCATGAGCTTCTGGAATCCGAACACCTTGAAGTAGAGGAGTATGAGCCCTATGCCGAGCAGCACTATAGGTAGGGCTATGGCTGCACCGTAAGCGTAGTTCCCGAGGGCAAAGGCTTGGAACCACGCGTAGAGGGGAAACACCATTACTCCAGCTGCCCACGCAGTACCAACGCTCTCGGTACCTGGAGCGCCGCCTCCCCACACTATCAGTATGTACTCGTAGGATGCTATGAGGCTGAGCGTCTGCCACGATACGACGAAGAGCATCGGCCACTTGAGTAGGGGGAGGATTATCCTTCTCGCTATGAAGAAGTCTGAGGCTCCGTCAACTCTAGCAGCGTTGATTAGATCCGTCGGTATCGACTTTATGGCGGCTGTGTATATTATCATGCCGAAGCTCACGCCCACGTAGCCGTTGATGGCTATCATCAGTAGCTGGGAGTATGGCTTGTCCAGTAGCCAGCTCGCTGGATGTATACCCACGTGGGCTAGGAGGCTGTAGAGGGGGCCCGTGCCCGGAGCTATTAGCCACAGCCACATCAGTCCGTAGACCACGGAGGGCGTTATCCTTGGGAGGAGCCACGTTACTCTGAGGAATGTTGATAGAGCCTCGCTCCTAACGAAGAACGCTATGGCTATCGATAGCACGAGCGAGTAGAACGCGTTTATAGCGAGCACCGAGCACACGTAGATGAGCGTAACCTCAGCAACGCTAGCGATAAACGGGTCCTTACCGAGGAAAACGTTCTGGAGGTTCCGGAGCGTAAAGGAGATCCTCTCCATCTCACCCCGAATAAAGTAAACAAGGTTCTTGTAGGAGACGTTGGTTAGCGATAGGTACACGGTTAGCCCTATCGGCGTAAGCCAGAAGAGCAGGACCATCGCTAGGAGAGGCGCTAGGTAGAGCCATGGAGCTAGCCTTCTTGCGAACAGCCAATGCAGTGCCATGGTCTCGCCCACGGGGGCTTGTTAGAGGCAAAAATTGTTTGGGTTAGGGAAGGATCTCTATCTGGTTCCCTAGCTCAGCCTTCAGCTCGTTTATCATGTCGTTCAGAGCCTGCTGCGGGGTCTTCTCGCCGCGCTCGACAGCGGCTATCGCCTTGATCCAGATCGCCTTGTAGACGTCCCACTTGGGGTGTATGGGCTCGAAGGAGGTGTACCTCAGCATGTAGGTCACGTCCTTGAGGAACTTAGCCTGCTGGTAGTAGGGGTCGAACTGAGTAGTTATTCTTACTGGTAGGTGACCGCTCTCCACAGCGTGCTTAGCGTCTAGAGGTGGCGAGGTTGCTAGGGCTACCAGTATGAACGCTATTTCCGGGTGCTTGCACTGCGACGAGATGTAGTAGAGGTAGGGGCTCGACAGCGTCATCGGCTTTAGCCCGGGTAGTGGCGCTGGCACGAGCGCGAAGCCTATGTGCTGCCACTCCCACGACTCTGGCACCTTACCTAGCTTCTCGTGGTACGGAACCCTCTGCCACTCAGCCCAGTGCCACGTTCCTCCAAACCAGAACAGCACCCTGCCATTGATGAAGTCAACGTGTATCTTTCTCCATGGGGTTCCGATCATTGTCGTTGGCAGAACCTTCCATACCTGAGTCATGTTGTAGAGGAACTGCAGCGTTTTTAGCATAGCGTGCTTGACGAGCACCAGCTTGCCAGTCTGGGGATCCTGCAGTATGCCCCCGAACTGGTAGTAGAGTATTATGAACGGCGTGCCGCCGAAGTTCGGCCTATGGTAGAAGCCCCACTGCACCAGCCCCTTCTTCATAGCCTCCTGAGCCACCTTGACTAGGTCGAGAAGCGTCACCTTACCCTCCTCGATCAGCTTGGGAAGCTCATCGATCTTCTGCTCGCT
Source organism: Thermoproteota archaeon (assembly GCA_013154235.1). Classification (GTDB taxonomy): domain Archaea; phylum Thermoproteota; class Thermoprotei_A; order Sulfolobales; family Ignisphaeraceae; genus JAADCV01. The sequence continues at coordinate 3,242 of JAADCV010000003.1, read as the reverse complement.
CCACCCAAGCTCTCTCAGAATATCCTTTCTGAAGTAGAGCGGCCTAGCCTCAGTATCCTCGGGCAGAGCCCATATGCGGCCCTTGTACGTCACTGCCTTCCACAGAACCTTGTAGGTGTCAGCTACCAGCGGCCAGAACTTCTCAACGTACTTATCCAGAGGTATCGCGTACCCAGCCTCAGCAACCTTAGCGAGATCCTTCATAGCGAAGATGTCGGGGGCCTGCCCTGCCGCAAAGGCTTGCTCAAGCTTGCTCCAGTAGTCGCCTCTGAAGAACTGGCTCTTCTGAGTATCTACGGTTATCGTTATGTCCACACCGTACTTGTGAAGCAGGGCGGTAAGCACCTTGGCAGCGAGCTCAACGTTTGTCACTCTAGTCACGTCTACGGGGCTTCCGGAGGCCCACACCACGAAGCTTATCTGCTTGGCTCCCTTAGCGTCCTGCTCAACAGCCTTGACTATCTGGTCGGCTACGAACTTCGGGAACACGAATGTTACGTTATCTACATTTATCGTTATGAGCTCGCTCGATGGATACGGCTCTAGCACGCCTAGACCTATGTAGCTGCCTATGGGGGCGCTGGAGCTAGGTACCGTGACGGTTCTCGTCATTGTCAGAGTTGATGCTGAGCTGCTGACGGTCTTCGTCACGGTTACGGTGACTGTCTTCGCTGGCGCTGCGCCTCCTCCCTTGGGGGCTATGGCGTAGCCTATGCCTATGCCCACGATTATTCCGATGATGACTGCTACAGCGATTACCCAGGTTCTTGCCTCGGGCATAGAACCACCTTATTCTCTTCTTCGAACCAGCCTAGGTATTTTCTACAGATATAAACTTTTCTCGAAGCTAGGTGTATACATCACATGTAAAATATTTTAGTGTAAAAACTACTTTTACATCTATATAGTCCGAGCGTTCTTCGAATCCGTTGAGGTGAGCAACATCTATGCCTACACGCTATTCAATAGCGTGGCTCGGAAGGTGATTCTTCTGCAAAAAAGCTTTTCCATGTGCAACAGTTTTAAGGTTATCAATCCGCTGAGCAGGGCTCCCGCGAGTAAGCTCATAGAATTACAGCTCGGATGCTCAACTAATATGCATATCTGGAGCGCCCACGTAGTTATCAGCTGAATGAATAGCCTTTGGGGCCCCACGAATTCGAAGATATAGAGTTTCAAGTGGGTTTCGTTCCCGAGAAACGTGGCTAGCTAGACTCCAAAACCTCTATGTACAGCTTCGAGTGCATCTCCGCAACGCGATCCCACTTTGTGAAGAGCGCATACCTCCACAGTCTCTCAACGCACTCCCTAACGATATCATCGCCTTCGAGAACCATCCTCAGCTTCCTAGCGACCCTCTCGGGCTCGGGCACTGGCACAGAGAGCTCTGGGGCTATGGTGTAGCACTCGTAGAGCCTAGGGGTCTGCGTGCAGACAACAGGTTTTCTACTACCTATAGCTAGGTGCAGGGCGCCGCTAACGCTGTAGAGACCGCTGTCCCGATATGGTAGAACCACTATGTCTACCGCTGCTAGCAGCAGAAGAAGCTCCTCCCTAGCTAGGTAGGCTCTCACCAGAGCAACGTCTCTAGATAGCCACTGCCTAGCCTCGAGAAACCTCCTTATTCTCTCAACGGTTTCGAAACCGTCCTGCGGATGGCCTATGAGCAGCAGCTTAGCGTCGTAGTTCCTCCTAATGATCTCGAAGCTCTTCAGCAGAACGTCGAGACCCTTATCGGCTCTGACGAAACCTGGCGTCGTTATTATCGGGGGCTCGGGATCCATGTCTATACCTAGCTTGCTCAGCGCAACGCTCTTGCTAACAACTCTGGCGAAGGGGTTCAGAGCTGTTCCGTGGGGTATGACACGCACCTTAGAGGGCTCAACGCCTTGGTACACGAGCTCAGCGTGCTGCATAGGGCTGTGAACAACTATTGCGTCAGCGCTCCTCCCTAGAGCTCGGTGAAACTCTATCCACTCGGGCTTGTGCAGAGCGTGCGCAACCGTATGCATCGTAACCACGACCCTAGACCCCAGCTCCCTAACCCTCTTAACCATCTCAACGAATTCGCCGTTGCTCGGAAAGATCCCGTACTCGTGCTGCACGTGAACAACGTCCGGCTTTGATCTAGCTACAGCCCTCTCTATACCTTCTGAGAACCCAGGCTTTCCGCTCTCAAAGCATGGCTCTGCCTTGACTCCGCTATACGGCTCCACACCCCTCCTATACTTAGCGCCCTCCACATCCGCTAGGAACTCTATATCGACGAGCGTCTTCAGGCTCTCTGCAAGCATGCTGGAGTACTCGGCGACCCCGCATCTAGTGGGGGGCGCTCTGCTCACCATAGCTACCCTCATTTCCATACACCGTGTATACTCGGTTGCGGAGGGTATATCTAGCCGGGGTAATAACCCGATGTCTTGTTATAGAAGGTCTAACCAAGTGTATATACATAAGTGAAGGTAAGCGCGCGTCAGCCCGGGTTACGTAACTTCATCGCTCGAAAAAGCTCCTCCCGCGCACCCTCATCATCCAGGTACCGGGCGCTTCACTACTCCTCTCTCAGCACCAGCTCTATAGCTCTCCTGATCCTAGCCCACGTGGTTCGAAGATCCTCCGGCATAACCTTGGTTCCAGCAACGACAGGCATGAAGTTCGTGTCCCCGCTCCACCTAGGAACTACGTGGACATGCACGTGGCTCTCTATCCCAGCTCCAGCAACCCTCCCCACGTTTATACCAACGTTGAATCCGTGGGGCGAGTACTCGCGTCTGATGCTCCTCATTACTAGCGTAACCGTCTTGAATAGGTCTAGGAGCTCTTCATCGTTTAGCAGCTCTATGCTCGGCACGTGCCTAAGAGGCGCAATCATTGTGTGCGCGGTGTTGTATGGGTAGAGGTTTAGCATGGCTATGCTGTGCCTAGAGCGATAAACAACGAAGTGCTCCTCATCGCTCCCCTTAGCAGCCTCGCAGAATATACACCTGGTTTCACCTCTAGCAGCCCTCTCTACGTATCTAGCTCTCCAAGGAGCCCACAGCACCTCCAAGGCTACCTACCTTGCGCGAGTGCTAGAGCTGCATCTATTGGTGATACACCTAGGGCGAGGTATATCAGCATAGCTACGCAGATCAGCGTAACAGTCGGAACCCCCCACGTAGCTATGACTATATGTGCTCCGCTGCTCCTCAGCTTCTCTACCCAAGCCCTATCGTCCTCCTCAACATCGAAGCTGCTCCTAT
>JAADCV010000079.1 GCA_013154235.1 Thermoproteota archaeon | reverse complement strand
AGGGTTGCTAGGTAGTGCTCGAACATCGCGCATCCTCGCACCCCCTAAAATACTGTGCGGAAATAAGCGTTATGTACAGCACTAACAGCTGCTACAGTAAAGAAGCTAGTTACCCTCGGAACCCCTCTCGCCGCTAACGAAGTCCGTCAGCCTCCTAACCGGGGGCCTCGCCGAGCCCCTCCTCGAGGCGCTAGCAACCCTCCTAACCTCCCTCTCGACCTCCGCAGGTATGGAGTGCAGCGGGTTCGCAACAACCCTCTCCAGAAAGCTGTCCCTAACAGGCTCGTAGACGTACTTGAAGAACTTGTTGGGGTCCCTAAGAACCTCGGGCGGGAACCTCCTAACGTAGGCTAGAGCCCTCCTCCACGCGACCACCATAGGTATGCACGCCTCTATCTTGAGCCCCACCTGCCTATCGAAGTCGCTAGGCAGCTGCTCCTTGCCATCCATCTCGAACCAGCCGCGCGGGGAGACAGGGACCTCGTCCTCTAGCGGAGCAGCCCTCTTAGCTCCCGAAGCCCCAGCTCCCGCACCTCTAGCGCTAGCTAGCCTAGCAGCTACCCAGCCCCTTCCCCGAGGCCCGTAGTACTTTGCCCATGCGTAGAATATGGCTCTGTTGAGCCCGAAGCTCTTAGCTTTATCCAGGTCCCCGGTCAAGAGGTAGTACCTAGCAGCCTGCAGAAGAGCCATAACCTCGAACCTGCCGAAGGTTCTAGGGGGCCTCGCTCCCTTAGGAGCCTCGACCTCCCTAACGATCCTCCTAACGCCCCTAGCTCTAGAGGCTAGGTCTCGAGCGCTGCCGCAGCTAGAATTCATCCACCCGCTGTCGTGGCTAACCTCGCTAGCGTCGAGGATCTCTAGAACTCTCCTAGGCCTGAGGTAGCTAGCGCTGCACCTAGGGGCCCCTATCCTAGCTTCAGGGCCCTCGACAGCAACTAGGTTGATGGCCTTCATGCAGCCTCCGCACGCTATGAAGAGCTTCCTCAGCTTCGACTCGACGCTGCCCAGCGCTAGGGAGGCTATGGATGTAGCGAGCTCCGGGCTGCATCCCTCTATGCATGTCTCGAGGAAGCGCAGCTCGGCGTATCTAAGCTCTCTATCCACAGCAGCGTAAGCTACATCGCTAAGCTTAGCCCTCTCAACCCAGTCGCAGAGCACCGCTAGAGCGTCGAGGAGCAGGTGCCTAAAGCTAGGGTTTAGCAGAACCACTCGAACCACGGGAGTGGCGGTATCTCCTCTCGCAGCTGTAGCCTCGATAGGCGCTCCGCTGCAGCACTCCTCAGCGCCGCGCTCAGCGCTAACCTCCTCCTCCCTAGCGAAGACCCTTCTGCCCTCTAGAAAGGTTAGAACCTCCTCCCTGCACTCCAAGGCTCTTCCCGCTCTGTAGATAGGGCTCGAGCGCTTGAGAAGCTCGCGGGCCAGAGGGAATATTTATGCAGTTGCTTTAGAGCTTTATATACCGCTGCCGAGGGCGTTAGGCTAGATGATTTCCGAGGCGGGATCATGGATCCTCTATCCGAGGTCACGCTCGGTAACATGGCTAGGGATGCAATAATCGCCGGCATTCTCCTAACCTACGTCATGTGCATAATATACCTCACGAGGATCCTCTACGACAAGATGAGGGCTAGGGGAACGCCCCACAACGTGGCTGTCTACTACAACAGGAAGGTTATTCACATGGCTGCCGGTGGGCTGGTGGCTGCGCTCGTACCCTTCCTATTCAAGGAGTTCGTGGTCCCCACAATCATGGCGATGATAATGGCCTTGATGACCTACATACCTCACAGGACGGGTAAGCTCTTCTACTGGTTCCAGACCGAGGAGAACATGTACGAGGTCAACTTCTGCATCGTGTGGGGAATATCCCTAGCGATCCTATGGGTAGCCCTAGGAGACCCTAAGCTAGCCGTGCTCCCAGCCATGCTCATATCGTTTGGAGACGGAATAACGGGGGTCGTGAGGAACAAGCTGTTCGGTAGGAGAACCAAGCACTGGATAGGGAACATAGCTATGGCCACGCTATCCCTACCCCTAGGCTACGTCTACGCTGGACCCGTAGGGATGCTAGCTGGAGGGCTAGCGTGCATAGCAGAGAGGTTCGAGTTCAACCCTATAGACGATAACATACTGATAGGGCTTGTATCAACAGCTGTTCTCGTAGCTGCCCACTTCGCTGGCCTCGTCTAGCGGCCTAGGCTCTCTACAGGCTTTTTTACCTAGCCCTTAAGCACCTTCGACTTTATGACCCAGAGAGCTACAGCCATCACGAGGGCTGCGCCAGAGGATAGAACGAGATCCCTGTAGTCGTGGGTTAGAGCGGATATGAATATCTCTCTAACGGCTATAACGAAGCCGGCTTCCGCTATAGCGAGTATGTAGGCCTCTGGCCTTCCATGAGCTGCAGCTACGCACCTTATTATCTCGGCGAAGATTATCAGCATGAATACGCTGTTGACGAGCATCGTGAGCTCGGCTGTGGTGTAGGAGTATATGTTTATGCTTGCGAACTGCTGCACCAGCATGACTATAGCTAGCCCAGCTAGAACCGTGGTCGAGACTATGACTAGGAGCTCGAGTACCGTGACGATCCATTCGCTAACCCTAAAAATCCACTTAGAGAGCCTCCTCAGGTAGGACAATACCCTAGCCCCTAAGCCTCCTAACGGGCGGAGGATCGAACTTGTTCCTTATGAGGAACCTAGGTAGCGCATCCCTAGCCCTCTCCCTCCTCCTCTGGTGCTCCTCGAGGAACCTAGCCACCTTCTCGCCAACGATCCTCTTGCACTCGCCGCAGAGTATAGCTCCCGACCTGCAGTCCTCGTAGAGCTTCCTAACGATAGAGTCGTCGGGCTCTAGAAGCATCTCAACCATCTTGAAGACCGAGCACCTATCGGGGTTCCCACCGAGCTTCCTCTGAAGCTCAGCTGTCGGCTGGCCACCTGTGAAGGCCCTCATAACCTTCCTCTTAGCTACCTCTGGCGGATCCACGGTGTATATAGCTGTCTCGGGCTTCGAGGACGACATCTTTCCCTCTGGGCCTAGCCCGGGGAGGAGCTTGTTGTGTATCTGCGCTGGCTTTGGGTAGCCTAGGCTCTGCGCTATGTCCCTAGCTATCCTCCAGTACGGATCCTGGTCTATCCCCGCTGGTATCAGAACCCTCGTGCTCTCCCCGAAGATCTCGGTGGGTAGGAAGCACATGGCTATCTGGAGCGAGGGGTAGAACAGCATGCCCACGTTCGTCGAGTCCGTGAAGCCGAATACAGCTCTATCCATAGAGAACGTTATCTTCTTAGCCACCCTCACGGCTATGGGGTAGAGGAACCTTATGTCCTCGGAGTCGATTACGAAGTGCGTCCTACTCGGGTCGAATCCGATGGCTATCACGTCTAGCGCGTTCTCGTAAGCCATGGAGTTCGTGTCCTCGAGCCTAGACCCTGGCTCGTGGAGGAACTTCTCGTCGTCTGTGAACTGGAAGAAGAGGTGTAGCCCTAGCCTCTCCTGCAGCCACCTAGTGAATACCCATGGCAGGATGTGGCCTAGGTGAGTGTAGCTAGATGGCCCCCTCCCCGTGTAGAGGGCGACCTTCTTACCCTCTAGGTAGTCCCTTAGGAAGGCGTCGAAGTCTCGGTGCGAGTAGAACACCCTCCTCCTAACCATGAAGTGTATCTCTCCAGCAGCTCTAGCGAGGAGCTCTACCTCAGCGTCGCTAAGGGGCTTCGTGCCGAATACCTTTATCAGCCTGTCGTAGTCTACGAAGGCCTCAGCCTCCCAGGGGGTTACCCTAGTCTCGCTGCTCGCCACAAAAGCTCATCCCCGAAGCACTGCCTAGGTCCCAGACTATAAGCGCTGCGCTTAGGCGAGGGTCAGGTTGCCCAAGCCTCCTCATCCATCGGGCGGTCGAGCTCTCATCACCGAGAGCCTCACTGTGCTCCCCGTTCTTAAAGGGTATCATCATCGCTAGCTGGCTAAGCGGTGCTAGCCATGTCCCTCCTAGAAGGGGAGTTCGAGTCCATAGCAATACTGGATCTAGATGGAGAGGTTCTGGACTACGTGGGCTCCGCACCCGAGTCCTCGCTGGTTAAGGAGGTTACGACGATAGCGTTCCTAGCATCTAGAGCGCTGGGGATGGAGATAAGGAGGATAGAGCTTGACTCTGATAGGGGTAAGCTAGTGGTTCTAATCGATCCGCCGCTGGTTAGGGTAGCTCTCGTTAGGGATAGGAGGTAGGGACGAGCTGTTTTTCACCTAGCTAGGCTTAGCCCAACCCCAACTATTCTAGCTGCTCTATACACGCGCTCGACAATCGAGTCTATGACGTGCCTATCCACGAGCTTGGCCATGACGTGCTCTAGGGCTGCCGGCATCGAGGGCCTTAGGTCTAGCTCTAGCCCGAGGAACTTCATCTTCACGTAGCCTGGCCCCACGCTCTTAACGAAGCTTATCTCGTACGGATGCAGGTTGTCCCTAGGTCTCGAGCCTGGGGCGTAGCTCCAGAGCCTAACCTCTATGAAGCTGCTAGCCCTCCTCAGGGGCATGGCTATCAGGTCGTCGCCGTTAGCCTCCTCGAGCTGCTCAACAGCCTTGGATACCAGCGCCCTTAGGTTGCTGGGTAGGTTCGACAGTATCTCCTTCCACCTATCCCTCCCAGCTATGGCGTCCGCTATCGATGCAGCTAGAACGCTCATAACGTCGTCGCCGCACCTATCGAGGTCTATCGCCGGCACCCGGTCCCCCATGAGGAGCGCGCGGAATAGGTCTCCCCCATCGTGCCTGCTCTGCGATATTATCACGACGTTCTCGTGGACGTAGATAACAGAGTTCGGCTCTATAGAGGCCCGCAGGTAGAGATCCTTTCCGTGGGGTATGGCTAGGGGCACGAGAGCCTTGGGTATGACCGCGCAGAACCTGCCTACGAAGCTCCTAGATGTCTGGTGTATGGTAGATGCCCTTAGCTGGGCTAGGATAGGCGATAGCCTGTCCAGCATGTACACAGCGTCCCTAAAGCCTCTAGGAAACCTCATAGCTTTTGCCCAACCTCTGTACTACATGTCCCTAGCCTAGGTATAAGTCTCTGTGGAGGCGCCTCCCATGAGCTCTAGGCTGAGGCTCGTACCTAGATCACCGGGGCTCTACACGCTGATCGTGGAGCTATGCGATAGGTTCAGCAGGGTTGTGGGTAGCCTAGGTGTTGTCGAGCTCGATAAGGGTCTCTACGTGTACGTCGGTAGCGCTAGGGGGCCCGGAGGGCTCTACGCTAGGATCAGGAGGCACGCCTCTAGGGAGAAGAGGGTTAGGTGGCACATAGACTACATAACTACGTGGGGCAGCTCTAGGGTTCTAGCCGCGGTCTACGCTGTTACGAGTAGCGATCTAGAGCCTAGGCTAGCTCGAGAGCTCGAGGCTCTAGGGCTCGAGCCAGCTGTAAGGGGCTTTGGCTGCAGCGATAAGCCTAGCTTCACCCACCTCTTTAGATGCGTCGAGCCTCTGGAGCTGTGCGTGGACGCGTGCGTCGAGGCTATGAGGCGCCTAGGGCTTGAGCCTAGGGCGGTAGCCCTACTCTAGAACCTCTCTACCGCTAACCGCTGGGGCTAGGCTCCTCAGCAAGCTCTTGATAACCCTCCTCCTCAGCTTGCTTAGCCTATGCACTGACTCGAGGGGTACGGGGTAGCCTAGGGGGCTCCACCTAGCTAGGCACCTAACAACCTCGGCAACCCTAGACTCGTCGACGTCCCCAAGCATCGATACCTGGAACGCTGGAGCGCCATCCCTTATCCTCACGTACATCACCGACACTGTGTCTATGCCTCTGGACCTAAGCATCTCTAGGTCGTAGTCGTCTAGCCCTAGGCTCCTAGCTATCCTACCCTCGATCCTAACCCTAAACACTTTGGAGACCCCAGCCCTCCTCAGAGGCTCGACGTTTGCGAGCCGAGCTATCTCCAGCATCGATAGGTCTGGAGCTACGAGAGAGCCAACGCTCGAGAGCCCGAGCATGGCTAGCGAGAGCCCCGAGCTCTTAGCTACGAACACAGCTCGGTCAGCTAGCTTGGTTAGCCTCCTGAGCTTAGCCCTGCATAGCGTGGATACGTCTATCCTAGACCCCCTAACGACGGAGTTCACTATCCTCTCGCTAAGCACCTTACCGACCTTCGATAGGAGGAAGGATAGGGCTGAGCCATCCATAAGCGCATAGTCAACACCGCCGCTATCCTCTATAGCCTTCGAAACGAGCTCTATCTCGAGGAGCTGAGCTATCGCGCTAACCACCCTCTTGGGCGAGACCTTGAACCTCCCCTGCTCTATCGAGGGCGAGTAGGCTATAGTTCCAGCGTCAGCGCCCTTGACGCTAGCCCCCCTAGAGCTTATCGCAAGCCCCTGAACTACGTAGACAACGCATAGCCTTGTCTCGAAGGCAGCGAAGCTCGAGTCCACAGCAGCTACGCAGCAGTCGCAGGTGTCCGGCGGTAGTGGTCTCCACCCGATCTCCTCGGTGAACTGCCTCATCATTAGGGCGCCGCCCAGCGACTCCATCATCCTCTCGGCGCTTCGAAGCATGGACACTAGCCTGAGGAGGCACCTCTCGAGCTCGGGGAAGGTCGGCATCCTACCTCCCCCTCCTAGACCTTAGGAGCTCTCTAGCAGCCTCGATCACCTGCCTAGCTATCTTCTCTCCGAAGAGGGGTAGCCTAGCTATCCTAGCAACTGATTCGCTAGCTAGCTGCTCAACGCTTCTAATCCCAGCGTTTATCAAGACCCTCGCTCTAGCCCTCCCTATGCCTCTAATCGCTACGAGCTCGATAGCGTCCTCCCTAACGCCGTACTCAACCCTCTTAGCCAGCCTCTCCAGCCTGCTGCTATGATCATCGAGGCCAGCAACCCTACAGACCCTCGCAGCCGCATGGGTTAGCCACGTTGCTGTATCGACGATGCTCGCTAGGTCACCAACGCCTATACCGAAGCTCTCGACTATCGAGTCCTCCTCAACCTCGCTTATCCACGCGTGGAGGATCCTAGCTATCTTGTAGGCTCTTAGCCACGAGCTCCACCCAACAGCATCCCCGAGCCCAACCTCGGGAGGCGGCGGGGGTATCTCTCCCTCGCTAGCGAGAGCCTCAGCCTCCTCCTCTAGCTGCCTATACCTAACAACCCTAACCCTCTCGAAGTCCGGGGTCATTGCGATGAGGGTGAGGTAGTAGAGCTCGCTAAGCTCCCTAGACCCCTCGAACTCTAGGTACTTCAGCACGACGTGCGCTGTCAGTGGATCTATGTAGAGCCTAGACACAGCCTCTCCCAGAGGCGTTGGCTCGAGAGACCCCCCGCTCCTGAGAACCATCCTCATCCTCTCTAGGCTCGATAGGGTCTCTAGGATGAGCTTCTGAGCTAGGAATATCCGTGCTCCCGAGGCTCCGAAGGTCTTGGAGAAGAAGCTGAGTATCTCCGTGTAGGTCCTCGCGTAGCCCGACACCACCGTAGCGAGAACGTGTATCCTCAGAGCCCTCTCGCTCCAGAGCCTAGACTCGACGCTCTCAGGCTGCCCCTCCACGTAGGCTCTAGCCGTTCTCGGATCCGCATCAACTATCACCGCCTCGCCATAGGGATCTAGCCCAGGCCTGCCAGCTCTACCAGCCATCTGCTTGTACTCAGCCACCGGGATCCTTACCCACTGCCCGTTCTCGAACCTCTTCGTGTATATCAGGACCCTCCTAGCGGGAAGGTTTATCCCGGCTGCGAGGGTTGGGGTTGCTGCAATCACCTTGATTAGCCTCTGCCTAAACCCCCTCTCAACAACCTTTCTAGCCCCTAGCGATAGCCCAGCGTGGTGGAAAGCCACCCCTCTCTCTATGAGTGGCTTGAGGCTCTCGAACTCGATTCGAGAGCTTGTCGAGGCTCTGAGCTCAGCTACGAGCTTCTCGAGCTCCCTCTTCTCCCCTGGCTCGAGGAACCTCTCTACTATCGGAGCGACCTTCTCCGCCATTCCCTCAGCGTGCTTCCTAGACTGCCTAAAGATAAGGAGCTGGTAGTCCTCGTTCATAGCCTTCGACACGCTGTGGGTAACGACGTCTGCCTCAACCTCCTCCACCCTCCCGTCGCTGAACACGATCTCTCTCCTAAACCTGTCGAAGTAGCCCTCGACTAGCCTCACGGGCCTCCACTCGCACCTTACCAGCTCAGCTCCAAGCCACTTAGCTAGGGCCTCGGGGTTGCCTATCGTTGCTGAGAGGCCAACTACCTGCTTCCCTAGGTAGAGGGCTCTGGTGGCTATGAGCTCGACTATCGGCCCCCTATCCCCATCGTTAATGTTGTGCATCTCGTCTATGACCACGGTGCCAACCCTCTTGAGCCACGAGGGCTTGTTGCGGAGTATCGAGTCGAGCCTCTCGTAGGTAGCTACGATAATGTCGTACCTACCGAGCTCCTCGCCAGGCTCCTCGTAGTCACCGGTGGATATCCCTACCCTAACCCCGTACTTCTCCCAGAACCGGAACTCCTCGAACTTCTCGTTGGCTAGGGCCTTGAGAGGCGTCGCGTAGATCCCTATGCATCCCCTAAGCACTGCGTTAACCATCGCTATCTCGGCTATCAGCGTCTTTCCGCTAGCCGTGGGCGTAGCGACGAGAATGTTCCTCCCCTTTAGTAGCCCCCTCCTAATAGCCTCAGCTTGCGGAGGAGTGAACCTCTCTATCCCTCGCTCGCGCAGCCCCCTGAGTATCACTGGCGGTAGCTCGAACCTGTCGATAGGCTCTATCAACTCGCTCCTCCTAAAGAAGGGGTTTGGCTCGTAGGCGATATAGGGTGTGAGCCGGAAGAAAGTTTCGGGGTCTAGGCGCTGACAACGAAGCTGCTCGGATCAGCCTTCCCCACAGCTTCTAGAGGTATGACGCTGCAGGCTGCAGCCACGTTCCCGTAGTAGCCCTTCATCGAGAAGAGCGTGAGGACCCTACCGCTGTGGTTGAGCTTGTAGCCGCTAACGCAAGGCTCGTGCCCCCTCACGATCAGCTCTATCCCTAGCTTCCTAAGGGCTTCCCTAGTGACCTTCTCTCCCCACAGCTTTCCAGCTCCGCGAAAGCTGTAGGTCCACACGATATCCTCGTCTACGGGGTCGCTCCAGAGGATCTCCTCGATCGCTAGCCTATCGCTGTAGAGATCACCTAGGATCTCCTCGGGGCTATCGCGCTCCAGAACACGTGTTATCGGTGGCCCTCCGTGAACCGCTAGCAGCTTCGATGGGATGTAGAGTGCTAGTGGTAGGGACTCGAAGAGCTGTATCGATGTGGAGTAGAGCTCTCTAGCTAGCTGCTCCCCAAACCTCTCCTCGAGAACCTCTGGATAGTCGTGGGGGTGGACCCTTAGCCATGGACTCACCTCGTGGTTGCCCCTAAGAACTATCGCTTTCTCGCCTAGCCACAGCTTTGCTAGCGATACAGCTGCTAGAGCCTCGATCTGCCTAGGCCCCCTATCTATGTAGTCGCCTAGGAACACGAGCCTATAGCCCTCGGAGAGCAGCTTGCCCACGTTAGCAACCTTCATCAGCTGCGCCATGGTTGCGGTATCCCCGTGTATGTCCCCGAAGAGCACTAGCCCGCGAACCTCGCTGGGGCTGAGCTTAACTAGAGCCTTGTCTCCGCGCTGCCTAGCCTCGAACTCTAGCTTCTGCCTAGCCTCCACCAGAAGCCTCTTGAGCTCGTAAGCGTCGCTAGCTACCCTACTCGCCTCCTCTAGAAGCTTGTCGGGATCAAGCATGCTGTCCAGCCGTGTAGCGAGTAAGGTGTCTTGGGTTGATAAGCGGTACAGCTCTCGATCCTAGGCTGGAAGAGGCTTTGGGTGCAGCGACCCTATCTCGACCCTAGCCCTATAGCCGCAGATCCTACAGACCGCGAACCTGCCGTGTATCTCCATCGGGTTGCCGCACCTTGGACAAACGAGGTAGAGAGCTCGGGAGTGCAAGTTATCCCACACGCTATCTACGCTTAGCGCCTTGATAAGCCCCGCGGGCGCTTCCAGAAACCCCCTTGGATAGAACTCGGGAGAGCGAGTGCGTCTTGAGCCTAGGGGCCTCGAGCGCTGAGCCTATTCCCGAGAGCTGAGGATGCGAGTATCCTAGCCTAGCAAGCTCGTCGATGTAGCTGCACCGCGCTCTCGCTACACGCGATAGGATCCAGTCAACCGATAGGGGCTCCCCCACGAGCGCTGCAGCCCCTAGGAACCTATCCACGCATCCGTGGATAGGCCCGTCGCACGCAACTACGTGGCTAGAGTCCATAACGGCTAAGCTCCTTCCTACAGCAGCGCGGAACACTCTAGCTATAGCGCTATCAACAGCCCTAGGATCCGCGAAGAGAGCCCATCGGTGCTCGGGTAGCGTTAGGTAGGTAGCTGCTAGAGCTACGCTTCCGAGCAGCGGTGGGTAGGGGCTTGTTCTAGGCCTCGTTACAGCTAGAGCTACGGGGGCTCTAGCCACCGATACACTTACGCTTCTCCTATACACCCTAACGCTAACGCTGGCGAAGCCCATGGACCTCAGCTCCACGACCCTACCCCTCAGCTCGGGGGGCAGAGCTCTAGCAGCCTCCTCCTCCCCACCAGCCATAGCCCCGGGGAGGATCCATAGGCACGTGCATCTAGATACCTCGCGAGCAACCTCGGAGACGAGCTCCATCGATACCCAGGACTCGGGTAGGTAGGGCGTCGCAATGTCCACGAGCGCGATTGCCTCGCTGCTCCAGCAGAGCTCTCGAGCTGCGAGCCTAGCAGCCTCGATAAAGCTCCTAGCAGCCTCGAGCATAGCCAAGGTCCTCGAGCATTGCTCTAGCTGTAGCTCTAACAGCCTCGGCAGAGCTCATCGACGGGCTCCACCCCGTCGAAACTATCTTGTCTATCGATAGGAGCATGAGCTTGACATCCCCTGGCCAACCCCTCCCATCGGGTGTAGCGGGCTTGAACACGTACTCAACGCTGCTTAGCCCCATCTCCTCCACAACTATATCGGCTATCTCCCTAACCGTCACCCAATCCCTGTTCCCCACGTTGAACACGTCGTAGCTCTCCACCCTATCCAGGAGCTTGGCTAGGTGGATCGTGGCCTCGATAGCGTCGCTAACATATAGATAGCTCTTCCTCTGAGTGCCGTCACCTAGGATCTCGAGCCTCCTAGGGTTCCTAAGAAGCTTGTTTACGAAGTCCCAGATAACGCCGTGCCTAGACCTAGGCCC
>JAADCV010000051.1 GCA_013154235.1 Thermoproteota archaeon | reverse complement strand
ACTAGCGCAGCTAGCCAAGCTGTGTAGCGAGGCTAGCATAGAGATCGTGGAGTGGAGGAGAGGGTCTAGGATCGTGAGGCTGAGGAGAGCTGCGTGCTAGCTCATCTCTAGCTCGCTGCGAAGCGCTGAGCTTCTTCAGAATGGTATTTGGCGCATTCTGACTAGGGCTTCTATGTTTACGTCCTAGGTGCTGCGAGCTGCTTCGCTGTTTGGTCTTAGGCGCTTATTTGGTTAGGGGGGTTACTTGGTTAGGGGGGTAACCCGTGGCGTATTTCGACCCTGAGCCCAAGAGGAGGAAAGAGGATTTCTTTGATATGGAGGCTGAGGTTGAGGAGTTTAAGCGTGGGTTAGAGGTCTCTAAGTTCGTTGCTGTGCTTGGGCTTAGGAGGTATGGAAAGACGTCGCTTATTCTCACTACGCTTAACGAGCTTGGGCTTGACTACGTGTTCGTAGACTGCAGGTTGCTGCCCTCCGGAATGATTTCTGTGAGTGACTTGATTGCGATTCTGGAGAGGGAGCTTAGCGAGAAGTCGTGGTTTAGGTCTATAGCTAGCTCTATCGAGGGTATCGAGGTTGGTCCCATAGGGGTTAGGTTTCGTCGTCGAGACCTCAACACTTTGGTGAGCGTGCTGGAGAGGCTCGAGGGCAAGGTTCTTGTTCTTGACGAGGTTCAGGAGCTTAGGAGGAGTAGATACAGGTTCGATTCTGTACTGGCTTACCTCTACGACCACGTGGATGTCAAGATCGTTGTGTCTGGGTCTCAGGTTGGGATGGTTCACAGGTTCCTCAGGTTGGAGGATCCCTCTGCCCCGCTCTACGGTAGGCCTATCTACTTCGTTAGGCTAAGGCCGTTGGATAGGGAGAGGGCTAGGGAGTTCCTCCTCAAGGGCTTTGCTCAGGAGGGTGTTGATCCCCCTAGAGATGTTGTTGAGAGAGCTCTAGACGTGCTGGATGGGGTCATAGGGTGGCTAACCTACTTCGGCTACGCGTACACACGCCTAGGGGTTAGGGATCTAGATCGCATTGTCGATATGGCGAGTAGGCTAGCTCTAGAGGAGCTCGAGCACGCCCTTAGGATATATGGGGTTGGTAGACCTAGGTACGCGGCAGTCCTCAAGATAGTTGCTGAGCTAGGTGAAGCCACGTGGTCCGAGATAATGAGGTTTCTAGAGTCTAGGCTAGGTAGGGTTCCTAGAAATACGCTGAGCAACATACTTAGGAACCTCGTGGACATGGGTGTGCTGATGAAGACCTCCAGCGGGTATAGGGTAGCTGACCCAATCCTGCGCTATGCTGTAAAGAAGTACCTGAGGATAGGGTGATTAGCTGAGCAACCTCCTTTAGCTGCCTAGCTCTAAGCGCTTCGGGGATGATTGAGCCTACCTCTCTGAGGCTGGTGATGAGCTGGGTGAGCTTGTTGACCCGCTCAAAAATTTCGTGTTGAGTTCGTTCCTATGGGTAAGTTACTTACCTGAGGTTTTTGGGTTGGTAACTTTATTATGTGTTCTGAGGTGGGTGTGATGTCTCTTTTCGAGGCTCGTAAGGTTCTTCGCGTTGGCGCTAAGTCCTACGCTGTCTCCATTCCTAAGAAGTGGGCCTCGGCCCTGGGCTTGAAGCCCGGTGATATGGTTGATGTTATTCTCGATAAGAATGGGTTCATAATTATCAAGCCTAGGCGAGCTACCGAGAACGTTGTTCTAGCAAACGCTGTAACGATCGACGCGGGGTCGATGAGCAAGGAGGAGCTGTTCAAGGCTATCGAGGGTAGCTACATAGAGGGGTACGACGTTGTTAAGATAACTGGCATCGCTGAGCCAGAGATACTTGCTGCAGAACTCATAACCAAGGTAACTACCCGCCTCCCGGGAACCGTGGTTCTAGAGGAGCCAGACGGCATAACGATCAAGGTTGCTCTCAGCGAGGGAGTTGTGTCGCTAGGGGAGATCGTTCAGAAGATGCTCAGCGTCATGAACAACATGTACAGCCGAATGATGGACTTCCTATCGAAGCCCAGCGTTAGGAGCCTAGGGGAGAAGATACTGATTCTAGACGACGAGCTCGACAGGATGTACTTCCTAGGGCTCCGCATAATCAAGAAGCAGCTCATCAAGGCTAGGGCTAGCGACATCGCGAGCTCCGAAGAGCTTAGAGCGCTCGTCGACGCCACCCTGCTGATCAAGGCTATCGAGCACGTTGGGGACTCGCTTGATAGGAGCGTTAGGGTCATGCTCGAGGAGCCGGAGATAGCTGAGAGGTTCGGGGGTAGGCTGCTCGAGCTCTACAGGATGAGCATGAAGCTCGTGCTGGACGCTGTCAACAGCTATAGGAACGCTGACCTTAGGCAGGCTCTGAAGGTTGTAGCCGCTAGGAGGGAGTACAAGCGCAGGATAGCGGAGCTTAGGCAGGCAGCTAAGCAGCTGGATAAGGTTAGCGCGCTGCTCAACGTTCTGCAGGAGCTGGAGCTAGTTGGAGCTGTGGCGATGGATATAGTCGACGTAGCTATATCTAGGAGCGCATCAGCCTTCGGCTCGGGCAAGAAGTAGGAAACTTTCTTATCTAGCTAACAACTCTATGCACTGCAGAGCGAAGAGCTAGACCTGCAACTATCGCGGTACCGGTGCACGTAGATGGGTGGATACGTAGCGATCGCTTCTGCAGGTGGGCAGAGGGTTGCCCCGCTCATAGTCGATGCTCTTCGAAGGCTTAGGTTTCTCGGTAGCGACTGCGCTGGGCTAGCTACGTGCGAGGGAGGGAAGCTCTACGTTAGGAAGGATAGGGGCTGGGTTGAGGAGGTGGATCAGAGGCTCGGCCTCAGCCAGCTACCGGGGAGCGTTGGCGTTGGGCACACCAGGTTCTCAACACATGGAAGACCCCACTCGGATAACGCTCATCCCCACACCGGCTGCGGGAAGAGGCTTGCTGTCGCTGGCGACGGTTCTATAGCTAACTACGAGGAGCTTAGGGACGAGCTAACGATCTCTGGCCACAAGCTTGTTTCGAGGAGCGACTTCGAGGTTCTAGCCCACGTGGCTGAGGAGGAGCTCCTTAGAACAGGCTCTATCGTCGAGGCTGTTAGGAGCAGCGTTAGGAGAGCTAGAGGGTTCTACAGCGCTGCGTTCCTAGACCCCTCTAGAGAGGTTGTGGCTCTGGTCACCACGTGGAGACCTATCTACGTTGGGGAGGGTAGCGGTGTCTACGCAGCGTCAAACTCAATCTCGGGCCTCTTCGGAATAGCTAGGAGCTTCGCTGAGGTTAGGAGGGGCGAGATAGCTCTAGTGTCTAGAAGCGGTATCGAGGTTCTAGACCTCGAGACTCTCAAGCCCGTTAGGAAGAGCTTCGAGCTCCTCAAGATGGATCCCCAGCTCGTGGAGAAGGAGGGTTTCGAGCACCACATGCTTAGGGAAATCAACGAGGTTCCCTACGCTATAAGGAGGCTCCTATCCTCTATCCAGAGCAGGTTCCTATCCTTCGCAGCTAGGCTCGTAACAGCCTCTAGATCTCTATACATAGTTGCTGATGGAACGAGCCTCCACGCTGGGTACGTAGCTAGCTACTACCTAACGGAGCTCGCTGGAGTATCGCCTATAGTTGTTAGCGCAGCTGAGTTCCCGCTGTACCACGTTGAGAACGTTGGTCCTGGAACCGTTGTTCTAGCTATCTCCCAGAGCGGCGAGACAGGGGACGTGATTAGGTCTGTCTACGAGGCTAAGCTGCGTGGAGCTACGATACTCGGGATAACGAACTACGTTGGTTCTAGGCTAGCTAACCTATCCAACCTATACCTACCTCTAGCAGCTGGCCCCGAGCTAGCTGTCCCAGCCACAAAGACCTTCGTCAATACCCTAGCCCTCCTCTACCTCCTCTCCCTCTACGCGGGGGTAGAGCTAGGGAAGGTAGGTAGGTCCGAGGTAGAGGATGGGTCTAGGAGGCTCGAGGCTCTAGCTGAATCCCTAGAGACCGCGATACCTAAGCTAGATAGAGAGGCTGAGAGCGTCGCTAAGGAGCTCTCTAGGTGTAGGAGTGGCTACGTGATCTCGAGAGGCATAACCTATCCAATAGCTCTGGAAGGGGCGCTGAAGCTCAAGGAGGCTAGCTACATGCATGCCGAGGGGATGGAGGCTGGCGAGTTCCTCCACGGCCCTGTGGTTCTAGTTGAGAAGGGGTTCTTCACGCTATTCATAGTTCCCGTCGAGAGGGTAGCTGCTAGAGCTACCTACCCACTGATAGCCTCTAGCTACGAGAAGGGGGCTACGGTAGCAACTATAGGGTTCTCAGACGATCCTGAGCTAGACTCGGTTCCCGGAGGGAAGCTGCTTGTTCCTAGAGTGGATAGGCACCTAGCGCCCATAGCGTTCTCGGTGCCGCTCCAGCTCGTTGCGTACAGGCTAGGGAGGATAAGGGGGTGCCCGATAGATACGCCTAAGTACCTAACAAAGTTCGTGACGCAGTGATGAGCGTTGGAGACCCGGCTAGAGGTTAGGGAGCTCTACACGCCGTGGATAAGGATCGGGAGAGCGACCATAGTCATCGAGGACGGGATCATCAAGAGGATCGTTAGGGGGTGGATAGGGGGTGAGAACTACCGCGAGTACATAGCTGCACCGGGATTCGTCGACACGCATATACACGGTGTTAGGGGTATCGAGCTGTACAGCGGCAGGATAAGCGATCTCGAGAGAGCTTCGAGAGAGCTCGTTAGGTACGGAGTAACGAGCTTCGTGCCCACAGCCGTAACCCTACCCCACGACAAGACCATAGAGTTCCTCATCTCGGTGCACCACGCTGCAGAGAACCCGCCTAGCGATGGAGCTAGGGTTATGGGAGCCTACCTAGAGGGCCCATTCATAAACCCGGAGGCTAGGGGGGCCCAGAACCCGGAGTACATTAGGGAGCCTAGCATCGACGAGATGAGGCAGTTCATCGATGTGGCTGGAGACGCCCTAAAGCTTATCGCGGTAGCTCCAGAGGTTAGGGGAGCTCTAGATCTGATCGCGTACGCGAGCGCTAGCGGAATCCACGTAGCTGTGGGCCACACTAGGGCGAGCTACGAGCAGGTTGTTGATGCTCTCCTAGCTGGAGCTGATAGAGCTACGCACCTATTCAACGCGATGACTAGGTTTCACCACCGGGAGCCCGGGGCTGCGGTAGCGCTTCTAGAGCTCGAGGAATTCTTCGTCGAGGTGATAGCGGATATGATCCACCTGCACCCAGCTACGGTAGAGCTCGTGTACCGCGTAGCTGGGCCTAGGAGAACAGTTCTCGTAACCGACGCTATCAGCGCAGCTGGCCTTAGCGACGGTGTTTACCAGCTTGGCGGGCTGAAGGTGATTGTTGAGAAGGGTGTCGCTAGGCTGGAGAACGGGGCTCTAGCTGGGAGCACGCTCACGCTTGATCGAGCTGTTAGGAACTGCGTATCGCTAGGGATACCTCTTAGCCACGCGCTAGCGATGGCGAGCTGGACACCAGCTAGATCCATTGGTGAGCAGCGAGCTGGGTGCCTAAGACCGGGGTGCGTAGCTGATTTGGTGCTCCTAGATAGCGAGCTGAAGGTTGCTGCAACCATTGTTAGAGGTGAGGAGGTGTTTTCGAGGTGATCAAATGGTTTTTGTCGGCATCGATGTTGGTGGAACCAAGACTAGGATCCTCGTGATAGACCTAGGCAGCGGCCTAGCTACTGTTACTGAGGGGGAGGGGGCTAACCCAGCTGTAGTTGGAGAGTCCTGCCCCTCCATAATCTCTAGGCTCCTATCGAGAGCCCTTAGAGAGGCTGGCGCTAGCCCAAGCGATGTGGAGATCGTGGGCATAGGCTCTGCAGGCGTTGGCAAGGGGTATTGGAGGGAGCTATTCGAGAAGGGGGTTGCAGAGGCTGGTGTAGACCCTCGCAAGATGGAGCTATTCGAGGACTTTAGAACCGCCTACACATCGTGCTTCCTGTCGAGGCCAGGAATCGTAGCTATCTCCGGAACAGGTAGCTCGATCTACGGCGAGTGCAGAGGTACTGAGGTTAGGGTTGGTGGATGGGGGCACCTGCTAGACGATGAGGGGAGCGCGTATCAGGTTGGAAGGGATGGTATGGCTGCTGCGCTCAGGTACTACGATGGTAGGGGGCGCCAGACCGCGCTCCTAGACGAGATGCTTCGCTACCTAGACATAGATAGCCCTGAGCTCGTGGTGCCTAGGGTCTACGGATCTCCTAACCCCAAGAAGGTTGTAGCTGGGTTTGCGCCACGGGTTGTAGCTGCTGCAGAGAGAGGTGATAGCGTTGCCTCAGCAGTTCTCGAGAAGTACGTTGATGAGCTAGCTAGGGCTATAGCTGCTGCCTACACTAGGCTTAGGGAGGCGTGCGGCGAGGGTAGCGATATAGGGATCTCTATAGTTGGGGGCTTCTGGCGATTTGTGGAGAGGCTTCTACGCAGCGAGATCTCTAGGAGGCTTCTAGAGCTCGTGGGAAGCGTAGACATTGTCGAGCGCTGCGTTGATCCAGCGTGCGGAGCCCTAATGAGGGCTCTCATAGCTAGGGGTAGAGGCTCTGATGCTTCTAGAGTTAGGGAGCTGTGCACTGAGAAAGGCCTTCTCTGGTGAAGCTAGACGAGCTTGAACCTCCTTAGGATAGGGGTTGGGTCTCCAAAGCTCTGAACCTCCTTAACTATATCGCCTAGGCTAACCCAGGGCTTTCTAGACCCAACCTGGCACTCCCTCATTATCTTCACGAGCGCCTCGATCATGTTGTTTGTCCCCACGCTTGTGCCAACCATGTGGAGGACTGCCTCCCCAACGAACCTCCAGCTATTCAGCCCCCTCTTGGTTAGGGGCAGCGCTATTGAGCTAGGGGGTATGTAGAAGGGCGAGGCTAGCTGCTTGAACGCCTCGCTAAACACCTTGTTTAGCCTAGCTTGATACAGCTCGCTTAGCCCTAGCTTGAGTAGGGAGACCGTTGTTAGGTACTCTGGCACAGCCTCGAATAGCCACGCATCGCTAGGCTCTCGAGGCCTTATTATCGATCCCCACCACATGCGGAAGAAGCCTCTTAGCACGGTGATCAGGAGGCTCGTCCTAGACCTAGCGCTACTCGGGTTGAGCGAGAGGAGCCTAGCGTTCGTGAACCCGCCGCTCTCGTGAACAGCTATATCTATGGATCGGTAGGGCACCTCTAGCCCAAGGCCCTTGACGAGCTCTATGCATGCCCTAGCTACCTCGCGCAGCAGCACCGGATCTATGTCGATGCCCTTCTCGGCAACGAGCCTTAGCCCTACCCCGCTAACGCTGTACTCCCTGCACGAGCCATCTACACCAACAACGTCTACCGGAGGAACAGACCCGACAGCATCGAGAACGTAGTGCCCAGCCTCCCTAGACACGAAAACCGATGAAGCTACCTCGAGATCCCTGCACCAGAGCTCGAGCCTAACCATTCTGTGGAGCCCTATCATCAGCGGTATCACGATGCTGCACTCGCTGCACACCGCTGGGTACCAGAGGAGGGAGCATCGGAGAACCGCGCACCTCTCCCTAAACCCCCATGGGCCAGCGAAGGGGATTAGGGTACCGCTGAGCTCTGCCTTAGCAACCTCCTCCTCAACAAACACCCACCTAGCTCTATAGAGCCTCGTATCAGGATCTATTCTGAGCTCGGACCGCAGCTCCCTACACGACATCCCGGGGTTTATCCAGAAGCCTCGCGAGCCAGGAGGCATCTCTAGAGATAGGCTAGCCTCTAGCGACTGCCTAGATAGCTTCAGTGAGCCCTCAACGCTCTCAACAATGCGTGGAGGGCACTGCTTAACGGGTATGCCTCCCCTTATCTTAATCGCTATCTTCCTAAAGATCCTCATGCCCTAAGCACCTCGAGCGGGGTCGGATGGGGCTCTAGGTCATGGGTCGTCCCCCAAGCTCGAATTCCTCATCCCCCCGCTGTAGCGAGGGTCTCGCTAGGGTATAACTCTTTCCCTACGAGGCTAGCGCAAGGGTGTAGAGCAAAAGCTATATCATGTGGAGAGGCTCTCCGAGGAAGTCCTCGAGAACCTCCCTAATCACCTCGCTGTAGGTTAGGTGGGGCACGGGTGTCCAGGAGCCCTCCTCCGGGTCTAGAGATCCGTAGATGAGGGCTGTAGCGCATGCGCATACCTCGGTTGCTCCAGGGCCAACGATGTGCATCCCCACTATCTTCCCATCGCCGACGATGACCTTGAATAGAACCCTCGTCTCGCCCTCAACTATTGCTCTGCTCCACGCACCTATGGGAACCCTAACCACGTCGACAGCCCCGTACTCGCTCTTAGCCTGCTCCTCGGTTAGCCCAACGCTACAGACCTCGGGCTCGGTGAAGAGAGCTGTTGGTATCACGCTCCTATCAACGCTCTTCTCGCAGTGCCTATGGGTTGCTAGCGTAGCCACTATCCTTCCCTCGAGAAGAGCCTTGTGCGCTAGGAACGGCGGTCCATTCACATCTCCCACGGCGTAAACGTGGCTGTTGCTCGTCTGGCACACCTCGCTAACTCTAACGAACCCCTTCTCGTCGAGCTCTACCTTAGCTGTCTCCAGCCCTAGATCCTTAGTGTTGGGAACTCTCCCTATAGCTACGAGAACCCTCTCAACGCTTATCCTCTCACCGCTGGAAAGCGTTAGCTCCACGCCATCGCTTCCCCTGCTCACCTTGGTCACGGTAGTCGATGTGTGTATCTTTACGCCCAGCCTCCTGAGGTGCCAGGCTAGAACCCTAGACACATCTCTATCCATAGTGGGCAGGATCCTGTCCATGAGCTCGATTAGATGCACCTCAGCCCCGAGCGAGGCTAGGATAGAGGCTATCTCCGTACCTATAGCTCCAGCCCCCACTATCGCTATCGAGCTAGGTAGCTCGTCCTGCTGGAAGAACCCCCTGTTGCTCATAATGAGCCTCTCGTCTATCTCTAGCGGAGGAACCGTTCTAGGCTCTGTCCCGGTTGCAACGATGAGCTTGCTGTACTCGTACTCAGCTACCTTAGACCCATTCCTGTACACCACAACCCTGCTATTCTTAACCCTAGCCTCGCCCTCAACTAGCTCAACCCCAGCATCCTGAACGAGGGACTCTATCCCCTTGACAACCATCTCCACAGCTCTCCTAGCCTCAGCTAGGATCCTAGAGCCTATGTCGCTGAGCTTAGGCGGTGCGACACCTATCTTCCTCGCCTTGTTTATGGCGTGGCTATAGACGTACATTGTCTTTGTGGGGACGCATCCATAGTTAGCGCACTCGCCGCCAAGCCTCCTCCTCTCGATGAGTACAACCCTATGGCTGTTGGCTCTAGCTATCCTAACAGCGGTGGTGTATCCACCTACGCCACCGCCTATCACGACGATGGGCTTCATGATCTACACCCCTCCCTCCAGAGCTCTATCACCAGCCTCTCGAGCCATGGCCACTCGAAGCCTAGGGCTCGGCACTCGTTAGATACCTTCTGTATAGCAGCGTCTATACACTCTTCGGAGCAACAGCCTAGGAGGAGCCTCTCGAGAGTATCTATGCACGTCTCGGGAAAAGCGAAGAAGTCTCCCGAGATCGAGACCCTAACGATCCTCTTGTTGTGGATGCAGAGCGCTACGCTAACGCTCTTTCCTCCGGGAAACCTAGACTCCCTCTCAACGCATCTCACTACTCACTCCCTAGAGAAGATCCATCTGCGATCCCTGTACTTAGGGGCTAGCTCTCTCGCTAGCTCCCTAACCTCTCTAGGGAGCGAGTCCCTAACGATCCTAGCCCCCAGAGCTCTCTCGAACCCAGCTACCACAGCCTCAGCTACCCGGTGCCTAGGAGGCGCGCTCCCCAGAACATCAACTATCCTTATCACAGCATCCCTAATCCTCTTAGCTCCGTACCTAGCGAGCTTATCGGATAGAGGCTTCAGGACCCTCTCCATAACGTCTAGATCCGTAGACACCAGCAGCGTTCCATGCTGGAGAAGAGCCCACGTCTCCCTAAACCTCCTAGCCTGCGCTGAACCCGATATCTTCCTACCCATGACAGCCACGTCGTTGAGGGGCTTGAACGACGCCTCGATGCCTAGCTCCTTAAGAGCCTCCACGAGGGCTCCGCAGATGATTTCGAAGCTCTTAGCAACATCCCTAAGCTCGCCCAGCGCCTCTAGAGCTACAGCGTAGACAACCTCCCCCTCGCTATCGTGATACACAGCGCCTCCACCGGTAAACCTCCTCACTAGGTGTATCCCGAGCCTCTCAACCTCATCAACGTTGACAACAGCTCTAACCCTCTGGAAGTAGCCTATGGATACAGCTGAGGGGCAGAACCTGTATACCCTAAGCCAGTTCCCAACAACCCTCCTAGCCCTAAGCTCTAGAAGCGCCTCGTCTATAGCCATCTGCTCGAATCCGTCGACGCACGCATCTAGGTGAGATAGATCTACTCGGAGCTCCAAGGCTCACACCATGATGAGCCGGCAATCGGCTGAGCAGTGATGAGCCTGGTCCCTCGCTGACTACTCTAGCCCTAGCTTCTCGATGTAGTACCTAAGTATATCCGGATGCTGCTCAGCTATCGTCGGACTCTGATCGGGCTCCACTATCGTGAACGGTATAACGTCCTTTATGCTCGGGAGCCCCGTTACAGCCATCACTAGCCTGTAGATCCCTATGCCAACCCCTGCTGTTGGAGGCATTCCGTACTCCAGAGCCCTAACGTAGTCCCTATCCATCGGGTGATACTCTAGCTCCCCTAGCTTCTCCCTAGCCTTCTCCCTAAGCTCCTCCTCCTTCTTGAAGAAGTAGTACTGGACAATGGGGTTGTTGAGCTCGCTGTACCCATTACCAACCTCTAGGCTGTTCACGAAGATCTCGAACCTCTCAGCGTACCTCGGATCCTTTCTATACGGTCTTGCGAGCGGCGAGATGTCTCTGGGGAACAGCGTTACGAAGGTTGGCTGCAGGAGCTTTGGCTCAACAAGCTTCTCGAAGAGCTTCTCTAGAACCTTTCCCCTCCTAGGATCCGTAACCTCGATGCCTAGCTCCCTAGCCCTCTCCCTAAGCTCCTCGTCGCTCAGATCCCTAACTCTAACCCCTCCAACCTCCTCGATAGCCTGCTCTAGGCCTACCCTCCTCCACGGCGGCCTAAAGTCTAGCTCTACAGCCTCTTCGCCTCTGCGAACCTCGATCTTGTAGTCCCCGAAAGCCTCCTTGATGGCGTAGGACACCATCTCCTCGACGAGCCTCATCATATCGTTCCAGTCGGCGAACGCTTGGTAGATCTCTATCTGGACGAACTCTGGGTAGTGCTGAGCATCGATATCCTCGTTGC
>JAADCV010000068.1 GCA_013154235.1 Thermoproteota archaeon | reverse complement strand
AACGACAGAACCCGTTCCGTGAACAGCCCTATATACAACTAGAATAATACGGAGTCTCGTAACGACACAGGCTAGAAAAAGAAGGAATAGAGAAAAAGATTGTTAATGAGTTGAGTTATCCCTCCTCAAGCTCCTTAGATAGTTCTATTCCTATCGCTGCGGTTATTGTCACTCCTAGTACGAGGAATAGTGTCGCTATTGGATTGACTATTGTTGAGCAAGCTATCTTGTTGAAGGCTGACGTTAGGAAGTAGACACCGATTCCTCCACCTACGCCGATAGTTATGCCCATGAATAGGCCGCGAATGATTCTAGCAGCTACGCTCTTCTTGGCTGGCATCCTACTCACCTCGCTACTATTCGTTTCTATCACCGCTTATACGCTTTACATCGCTAGGATCGCTAGGTCGTCTATCCAAAGCTCGTGGTCGAATCCATAGGTCTCTGAAGATGGTGTGTGGGTATGGATATCAACCCATATCGCGATGTTTATGGATTCTCCGTCAGCCGGCACGTATATTCCTAGAGTCGTGAAGTACCACGTCTTCTGCTTGAGCTTTGTCATGTCTATTGTCGCCAGTAGGTAGTCTCCTTGGTAAAGCATTAGCTTGGCCCAATCCAAGAATTGAGAGGTTGCGTAGGCGAAGAACAGCGATAGTGCGTAGCTACCCTTCGGTAACGGTGGCGATGTTATTTCCACGACCATTCCCTTCGACTCGAATCCACCGCTACCGTAGCTAGCTAAGCGCTTGAAGTGTAGGCTGCTAGGTGGAGACACGTAGAACTTGGTATCGAGCGAAACGTTGCTACCGAGCTTCAGTCCTTCCGTGCTAGAGAACTTGTTTAGATACTTCACTAGGTTGCTAACGTTTCTATTCGTCCACGAAACCTCGATAGGGATAACAGCCTTTCCAATGTCAGTAGCCCCGCTATAACAGCGTACTACAGCATCAACCTCCTCGCGGTAAGGATAGCTCGGGGGCTTCTTCAGCCGCCTGAACTCCACAAGCTTGCTGAGAGTCTTGCTCGGCTCGATAGTTCCTAGATCAATCACAGAGTTGTCGTAGTCGCTAGAGATGCAGTAGATCTCACACGAAATAGCTTCCTTGCTAGGGTTGCTGATCTCAATGATAGACGGTACCACGTACTCGTTCAGCGGCCCAACGTCAATCGGTAGCACTCCTCCAGTCAGATTAATGAATGGAGGAGCGTAGACACGTCCGAACCAAGACAGCGTCATGACGTGCTCACCTCAGTAACCAACGGAGTTACTCCGTATCCAGCCGCAACATACATGCTAGCAACATACATCCGTGTACCAACGATAGCCGCTGGCACTATACCGTGCTCCGGTAGCCACATAGGCGATACCCTAGCGATATCGCTGACCATCTCTAGGATAACCAGCTCTCTACCCAAGTGACCAAGTTCATCGTAGTTAGCTTGATACAGCGCTTGGTAGCAGATGAATGCGACTACGGGCTTAAGTGACTCGTAGATTACGTATCGTAGAGCACCGATCATGTTATCACGCTGGCCAAATCGCTAGGTCATCTACGCATATATCTAGCTCGCGATATACTCCACATGGCTGAGTATGTACATCAATATCTATACACAGCTCTGAATCAGCGTCTAGCTCAGCAATAATGACTATCACTAACCACCTTCTCCATACTATGTATGGAGTAAGCTCTTTGTCACTGATATACATAAGTGTCTTTGATCCGCTGCTGCTTTTCTCCCATATTCGTATACCTATCTCGGGTCGTCCATAGGTAAGCATATTGTCATTTGGATAGAACATTATAGGTATAGATACATATACCTTTTCTGCGCTCTTCAGACCCGTTTTAACACATAGAAGCGTTCCACTCCAGTTAAGTGTTCCGAATTCAGACTTTGCCAAGATTTTGCACACTGCATAAGGAGGCGATATGTAGTGCGCTGAAGATAGCTTGCCTTCTCCCGAGGCTATCTGCGATGAGCTAGAGAAGTCGAAAACGGTTGCATTGCTCGGCCTCTTAATGTAAACCACATCAATATCTATGTACGCAGACGCAAGTAGCTCGGAGTATGAGCTGTCCTTGTAAGCCCTAACCTCTAACACAACCTCTTCGGTCGTTGGAAACGTTGAGGGTAGTGATGTTCTTGACACATTAATGGTCTTGTTGAGTGTTTCACCCGGCTTAACCTCCCCTAACCTACTAGGTGACAGAGTGTAGTTCTTGCTGTTGCTAACTACCTCGACCCAAATGGATTCCTTCGTGTTGTTAGCGACGAAGATGCGTACGGGTATGTCAATGGATGTCGTAAGCGATACATCGTAGTACAGCTTTGGGCCGGTGGCCGGTGGGTACTGTACTACTCCGAAAGTGACTATCTTGGGCGAGGACATTACCTAACCACCTCACCCAGAAGAATGCCCGCACCGAGACTTATCAGCCCTTGTTGCGTTGCTGTCATCACTCCGAGGCCGTAGCTGATTAACCCTTGTTGCGTTGCTGTCATTATTCCTAGCCCATACGATATCTGAGATATGCCTTGATACGAGCACTTGGCCCATACCTTGCCTACCCAGAAGCTCATCCTCTTAAGCAGCTGCATCAACGCTTTGTACTGTGCTAGTCTAGCTATTGTTTCATACCATCTTCCTCTAGGTGCTGTCTCCCTAACCATTACGTCGGTGGCCGTAAAGAACATGACTATCTCTGCGATTCTCTTCAGCACTATTCTAGCGAGCTCCTTCATGAACCATCACCTTCACCTATCTTCGCACCGAGCTTATCGGCTAGGAACTGCTCGATCCTAGCGAGACGTTGCTCGATTACGTAGAGCTTCGATAGTATCCATATCACGAGCGATATCGACACAACGTCTACAGCAATCATGACACCGTCCATGCTCTCACCAAGCGTGCTGAAGTATGAACGCGTTGACGAACTCGATAGCGTCGTACTGCCTACTCCGTGCTTCGTCTTGCACAGTCCTAGCCAGCGTAAGGTACTCCTCGTTGCTCAGCGACAGCGCCTCCTTAACCGTCTCAACGAACTTATCGATAGATACTGTCCACAGCTTCATCCTTCCTCCCGCAGCTATGGTATCTACCTCAGCGTCCGGCTCGATTGGGAATCCATAGAATCTCTCGCGTAGAGCGGTAGCGTTGATGTAGATGCTGGGCACGCCCAAGACAGCCGCTTCCTCCGGAGGTAGTCCGAATCCCTCGGCTCCGGATGGAAAGGCCAGGTACTTGCAGTACATAAGCTTGTTTATGATCGCTGTCGCTGGGAGCGAGTACGGCTTGACTTCATGTACTGGCGAAGCTATGAAGCACTTCAGCTTTAGCCGCCTACAAGCCTCCTCAACCAGCCTAACGCCCTTCCTAGCAACGTCAGTTGCGATGATGCACAAATCGTATACCTTCTCAGACATTGGTATGGTAGTTGCGTCGTACATGAAGAACAGCGGGTGCACCAGCCTAGGCACTATCCTTATCTTCGATTCCTCGATAAGCTTCTTGTAGTCCTTGAAGAACGATGCGTTCCACATGCTTGTCAGCCACAGCTCTCCACGGATCTTCGATCTGTCGAGACCTTGCTGATATACTGTGGTATCCAGCCACCATACCTTGACCACGTGGTTCCACAGAGGGTATGCGAATGGGGTGTTTAGGTCGCCTATAACGAGGTTGAAGACGAAGGGCTCCGGATGATCGTTTATGCGGGTCTTGATCGATGGGTCGAGCCACGCTCTAAGGGCTTGGGCGCAGATGAAAAATGAGATGTTCATGTTTAGGGGAGCGACGATGTTTATCATCTTCACTGCCGTCACCTTCTGAAGAGGCTGCGTAGGAAGTCGAGTAGCAGCCTCCACTTGAAGATCAGGAATATCAGCCCGATTATCGGCAGCGCGAAGGGCAGCACGTACTTCGTTAGCGTGCCTATGATGTTCGCGTACCAAGAGTTCTCACTGCTCCCCGGCTTCGATACGCTAGATACGGTGGTCAGCGTTGCGTGGTTAGCGAGCTGAAGCGCCTTTATAGCAGTCCTAACGTCTGTCTGACCCTCCTGAACCTTCTTCGCTATAACGTCAAGCATCTTAGCAAGGGCTTGCGTCTGGGTGAGCTCGGCCTTGGCCTTGAGCTTCTCGGCCTCGGCATGGTTGACCCAGCCCCAAGCAGCTAGTCCTCCAACTGCTCCGATGACTCCTAGGATAGCTATGAGCGCCAGCGGGTTGTCGGGCGAGAACAGCGTCACTACCCAGCCCTCGATGTAGAGCTCCACGTATATCGTTGCGTTGTCTAGCAGAAGGTTCTCGAGGTTCTTGTCCCACACCTGCGCGTACATCCTTCCGGTTCTGTCGATAGCGTAGAACACGTGCACGACCATGCTGGCGTCTCTGGGTGCGTAGTACCTATACATTTGGTTCTGGCTGTCCCACATCGGTAGCAGTATGTACAGCGTATCGCCTACTACGACAGCGGTGTACAGGGGCATGTAGCTAACGAAGCTGCCAGCGCCGGGAGGCGTTCCTACAGCGACCTCGACAGCGCCCACGTCAACTACCGGTATCTTGATGCCCGTGTGGTCGTCTAGAGACATGAAGCACAGTCCCTTGTCGCTGAGCCAGATATCGCACGGAGCCGGAGTGTATCCAGCGTCTACACCGGCCTTTGGAACTCCCAGCACGATCTTCTTCACTCGCGCGAATACGCCCAACTACCTCACCGGATTAAGAAAAGGGTTGAGGGAGAAAAAGGTTTGTGGTCTAGGCACGGATAAGACTAAGCCGTTTACGCTGCAGTCGCGAAGGCCTTGGTGAGCTGCTCCATCATGCTGAGGGTCACTACGAGGCTGATGATCTTGTCGATGTTCGGCGTGTAGGTCTCTCCTCTCAGTGCGGCGGTTAGCGCCTTTACTTGCTCCATGGTGATCATTAGGTCGATAATTGGCTTGAACTCGGTGGGTATCGGAAGGGTAGCGACAATGGTTGTTAGCAGCTTCTGCATCACTATAGCGTTGATTATCGGTTCTAGGTTAACCTCTTGACCCTCCAGTATCTTGGGTAGCTGAGCGTACAGGAGTAGGCTGACTGGTATCTCGAAGCTCATTCTACGCACCTCAAGCTAAAGAGAAGAAACGGAGCTAAAAACCGTTTCGTGTTTATAAACCAGGGTCTTCACTTCTTCAGCGCCTTGCTCAGAAGGATAGCGAAGATGATTCTCTTCTGCGCGTCCTCCGGAAGCAGAATGATTTGGTCAATTCGTTTACATACATCCTCATCAAATAGGTTCGCCCTACACAGTGCACGGATGCGATGACCAATCGTCGGGCCGTTCCTCAGCTCATCGAGGTTCTCTATCAGCGCAGCAACTGATGGATCCAGCCCTCTGAGCACTTCGCCTATGATCTTCTTGTAATCGACTATACCTTGGTAGTTAATGCCTTCACTCACCTTTCCTCACCCAGGAACAGATCTAGCCGCTCCTTAAAAAGCGTTTTGCCCATTCATACACCATCGCAACAATATACGAGGGTATGGAGTCGATGCCTATCTCTCCACCACGAAGCCACGTAATGACATCATGCAGAGACATCATTAAGTAGAAGGCCTCGAAGATCTCGCGCGCCTCCGGATCACGTATGCGCTCGAGTAGCTTCGAGTAGAGAGCGTCGTCGATGTAGGAAACGACTATGTTGTGGATATCGATGTCAGAAATCGTGCCAGTAGATAGAACGCGGTAAAAAAGAATCGCTTCAATAACCGAAGACATGGAACCACCTTAGCTAGCGACTAGCTTAGCGCCTAGCCGGAGCTGCTCCAGCGCCAGCTACTGGGTAGAACCTCTTGATCCATGCACCGCTCTGCTGTATGCAGTCAGCTACCTTGTCGTAGACCGTCTCAGCGATGCTTCTGGCCAGCCTAGTGTCGACGTGGGGCATGCCAGCGATTGCGCTGAGGGCGTAGTTTACGCACTCGTTCTTGCTTCTTCCACCCTTCCAGCACTCGAAGGTTCTCATAGCGACTATCCAGTACGGCTGCCAATGGCCCTTCGGAACGTTCTTGCTCTTCACTAGATCTGCTATACACTTGATGAGGTTTCCAAACACCTTGTGCGGCCTCTTGAGCACGAGGCTGTTCACTAGGTCAACCGCTATCTTTGCCTCGTCGTAGGTGAGGTTCTGCGCCTCCCTAACCAACCTAATTAGAGCGTCTAGGGATGCAGCCACGTTTCCACCTCGTGAATAGGCTACGGATAGAGGCGTAATAAGTCTTTGCCTAGGGGGGATACCCCCGGGGATACAAAGATATCAACATAAATAATTGAGTTTACAGCCGCCTAACGAGCTCATCCAGAAACGTCTTCGCGTCTACGCACATCTCCTTAGACATGCCTTCCCTAGTCAATTTGACTCTAAACAGCGTCTCGATATACGCCAGCTTTCCGCGTCTAGCGCGGCTAATGTCGATGTCGATGCGTATAGGGTCGTCGCATAGGTAGCTCCGCAGAGCGACAGCCTTCTCGATGTCGTATACATCCGTGTATATGTAAACGTGTATACCTTTGCGTGTTCGGCAGACGTAGCACCTTCTATCGCTACAAACATAGGCTAGCCGTAGTAGGCATATCAGCGTCTCTAGAGGTGTTCTAGGCTTCGCTTCGTCTCCTTGCTCATGTCTAACCTCCTCGAGGTCTAGATCAACGGTTATGATGGGCATCACCACCACCTGAACCACTCACACTGATACTCAAGAATCGAAGGAGCACATCCGTATGTCTTGCTGTCGTATCCATAGTTGTGGCTGTACCCAAACATTCGTCTGTAGTCGAAGATGATGTAGCCTAGCCACCCGTACGGTGCTCGGTAAACGCCGTTGCACCACATCTTTTCAATCCCTCCCGGTGCCTCTGGCACCCACGGTAATGGAATGTCCACGTCTATCCCAAGCCGAGCAGCTTCTTGCTCAATTGTTTCTATCAACTCTTTCGTCACTAGACGTACTCCGGCCTTCAGCGTCTCCTCAGCGTCTAGCTCGACCTCCCAAGCGTATTCTAAGCCGAAGAGGCACTCGAGTATCAGCCTCCCAATGTCGTCCAGCTCATGGAGGTGCCTCCTAAGAAACTCGTCGTATGCAGTGAACGTCACTGGCACCGCAAATAGTAGGCGCATCTCTTGGTGACGCCTCCAACGCTTCCTCTTCGCCTCCGGATAGACGTAGTATAACGTTACTTCCACGAGCTTTCCGTAGCCCATCCACCGGATGGGCCCAGACCACACGAACCCAACGAACTTCGCGTACTCCTCCAGCCTTCGATACGCTTTCCATAGCTTGACAGAGCACCGCCTAAGGAGGTTGGTACACGCTGCGCATATCGCCAGCCTATCACTGAGCTCAACTCTTTGAGTAGTGTGGTAGTACCAACCTATCCTCCTTCTGCGAAGAGGCTCAAGAGAAACGCACTCTACGTAGGCCAGCGGCTCGTCCTTCACAGGATCGTTAGATGGAAGAGAAAGAAAAACATCGTCTATGAGCTCAAGCATCTAACCACCGTAGATCTTGCTGCGTAGCTCACGATACAGTCTATACCATTTGCCCCTTCGAAGAACCTCGACAACGCTGATCTTTCCTAGAGCGATAGCGACCTCGTGACCTTGGTTCTCCATGACAATACCTAGCTTACCAACCTCAACAACGGTTCCTTCGTACCAGTATCTACCGACTCTAACAAGTATGTAGTCGTCTATGCAGATCTTGAGCATCCTGACGTCGGCGCATTTATCGAGCACGTCATGCAGATGTATCTTTTCGCGTTGAGCCAACTCAACACCGCTCTCCTTTGGCTGCGGCTCTGGAGACGTTACCTCGTCAATGAGTTGATCAACTGTCTTATCCCTCCTCGGCTCCTCAGAACCCATTCTACCCACCTCAACTAGATGCGTCTCAGAGAAAAAATGGGGTTTAGACACATGCATAGGATCAAGGCGCTACTCCTCAACAAGCTCCTTTGGACACGATGTCAGCGCCTTTGGTAGGTAGCGTGGGTATGGATCTGTGTAGTCCTCCCTAGCCTTAGCAAGCTTGACACGCTCGAAGACGTAGCACACGCTCAGCATATCCCTAATCGTTTCTATACCCAGATCCTTGAGGCGCTGCCTGAACTCCTTTGCATACATTGGTGATAAGCTAACAACCACAGTTCCATGCTCAAGGCACTTGAGGTATAGAACCAGCATCTTTCTCCCGTGCCTATCGTGCTTGATTCGGTAGTCGGTTATTCGGCACGTTATCTCTGGGTCTTTGATCTCGCTAGCTAGCTTGAACGCTACCTGATCAATCAGCTTATCTATGCTGCTCATCTTTCACGCCTCACTCAGCTTTCACTCCCTTCAGAATCCTTAGGGTTACGACTACAGAGCCGCTCTCGTCCCTAACGTCCTCCCAGATCACTGTCGAGCCGTCGCTGACGCCGCTCTTCTCTAGCAATTCCTTGATCTGTTTAGGTATCCATATGTACCAGTACGTCTTCATATGCGATATCTTGACAACGGGTTTTACACTCATTTTCCACACCCTTCCTAACCTTACCTAGCCCGGGTTAATAAGCTTATGCGCGCGAAAAGCTTTTTACCCAGCCCAACCAAACCTAGGTCGGTGAGTCCTCATGTGGGCCATTGTAAACAAAAGAGGTAACTTGATCTACCTGATCTACACGGACAACGACGGATTGAAGCTCTGCGTCTATAGAAAGGAAAACAAGGAGAGGGCGGTTATAGAGAAGCACAGGATACTATGGATAACGCTGGCCAGCTCAAGCGGTAGGTACAGCATGAAGCTGGACGACGATACTGAGCTCGATATTGACCCGAGGGACTTCGAGCCAGCCGAGTCAGCGGAGGATCTAGCAGCTGTGCTAGCGTGTATATACTCTGGATGAGGTGGTGATCAATGATCGTTAAGATAGTCCCCTTCGAGGACTCGGTTCAGGTAACTTCGCTGTATAAACAGGCATACGTTGATAGAGCCGTCGTACTGAAGCTCGTTGAGGCCAAGGAGTTTGACGGACGAGAGTTCAGGCCTAGTCACGGCCTAGATGCGGAGATCATGCTGATAGTTACTCCGCGTCACAAGAATCGTGTCGAGTACGTTGAGGTTGATGCTATCATGATGTACATCGTTCGAGAGCGAATAGAGTCGAGCAAAGGAACTAAGGAGGAGCTGGTTGCTAGGGTGGTCGTGCCTTGACCAACGGAGAGATCAATAAGGTTATTCCACCACATCGCCACAGCACGAGGCACTTCATGATACCTATACACATGGACGAGGTGCCAGAAGAGATACAGCGCGCTATACTCAACGAGAAGTGCTACGCGATGCTCGTGCGCAGAATCAACGGAGGAAAGATATCGAGGAACATGGTCAGGACAACACTCATCATAGAGATGATATGCACGGTGGAGTAAATGGGTAGTTCATCTCTTTTTGCGGGTCTGCTACTGTTTCTCATCTTCGCAATCGTCATGGACATCATCATATCCTACGCAGCTCCAAAGCCCATAGCAGCTATCATAACAGCATCAGCATCAGCAAACATAGAAGAAAGAATGGAAGAAATACAAGAAGAAATAAAGAAGATACGCAAGACGCTAGAAAAAGTAGTTAAAGAATAAAAAATGTTTTTTAACACGTTGATAAAATTATTTCACGGGATTCAGTAGTTGAATACCCGTCTGGGCCGCAAACCACCTTCTCCTTCTCTTCCACTATCCTCAACTTCGCTAACGGTTCCAGTGGAAGCAAGTATATATTAGCGTAGCCCCACGACTCATGAACATCACTATAGCTAGCCCGCCCCCTGATCTCCAACCACAGCGAATTATCAATTCTTGACTTTATTACTCGTATAACTACTGTTTTTATGCCCCATACTGGATCTTTCTTCACTTTTCTTTTCCTGTATAGCTCAAATTCTGCTACAATATCAGCATCAATAGAATAATCAACATATCCAGAGCATGGATGAGTAGACCAGCTAATTGATAAGTACCAGCCACGTGCCTTAGCCACCTCCTTTGCAGCACTGATCAGCCTCCAAGGTCTTTTGTTTAGCATCGCAACGTTATAGAGTATTAATCGCGCAAGATCATGTATATCCGGATCGTCCACGTTAGGCATGAGCACGGAGTACGTCACGTATTCTGATGTACATCTAAATACAGTAAATACATCATGTTCGAAGACTGCTCTGCACGACACCACACACCACCCAACCTAACCTAGCACAACCTAGGTATATAAATACTGCGGCTAGAAACATATTGAAAACAGTAGAAAGAACAGAAGCGTTAAGCAGCGAAAGAAGTTAATGGAAGCAGAATCCGGAAAGAACAAAGAGAAAGAGAAAAATAGTGGTTAAGGATCGTCAGGGTCATAATACACGTTAAACGGGTCGTTGGGATCGTGAATAATTTTTCCAAGTCGCAACAGTATGTGTATCAACCTGTGCAACTTCTCGCAATGGCATATTTCATATCCGCGCGGAGAGTATCTATGTGAGAGACAGATCTCATAACAGGTGTAGCTGCATAACAGTCTCTTACCCATATACCTCACCTTCCCCCCTCCGGGGGTTGAGCACCCCCGGAGGTCTGGGGGCCAGCGAAAAAATGGAAAAATGAGTTTAGTTAGAGCTAGATCTCGGACTCGTCGTCTTCTCCTTCAACAGCCCTTTTCAACTCTGTGATGTTAAGCTCAAGTTTCATTATGATTCGGTTGAACATAGTATGGATTGCATCAAGTACTGCAACGTCATCATCAAAGTGCTGGGTTACTTCTCCGTCTTCGTTTACTGATATGCAAAGGCTTGGTTTCGGAACACATATCTTTACCTCATTGACCCAGTACGTGAAGTCAAATTCGTTAGTTAGCCACGCAGCTTTCATCGCAGCAAACGCCGCTTTCCTAATGTATGATGGGTTCTTGTTTTTTTGGTAATCCCTAACCATCTCAAGAGCATACTTCAGAGCGTCAATTGCATCTGCAAGATTCTTTATCTCGTTCTTGATCTCGGTTACCACATCAGTCTTGACCATTCACCTCACCCCAACCTATCCTTACCCAGCCTAGGTTAATAAATCTTTTGCTCGTCAAGCAGTTGAGAAGCAAGTATCTTCGCTACGGTGGTTAAACAATCCGTTATCCTAGAACCGATAACGAGAAGCAAAAAGAAAAAGAATTGAGGTTAACACGGGTCGTTAGCGAAAGCACAGTAACGATCGCGCCAGTCATCGGAAGGCATTGAAGCAGACATCACGTGATCAGCAACACGTTCAAGCTCAATTATTTCCTCAGCATAGTCCTTCCACAGCCTCCATTCAAGCTCCTTGAAATACTCAATCAATGGTTTTTCACTGCCCATCTGTTGTATCGCAGCAATCAACGCGCAGCTCGTTATTTCTCCACCTAACCACATCATGACTATTCTCTGTCGTGCCCAGCCCTTCTGAAGCGTCTTGGGAACATCAAGAATTCCAATCTCCATGTCGTCGTGTATTGCATCAATCACCTGCTTCTCGTCAGCCCACGATTCGATATCTTCTTCGATCCAAAGCCTATCGAACTTGCGAAGTATCTTCACCGTTGTCTTGCACCCAGGTTTCAAACTCAACGTTGAACCCATGCAACACACCCCAACCTATACTTACCAAACCTTTCCTTATAACTTTTCGTTCTCCTTAACGCATTCTATTCCTTCTTTTTCTAGCCTGTGTCGTTACGAGACTCCGTATTATTCTAGTTGTATATAGGGCTGTTCACGGAACGGGTTCTGTCGTT